>JADGQZ010000221.1 GCA_017881345.1 Myxococcaceae bacterium | reverse complement strand
TCGGGGTGGGCGAGGTCCACCCGGAACAGCCCCGAGAAGTCGCTCCCGCGATCGGTGACCAGGTACACCGACTTGCCGTCGGGGGCGAACGCCGCGCGGCGCACCGACCCCTTCCCCGCCTTCGCCGCGTCCGGAGTGATGCGGGTGCGCTGGCGCGTCGCGACGTCCACCCACCAGAGATCGGCGTCGTCGATCGCCCGGTCCTGCTTGAGGAGCAGCCGCGCGCCGTCGAGCGAGAACGCCACCGGCAACCAGCTCCCCTTCTCCTCGGTCAGCCGGCGCGCCGTCGTCGGGCTCGCCGTCTCGGCGAGGTAGACGTCGGTGTCGGTGCCATTGCGGCCAGTGCCGGAGTACGCCAGGCGCCGGCCGTCCGGAGAGAGGGTGAACTCCTCGTGCCGGCTCTTTCCGTCGGTGACCAGCTGGCGCTGGCCGGTCTTCAGATCCAGCCGGTACAGCTGGAAGTTCTCGCCGCCGCCGGTGTCCTGGCGGAAGAGGAGGGTCCGCGCGTCGCCCGGCAGCCACTCCGCCTCGGCCACCGGCTCCTTGCCAAAAGAAAGCTGCTCGCGCATCCCCAGGGGAGCGTCCACCCGGTGGATCTGCAAGACGCTCCCGAACCGGGTCAGGATCAGCATCGACTTGCCGTCCTCCCCCGGGTCGGCGAGCACCGCCGACCGCCACTCGGTATACGGCGCGAGCCAGGCGTCGAAGTCGGCCGGCACCGGCGGGACCCCGCTGATCATCACCCGGGGGAGCCCCGGAGCGGGCTTGACCGGAAGGGTCGACACGCGCGCCGGAGGCGTGCCAGCGTCCGCCGCGGCCGGTTCGGCCTGGGCCAGGAGCAAGATCAGGGTCGCGGCGGGTAGGATCATGTGGTCGCCACGCGACCAGAGCCGAGGCGCGCGCGCAAGCGCTCCGTGGTGCGGTCCGGGCCGAATCCTTGCCGCACGGCTTTGCTGCCTGCTACCGTCGCCGGCGTCCGGTCGAGGGGTCGGCGGCGCGAACCCACGCGGAATCCCTCGAAAAACCCGGGTCGATCCCTCGGCAGCGAAGGGGACATCTCACGCCCATGGGCCAGCAACTGGTGATGTATGACGAGGAGTACAATCGCATCAACGCCGTCTGCGATCGCCTGACCAAGGATGCCAACGCCAAGGTCGTCTTCATCGTCGACAAGAACGGACAGCTGATCTCCGCCTCCGGCCAGACCCAGAACATCGACACCACCTCGCTGGCATCCCTCACCGCCGGGAACGTCGCGGCCATGGGCGGCCTGGCGAAGCTCATCGGCGAGAACGAGTTCCCCAACCAGATCCACGAGGGCGCACGCGAGTCGCTCTACATGACCATCGTCGGCAGCCGGGTGGTGCTGGTGGTGATCTTCGACACCCGGACATCCCTCGGCCTGGTCCGGCTGCGGGTCAAGAAGGCATCGGACGAGCTCGGGAAGATCTTCGAGGCGTTGCTGAAGAAGACCGAGAGCCCGGGCGGGATGGGCTCGCCCTTCGCCGAGATCTCCGACGACGACATCGACAATCTCTTCAGCGAGTGACAGACCTCAAGGTCAGGAAATGTCCTTCATCAATTACTCATCCCGCGAGATCAACTGCAAGATCGTCTATTACGGACCGGGTCTCTGCGGAAAGACGACCAACCTCCAGTACATCTACAACAAGACCAACCCCGAGACGAAGGGCAAGCTGATCAGCCTCAGCACCGAGACCGACCGCACGCTCTTCTTCGACTTCCTGCCGCTGTCGCTCGGCGAGATCCGCGGCTTCAAGACCCGCTTCCACCTGTACACGGTGCCGGGCCAGGTCTTCTACGACGCCAGCCGCAAGCTCATCCTCAAGGGCGTGGACGGGGTGGTCTTCGTCGCCGACAGCCAGGTGGAGCGCATGGAGGCGAACATGGAATCGTTCGAGAACCTCCGCACCAACCTCGGCGAGCAGGGCTACGACCTCAACAGGATCCCCAGCGTGGTGCAGTACAACAAGCGAGACCTTCCCAACGCAGTTGCGATCGAGGAGCTCCGCGAGACCCTCAACCCGCGCAGCGTCCCCGAGTTCCAGGCCGTGGCCCCCACCGGGGTAGGTGTCTTCGACACATTGAAGGCCGTGGCCAAGCTCGTCCTCACGGAGCTGAAAAAGGGCGGGTAGGCCGGAAGCACAGCGGCCCGCCAGCCAGGAGGGCGGTCAGCGCGTCCGTGGTATGTAAAGACTCGGATTTTCCGTCGCCGGGAGCCATCCGTGCGTCTAGGTCAGCCCGCACTCCTCGCCGTCCTCACCATGCTCGCGAGCGTCGCGGTGCGCGCTCAGTCCAGCGACTCGCTTCCCCCCCTGCCTGACTCCCGGGCCGATCCGGCGGCAGGCGCGGGCGAGATGGCCCCGATGCGGACCGGGAGCAAGGCCCTGGAGGCCACCCCCCCGCCGCCGGCAGCCACCGCGCCCAGGCCCGGAGCCGCCGACGCGCCCGCCGCCGCCGCGTCCACCGCCCCGGTGAAGCCCGTCGCCCCCTCCACCCCCTCCGACGCCTCGCTCCCGGTCACCTCGGACGAGGCGTTCCAGACGCGGGTGAAGACGCTCGAGGAGCAGGTGGTCGACCTCAAGGAGAAGATCTACCGGACCAAGGCTCGCCTGCTGCTGCTTCAAGAAACGGTGCTCGGCGGTGACCTGTCCTCCGGCGCCCGGGCAGTGCTGGTGCACAAGAACGAGATGGGCGGCAGCTTCGCGCTCGAGTCCGTCGCCTACGCGCTCGACGGCGCGCCCATCCTCACCCGCACCGACAAGGACGGCGACCTCGCCGGCCGCCCCGAGTTCGAGATCTTCAACGGGCGCATCGTCCCAGGCCAGCACCAGATCGCGGTGCGGCTCGTCTACAAGGGCAAGGGCTTCGGGGTGTTCAGCTACCTCGAGGGCTACAAGTTCACCGTCAGCTCCAGCTACACCTTCACCTCCGAGCCGGGGAAGGTCACCACGGTCAAGGTGATCGGCTACGAGAAGGGCGGCCTCACCACCGAGCTGAAGGACCGGCCGGCGGTGCGCTACGACGTCGAGGTCAATCGGGAGGCGTCGCCGAAGCCGTCCCAGGCGCAGGTGGAGCAGAAGGAGTCGAAGTGAAGCTCGGCCGGGCCCCGGTGCTCATCGCGCTGCTCGCGGTGGGGACGCCTGCCGGCGCCACCGACGTCCGCATCTCCGCCTCCACCGCGGCCAAGCTGGACCAGGTCGCCGCACAGATCCGCAACGCCAGCGAGAACCTCGCGGTGGTCGAGACTCAGTACGCCGGCCGCGCCGACCCGACCGGGGAGATGGTGCTCGAGCGCCGCTTCTCCGACGGCGAGATCCAGTACCTCCTCCAGGACTGGCCCACCGCCTCGGTCCTCTTCTACGACCTGCTGGCCGACAAGGCCTTCGACAACAACCCCCACCGCCCCGACGCGCTCTGGTACCTGGCGGACGCGCTCTACCAGCAGAAGAGCTACGGGAGCGCGCGGCTGTACCTCAAGCAGCTCCTCGCCCTGGACACGCCCCGTTACCGCGAGGCGCTGTCGCGCTACCTCGACGTGAGCGCCAAGCTGGACGACTGGGGGAACCTCGACCCGTACCTGGCCAGGGCCCGCGGGCCGGACGGTCAGCTCCCCCCGGACATCACCTACGCCTACGGCAAGTGGCTCGCCCGCCGGGCCGACCTGTCGCCCGAGGAGCGCCAGCGCCGGGCCGCCGAGGCCTTCCTCTCGCTCACCACCCAGGGCAGCCGCTACCGGCTCCCCAGCCTCTACTACCTCGGGGTGCTCCGGGTTCAGGCCCAGGACTACCCCGGGGCGATGGCCCGCTTCGGCGAGGTCACCGCCACCAAGCCCGCCGACGAGCGGGAGCAGCGCATCGTCGAGCTCGCCCACCTCGCCCTGGCCCGGCTCCTGGTCGAGACCGGCCAGGTCCCCGCGGCGGTGGACCAGTACCAGGCCATCAGCCAGGAGTCCCCGCAGTTCCCCGAGGCGCTCTACGAGATGGCCTGGGCGAAGGTGCGGGCCGAGGACTGGGACGGCGCGCGCAACGCGACCGACATCCTGCTCCTCGTCGCCCCCGACTCGCCGCTGTCGCCCGAGGCGCAGATCCTCCAGGCCCACCTGCTGCTCAAGCTGAAGCGCTACCGCGAGGCCACCGAGACGTACAACGGCGTCATCACCACCTACGCCCCGGTGCGTGACGAGATCGACCGGATGCTCGCGGTGCAGAAGGACCCGGTCGCCTACTTCGACAACCTGCTCGCCCGGAACGAGCGCACGCTCGACGTCAACACGCTCCTCCCGCCGCTCGCCCTGAAGTGGGCCAGCACCCAGGAGGACGTTGCGCAGGCGCTCCGCGTGGTCGGCTCGCTCGAGGGCGGCAAGAAGGGCGTCACCGAGAGCCGGGCCATCGCCGAGCGCATCCTCAAGGCGCTGGACGAGCGCGGCGCCGAGGCCTTCCCCTCGCTCCAGGAGGGCACCACCCGCGCCCAGGCGGTCGCCAACGCGCTCTCCTCGGCCGAGGCCACCCTGGACGCGGCGGAGATCGACGCCCTGGACCCGCTGCTCACCCACGAGGAGCGGCTCTCGCTCGGGCAGATCCAGGCGCAGCTCACCGCCGACCGCACGCGCCTCGGCGCGCTCCCCACCACACCGGCGGAGGTCACCGCCCGCCGCACCCGGATGCAGGAGCGGCTGGACGTGATGGACCGCGAGGCCTTCCGGCTGGGGACCGATCTGCAGAGCATGAACGCGATGCTGGTCGCGACCCAGAAGTGGGTGGCGGACACCCGCGAGGGGCGGCACGACGGGCCGGAGGACGAGAAGCAGTTCAACGAGCGGCTCGTCTCCGAGCAGCGCTCGCTCAAGGCGCTGGAGGCCGAGGTCGGGCGGCTCCGGGGGCTCCTCCTCGCCGATCGCGGCCTGGTGGACACCACCCTCAGCGGCGAGGACGCCATCCGCAAGGACCTGGCGGAGTCGTCGTCCCGGGCCCGGGGCCTGCTGGCCGGGGTGGAGCCGCGCGCCACCGGCGACGCCGCGCAGTTCGTCCGGAGGAGCCTGGACCTCCGCGCCCAGATCGCCACGCTCGAGCAGCGCACCGCCGGGGACCAGGTCGCGCTCCGGGAGCGGGTCCGCCAGAAGGGCGAGGAGATCCGGGGCAAGGTCCTCTTCGAGGCGAAGCTGCTCGACGTGTACGGCAAGGACGTGGGCGTCGTCTCCGGCGACGCCCAGCAGCTGGTGGGCCGGATGGCCTACGACAGCTTCCGGCGGGTGCGCCGGCAGTTCTACGACCTGGTGCTCAAGGCCGACGTGGGAGTGGTGGACACCGCCTTCACCCGCAAGCAGTCGCAGACCACCGCCATCCAGAAGGTCGCCTCGCAGAAGGAGGATGAGCTCCGGGCCCTGGACGCAGACTTCCAGCCGGTCCTCAAGGACGTGGACTGATGCTGGGGGCCTTCCTCATCGCGCTCGCCCTCGCGGCGAGCCCTGCGCCTGCGGCCCCGAAGAAGGGGAAGGCGAAGGCAAAGCCCGCGGCGACGGCTCCCGCGCCTGCCCCGGAGCCCGCGGACAGCGCGCCAACCGCGGCGAGCGCCGCGGCCGAGAAGAAGGACGTCGCCCCCGTCCGGAAGCCGGCGCTCGGCCTCGAGGGGATGGGTCGCACCCCCGCCGAGCAGAAGCAGCTCGACGAGCTCCAGGACATGCTCCGCAGCTACGAGGCGGAGTCGCGCGAGTTCAAGCACGACGTGCAGCTGCTGGTGGAGAAGAAGTACGAGGAGAAGCGGAGCGACCTCTCCGCCAGCTACGAGAAGGCCATCCGCGACCTCGAGGTGACCGAGCGCAAGGACCGGCTCGACGCCATCGCCCAGTTCGAGGAGTTCCTCCAGCGTTACCCGGACGAGCCCCGCTACACCCCGGACGTGATGTTCCGGCTGGCCGAGCTCT
>JADGQZ010000220.1 GCA_017881345.1 Myxococcaceae bacterium | reverse complement strand
GTCCTGCTCCGCGGTCCCGAAGACGTTGTCGTCGCTGATGAGGAGATCGTCCTTCTCCTCACCGTCCGCGGAGGCCTCCGCCGGGTCCTCCAGCTCGCTCGGGTTGGCGCGGAAGGTGGAGACCTCCACGATCTTCCCGCCCTTGAAGTAGACGTGCGCCAGCCGGAAGCGGCGTCCGATGAGGCGGCAGTTGCGGAAGATGCCGCGGACCTCGCTCGGAACCGCGCTGGTGGCGACGTCGAAGTCCTTGGGCGTCCGGCCGACCAGGAGGTCCCGGACGCAACCGCCGACCAGGTAGGCCTGGTGGCCGTACTGGAGCAGCCGGTTCACCACCTTGAGCGCGTCCGGATCGAGCTTCGACGGGTCGATGTCCGGAGCGTGGTCCCGCGGCACCGGGGCCGTGGGGTCGAGATGGTCCGCGTCGCTCTCCCACAGGGCGGGGGGAACCGGCTCGGGCTCCTTCAAGTCGTGCGGAGGCGGCGGTTCGGGCACCGGCTCTGCGAGCGGGTCCGGTCCGTCGTCGTCGTCTTCGTCGTCGGAGGCCTCGAGGTCCAGGCCGTCGGCTTCCAGGGTGGCCTCGCCCTCCGGGTCGGAGGCCTCGGACACGGTATCCTCCGGAGGGCCAGCAGCGACGGGGGGTTCGGGCGGGGTGGGATCGTCCGTCATCAGCGATTGACGCCCCGGGTCAGAGCGGGCTTTGAAGGGCACGCGTCTATACCATGCGAACGCTCCTGACGGGCGCCACCGGACTCATCGGAGCCAATCTCGTCCGCACCCTCGTCCGGGCCGGCGAGCGCCCCCGCGTCCTGCTCACGCCCGGATCCGACGCCCGATCGCTCGGCGGACTGGACGTGGAGCGGGTGTCGGGCGACGTCCGCGATGCGCACTCGCTGGCCAAGGCGATGAACGGCGTCCAGCGCGTCTTCCACGCCGCGGGGCACGTCCGCTTCGACGACGCGGGCCGGCTCCTGCTCTGGACCATCAACGTCGAGGGCACCCGGCAAGTGCTCCAGGCCGCGCGGAGCGCCGGCGTGCACCGGCTGGTGCACGTGTCCTCGAGCGTGGCCGTGGGACACGCCAGCCTGGACCGCCCGGCCACCGAGGAGAGCGCGCCGCCCGAGCGGAGCACGGCCTACGCCGAGAGCAAGCGCGCCGCCGAGGAGGTCGCGCTGGGCGACTGGGGGACGGTGCAGGTCGTGGTCTGCAACCCGACCTTCGTCGTCGGTGCGTACGGGACGGGCGCCACCAGCGCCGAGGTGGTGCGGCTCGTCGCCTCGGGCCTGGTCAGGGCCTACCCTCCGGGCGGAGCCAACTTCGTCAACGCCGACGACGTGGCCGACGGCCTGATGCTCGCGATGCGCACTGGCCGCCCCCGCACCCGGTATGTCCTCGGCGGCGAGAATCTCACCCACCGCGAGTTCCTCACCCAGATCGCCGAGGAGTGTGGTCAGCACCCTCCGGCGATGCCTCTCCCCGGGTGGGCGGCGCGCGCCCTGGGGCGGGCCGGTGACGTGCTCGGGACGCTCTCCTCCGCCCGGCTCGGCTGGGTGAACACGCCGTTCCTCCGGCAGCTCTTCGAGCCCGCCTACGTGAGCTCGGGACTTGCCCAGCGCACGCTCGGGTACCGCCCGCGGCCGGTCCGGCACGGCATCCGCGACGCGCTCCGCTGGTACCAGGAACAGCAGCTCCTGCCACGCGACCGCCCGCTCACCCCGCGGGGTGTGCTGGTCAGAAGCTGATCGGCCGCCGGGGCACGTCGACGATGGCGGTGGTTCCGTCGGCGCGGCGCACCTCGAGCCGGACCATCGTCCCCTCCTCGCCGCGGAGCCGCTGGACCGCGTCGGTGAAGCCGAGCTCGGCGACCGTCAGCCCATCCACCCGGAGCACGACGTCGCCGGGGTGCAGGCCGGCAGCGGCCGCCCCTCCCGAGGCGACCAGGTTTCCGAGCACCAGACCATCCTCGGTCCGGTTCACCACCGCGCCGATGCCCACCAGATCGGTGCTCGGCGTCTGGTCCGCGACGAGTGGACGGAGCGAGACCTCCACCTGTGTCCGCCCGCGCGCGACGGTGACGATGCGCCGGTTGTAGCGGTCCGCCTCCACCGAGACGCTCACCGGGGTGTCCGGCACTCCCTCGAGCTGGAACGCTCCATCCGCCGCGGTGAAGGTTCCGGTGCGGACCAGGACCGAGTCCTCGCCCGGGGACGACTCCATGGCGACCCTCGCCCCGGCGATCGGCACCCGGGAGGTCATGTCCCGCACCACGCCCGACAGCCGCCGGCCACCGCGCAGCCGGAGCTCCTTCTCCACCCGCGCGCCGGGCGAGGCCGGAAGCTCCACCCGCACGCGCTCGGAAGGTCCGCTGTCCGCGGCCAGCGCCTGGAGCTCCCAGGCGCCCGAGGCGAGCCCGCGGACTTCCCACTGCCCGTCGGGATCCACGACCGAGAGCGTGCGAGACGGCTCGCCCCGCCGCAGCCGGACCAGCTGGAGCGCGAACGCCGTCGCCGGCCGGCCGTCGGCGTGCACCACCCGGCCGGCGAGCACCCCGCCGGGATGGACCGTGAGCACCACCTCGGCCTGGCCCGGCTCGACGCCGACCCGGTCTGAGAGCAGGTCCCCGGCGCGCGCCTGAGCCCACCCGACCTGCGCCGGCACCGCCTCGAAGCGGAAGCGGCCCTGCGCGTCGGCCGCGACGGGAGCCGGGAGCACCGAGCCGCCCTCGCGCGGCCTCCGGCTCACCCCGAGCGTCACCACCGCGTCCGGGACCGGCGCTCCACGGTCGTCGACGACCCGTCCGCCGAGCGGCGGCTCGGGCGCGGCATCGGCGGGTGCGGTCTTGAGCCGGAGGGTGACGGTCCGCGTCTCTCCCGTGCCACGGAGCGGCTCGACCGCGGGGGAGAACCCCGCCGCCTGGGCGAGGAGCATCCCCTCGGCCGGAGCCGCGCCGCTGAACTCGCCCCGACCATCGGTGGTCCAGCGGCGCTCGGAGCTCACCACCCCGGGCTGGGTCCCGGGGAGGCGGAGCGTCACGGTGGCACCACCGATGGGCGCGCCGCCGTCCTGCGCCTCGACCCTGCCCTTCAGCCGGATCTCCGGTTCGAGCGAGACGACCAGCTCCGGCGTGCCCGGCGGCGCCGGGGCCAGCAGCCGGATGGGGCTCTGGCCCCACTCCGGGCCGAAGGGCACGTAACCCTCGGCGAGCACGGCCGCGAGCTGGTGCGGCCCGGCGCGCGAGGGTACGAGCTGGAACCGCCCGTCCGGGCCGGAACGGACCGAGGTCGCGCCCTCGGGCGCGAAGAAGGTGACCTCGGCCCCGGCGATGCCACGGCCATCTGCGCCGGAGAGGACCCGGCCAGTGAATGGCGGGAGCGCTGCCCGGACCTCGCGCGGAGCGGGTGCGGCCTCGTCCGTCTTGCTCCCACCGGTGGACTGCTCCGCCCGCGGCCCCGGACCCGACGACCCGGTGATGCGCGGAGCGGCCGCGCTGGCCGGTCCCTCCGCCCCGGGCCGCTCACGCAGGAGCCAGACGAGGAGCGCCGCGGCGAGCAGGCCGAGCAGGGCGACACTCCAGACCCAGGTGCGGTGACGACGGGGCGGTGGCTGGGCGGGCATCGAGAGAGGCCGGGGCGCGCTAGCTTCGCTTCCGCGCGCGAGTCGTCCGCGGCCGAGCGTCGTCCAGGACGCTGAGATAGTCGATGGCCCGCGGAGCGGGGGGCAGAGGGGTGGCTCCGAGCGCGGCGACCCGGCGGGTGAACGCCTTGACGATGTCCGGGAGCGGGCGGAATGCCTGGAGGACTGCCTCCGGGCCCTGGAGCGCACCTTCCAGGGCCTGCAGCAGCGGCGCGGCCACTGCCTGGATGGGCAAGCCCCGCCGCACCAGGTCCTGGAACGAGTTGCTCAGGGTGAGGAGGTTGTGGCCCGCGGTCTGGACCATCTCCACCGCGACGCGGGCGACCTGCCCGGGGTTGAGGTGGCCGTCGGCGAGCAGCACCAGCGCCGCCTGGAAGTAGTTGAAGACCGGCACCACCCGCGGGCCGTAGCGGGCGAAGTACGCCGGCGGAGTGAGCCGGTCGAGGTGGATGAAGATGCGGCGCACCGGGTCCGCCCTGGGGATCGCGCGCCAGGCGTTGACGATGCGCGCCCGATCATCCGGGTAGACCTGCGCCACCTCGAGCACCTGCCCGAGCACCGTCTCGTCGACCCGGCCGGCGATGAGGTCGGCGTAGAGCGAGTAGATGAAGGCGTCCGCCTCGGCGTCGTCCCCGAAGAGCACCTCCTCGGCCTCGACCGGCGCGTGGATGCGGCTCTCGAGCAGGACCGGCAGCTTGTACCCGACCTGCCCCCGCAGCGCCCGGAACCGCCCGCGGAGCAGGTTCCGCACGTTGTCCTTGAGCACCAGCTCGTCCCACTCGACGCCGTCGAGCTTGAGCTTCTGCTCGAGCACGTTGCGCATCTGCGTGGGGCTGCCGGAGATGATGCACAGCCGCGTGTCGCCCTGGGCGCGGAGCTCCCGGATGAGCGCGGCGGCGCCCGGCACCGCCTCCTTCTCGCTCGCCTTCTGCAGAGCGGTGCGGACCAGCTGGCTGAAGGTGTCGAAGTCCGTCTGGAGGTAGGTCTTGTCCAGATCCCAGCGGTAGATGCGACGGGGCGGCCGCGGGTCGATGCGGTCCGGAAGAGCCATCGGTCAGGAGCCGCTCGGCGACAGCCCTTCCCGGATGGCGTGGGCGAGGTCCGACGTGACCGCCTTGGCGGCGACCTTGCCGGCATTGGCGATGGCCCGTGCCCGGGAGCGTCCGTGCGCCTTGATGAACAGTCGATCGAACCCGAGCACCGGTGCACCCCCGTACTGCTGCCAGTCCGTCACGTCCTTGAGCTGCTTCAACCCGTTGCTCAGCATCGCGAGGCCGATCTTCCAGCGCAACGCCGAGTGGTAGGCGTAGTTGGCCAGCTCGACCACGGTCTCCGCCACGCCCTCCAGCATCTTCAGGCAGATGTTGCCGACGAAGCCGTCGCAGCAGATGACGTCGGCCGTGCCCTTGGGGATGTCGATGCCCTCGACGTTGCCGACGAAGCGGATGCCCCCGTGCTTGGCGAGCCGGGCGTGCGCCTCGACCACCCGCGGTGGCCCCTTGGTGGCCTCGGTCCCGTTGGAGAGGAGCGCCACCGAGGGGTTGGGGTTCTTGCTGATGATGCGGGCGTACGCCGCGCCCATGACGGCAAAGGTGACCAGATCCTCGGCCGTCGCGTCCACCGTGGCGCCCACGTCGAGGATGAGGCTGAAGGGGTCCTCCTTGGTGCCGTGCCAGGTGCGCGTCGGGTAGACGCTGGCGAGCGCGGCCCGCCGCACGCCCGGGATGAGCTGGAAGGTGCGGGCGCACGCCAGCACCCCGGCCCCGGTGTTGCCCGCCGTCACCACGGCGTCCGCCTCGCCGTCCGCGACCAGCTGGGTGGCGACCATGATCGAGGCCTTCGGCGTCCGACCGAGCGCCTCGGACGGCTTCTCGTGCATCCCCACGAAGTCCGGCGCGTGGTGGACGCTGATCCGCTCACCGCTGTGCCGGGTCTCGGCGAGCACCGCGTCGATCTGCTTCCCATCGCCGACCAGGAGCGCATGGACGTGGGGCGCCTCGAGCGAGAGCGCGGCGGCTCCACGCACCACCTCGGCCGGACCGTGGTCGCTGCCCATGACGTCGAAGGCGATGGTGGTGGCGCGGGGCGGCATGGGCGGTGAGCCGGCCATCCTAGTGGAGTCCGGGCCCGACGACCGAGCGTGATTCGCACCCCGTTCAGCGCCCGGACTACCTGCGGCCCGCGCCCGGGTGAGGTGCCGTGGACCTCGGGTCTTCGCTCGACGGTCCAGCGAGGGCCGCGCGGGCGTCGATCACGTCGCAGGCATCCACGACCTCGTGCCTGCCGGCACGGTTGTAGGTGTGCGTGCCGATGAGCCGCTCGGCCCACGTCGGGCGAATGGTTCGATACGTTCGCTCCGCGTACTCGCGCGGGTTCAAGGTGGTGATCTCGTTGAAGAGCAGGCTGTGGCCGTAGACCGGGGCGCAGCTCTGGCTCGGCCGGACGAGACGCCCGCCCTCGGTGAGGATCGCCCCTGCCCCGCGGCTCCGGAGGACGTCCGAGCAGATGGGACTGGCGGGGTGGGCCTTCCAATCGCCGGTGAGCGCATCCGACGAGAAGAGGAGCAGCTCCACCTCGCCGCCTGGCCGCTCCGCGACGGTGGGAAGGAACCACCACCGTCCCTCGTGCTCCAGCGTGGTGGTGTCCACGGCGAACAGCCCCCGCTGGAGGACATGCTCCCGCTGCCACCGCCGCGGGAAGTCGGTGGCCCGGTAGAGCACGATCTCGTGGTCCGCACCGGACTCGGGGACCATGAAGAACTCCCCGCCGTGCTGGAACACGTGCGGATACGAGAGGTGCCGGCCCGTGTCGAGGCAGGTCTCGTGCGGCCCGAGCTGCCCGTCCTCGTGCACCTCGGCGACGCCGATGACGCCGCGTGACTCGGCGTAGATCCAGTCCTCGAAGAAGAGCCAGGTCCGTCCGGCGTGCTCCACCAGCGCCGGGTCCGCCCAGTAGTGGCCGGGCGGTGGCTCGAGGAGCCGGAAGCCATCCATCGTCGGCGAGGCCTCCGGCCGGTCCAGCGTGCCGGAGGCGCCGGTCCGCAGCGCGACCCGCCAGTGGACGAACGTCTGCTTCCGGAACGGCCGCCGGGCCGCCTTCAGCGCGAGACGCGGCGCGAGCCAGCCTGCGAGCTGGGCGTTCGTCGGCCGGCGGTAGATCTTCCTCTTGCCGATGTAGGGGGCCGGAGGGACGGCGCGCGCGCGGAGGGTGTCCCAGCCCTGTTCATGAAGCTCCCGCAGCTTCCGGATGACGAAGTGCACGCCGCCCCAGTAAGGGAGCTCCCGGTTCGCCGAGACGAGGAGCGAGTCCGCCGTGGCGAAGGTGGACTTGCAGAGCACGAACCCACCGTCCAGCTCGTCCGAGAGGCGCTGGAGCAGCACGCCGCTGGTCTCGGCGCCCTCGACCACCTCCCAGAACGCCGGCGGGCCGCCCCGGAACCGGTCGTTGTCGCCGTGGTGGTACGACCAGACGCCGTACCGGGCTGCGTCGAGGATGCCGCCCCGGACGATGTTGAAGCCGAACCGGAGCAGCACGTCCAGGTTCGCCGCGCGGATCCTGCCGAGGGACTCCTCCGGAAAGCGGTGGACGAAGCCCTTGCGGATCGGGTTCACGTCGATCCGCTCGATGCAGGCGAGGAGCGAGGAGCAGTCGACCAGCTCCTCTGGGTCCTCCTCCGGCCGGCGGCGCGCGTCGAGGCGCTCGTAGAGGTCGTAGCCGATCCGACCGCGGAGACCCCGGTCGGTCAGCCGGTTCCAGAGCGCCCGGACCCGCGATTGCCGCGGCCGGGCTTCCCGCTGGCGCTCATCGACGTTGAAGACGACGAGCGCGAGCTCGGCGAAGTCGCTGGCCCGGATGTCCTCGAGGACCGCTGCGAAGTGCCGCGGGAGCACCGGGCCGTCCACCAGGACTCCCACCCGCAGCCGCGGTCCGCTGCCGTCCGAGTGCAGATGGAGCGACGAGAGGAGTCGCCCCGCAGGGCTGGCGATGCGGTGGTCGTGCAAGCGTTCCCTCCTCGGGACCGGAAGCTCATGACGGAGAGAAGTCCTGGCAGGGCCGATGCCTCGACGTCTCTACGCTCTGTGCAGCCGAAAACACACCGCTGTGGCGGGCGCCGCTGCGCACTCGGGAACCCGGCTGCAGATCACCCGTTGCCGGGAGATACCTTGCCGAGCTCGTGTTCGATGCGGTCGCGGACCTCGGACGGCGTGACGTCGTAGCCCGTCGCGGAGGAACCGCTCCAGTTCACGCCCACGAGCAGGCCATCACGCTCGAGCCGCGGGAGCCAGTAGTCGCGGAACCTCTCCCAGGAGATCTCCTCCGCCTCGAAGCCGCGGTACGCCGGAACTCGCTCGACGATTCGCCGGACGCGCCCGAGCGACGACCCGAATGGCTGAGACCGCTTCCTCTCCAGGGTGAGCGGCGCTGGATATCCGCACACAGCCCACTGCGCGGCTGCGATGCTCATGCTCGGCTATTTCGGGGTGGGCGCACTCGCGTCCGAGACGCTGGCGTTCCCGGTCTTCCGCTCGATGCAGCCCTTGGTGAGCGTGTACTGGTAGGTGCCCAGCTCGTCTCGCCAGAACTCGCCCTGGAACGGCCAGTACAGCTGGTCGTCGTTCACCGCCACCGAGTACTTGTACTTCTTGATGATCGCCCGGCGACCACCGGCCTGGAGCTGCTCCTCCAGGAACTCCTTCTCCTTGGTGGTGGTCTCGAACTTGATGCGCTCGCCGTTCGCGAGGAGCGTCCGGAGCTCTGCCTGCTCCTGCTCGAGCTTCGCCTTCGCCATCAGGCCGGCCTTCTGGATGAGCGCCGTCCGCTGCTTCTTCAGGATGTCCTGGAGGTTCCGCGCCAGCTCGGTGTTGTTCAGGCTGGGGTGCGTCTTCATCCCGTCGAGCTCGTTCTCCAGCTCGATGATCGAGTCGTTGGTGTTCTTGAGGTCCTTGTCGCTCAGGGCGAGCTTCAGCACCCGCTCGAGGATCAGATCCGGAGCCTGGCCGGTCTTCTTCGCCGTGCGGTTCTTCCGCTGGATCTCGGCGAGGACTGCATAGTCGTCCGCCGCCTCCATGTTCTTCCGGGTCAGGTCGTCCAGCGCGTCGTAGACCGGCTTGTAGCGGCGCTCGAACTCCTGGACGATCGCCGTCGACTCGGCGTAGCGGCAGTTCTCGTAATAGATGACCGCCTTGAGGATCAGCGCCTCGGGGAAGTACTCGTCGCGGAAGAACGGGCTCGACAGGGTGATGAGATTTCCCAGCGCCTGCTCGTACTGCCCGATCCGGTAGTCGGCCCAGGAGGACTCGAACAGCGCCTCGAGCCAGTCCGGCTTCCCGCGCTCGATCTTCCCGTAATAGTAGAGGGCGTAGCGGTTCTGCCTGGCGCCGTAGTGGATGCGCGCCAGCTGGATGAAGGCCAGGTCGCGCGTCGCGTCGGCAATCTTCGCGTCCGCCGCGCTCCGGTCCGACGCGGGCCGCGTCACCCGGACGACCTCCTTCATCGCCTCGAGCGCGCGGGGCGCGTTGCGGTCGCGGATCCAGGTGAGCCCCTCGAGGTACTTGGCCTGGGCGTAGAAGCGGTCGCTCTTCGGGATCTGCGCGGTCAGCTTCCGAGTCTCCTCGAAGCTCTTCGCCGCCTCACCCTTCTGCTCCACCGTGTCCAGCGCCCGGCCGCGCACGAAGAAGTAGCGCGCCAGCAGGTAGTGGAACTCGTCCTGGTAGCGCTCGGGCCACTGGGCGTTGGCGTAGCGCGCCACCTCGTCGAGGATGACCGACTCGTTCACCGTCTTGTGGCTGATGAAGAAGAGCCACTCCAGCGACTTGCTGAAGAAGCGGGTGTCCTGTCCGCGGGCGAGGATCTGGCTGAACTCACCGAGGGACGAGTGGTACTGGCCCATCCGGTAGAGGGTCTTCCCGAGGAGATATTGCGACTCGAGCTGGAGCGGCGCCATCTTCGGGTCGTTCATCAGCTCCCAGGCAGCGAGGGCCGCCTTGTCGTACTCCCCGCGCTGGAACGAGGCGTTCGCGGCCTCGAGCCGCTGCCGGTCCGCGGTGCGGCCGCTCACGTCCAGGGCCTCGAAGGTCGTCGTGGGCGCGGTCCCCTTCTTGGAGGGGGGAGGCGGCGGCATCGGCAGGTCCGTCTTGGCCGGGGGCGGCGCGGGCGTCGTCAGGTCGAGCCCGAGCCCCTGCCCCTGCTGGCCGGACGTCTGGGTGGCCGAGGCGGGCTTGGTGGTGGAGCTGGTGGTGCTGGGCTTCGGCTTGGTCTTCTTCGGCTGCTGGGGCGGAGAGTCGAGCCCCTGGAAGGTCTGCGCGGGCGCGCCGCCGGCAAGCAGCAGCGGCAGGGCGAGGGCGACGAGGCGGAGCGAGCGCGGCATGTCGTCCATTCCTCCTATCCCTCGGGAAACGTGGTGGGGAAGAACATCGACAGTCCGATGCCGAAGAAGAACTGGTTGCGGACCTGGTAGAGCGCGCCGGTGGTCTCCGTCGCCGCCTGCGTCTTCTCCCGGTAGATCTCGTCGCGCAGCTCGAAGCGGAGCGCCATCCAGCGGTTGAAGACGAAGCGCATCCCGAGCCCGACCTCGCCGCCCACCGTCCACGCCGCCTCGCTTCCACCGCTGAGGCTCTTGGGCGCCTGGTACTGCACCGCGATGGGGCCGCCGATCAGGTACATGTTGAAGTGGGCGAACCCCTCGGCGAAGAGCGAGATCTTCCCGTAGAGCGGCGCCCACTCCAGATCGAGGCCGGTCAGCCAGTTCATGTGGCCCGGCGCCTTGCCGTCGAGCTGCTCGGAGCTGGGCTTGAAGCAGGCCTGCCCGGGAGGGCAGACCTGCGCCGAGTTGCTCACCGAGGTGATGGCGTAGTCGGCGCGGAGCGCCAGCCCGATGGTCTCGGTGAAGTGATAGGTGGCGGTGAAGCCGACCAGGAGCTTGGTCCAGAACGCGTCGCGGAAGCTGAAGTCCACGTTCGGCGCGAACTCGAAGCGGTGCGCCATCCGGAAGGTGTATCCGGTGACCGGTGGCACGCGGTCCTTGAGCGGGCCGATGTCGCGGTCCATGGCCGCGGTGTCGCCGGCCTCGAACGACGGGCTGGCGTCCGGGGCCGGAGCCGGAGCGGGCGCCGGGGCGGGAGCCGGGGCCGCAGCCGGAGCCGGAGCCTGGGCCCACGCGCCGGGCGCCAGGACGAGGAGGGCGAGCAGCAGGATCCGGGCGCTCACTCGGACTCCCTCCCGGTGCTACGGAACGGGAAGAACACCGAGATGCCGGCGTTGATCGCCAGGATGTTCTGGATGGAGCCCTTGTTCGTGCCCGCCGGCTGGTCGACGTAGGCGGTGTCGATGAGCGCGAGGTTCACGCTCAGCCAGTCGGTGGTCATGAAGCGCAGGCCGATGCCGAGCTCCCCGGCGATGGCCGGCCCGCGGGTGCCCTGGCTGGGGTTGCTCGAGTTGAGCGGGGTGGACGAGGTGTCGGTCCACATCGCGCCGAGCCCACCGAGGATGAACCCGTCGAAGTGGATGATGCTGTTGAAGATGGTGGCCTTCCCGTAGATCGGGCTCCACTCCACGGTCCCGAGCATCGACCACTTGGGCTGGGAGTAGAAGATCCGGCTCTGGAAGTTGGCCTTCGCCGTCTTGACGTCGTCGGTGGGGAGCAGCTCGTAGAAGGAGACGTGGGCGGCGATGGCCAGTGTGTCCGAGAGGAAGAATGACCCGCGCAGGGCCCCACCCCACTTCGAGTAGTAGGGGTCGTTCACCGACACGAAGATGGTGGGGAGCAGCTCGAAG
>JADGQZ010000025.1 GCA_017881345.1 Myxococcaceae bacterium | reverse complement strand
GATGCGGGAGACCACCTCCTTCACCTCCGGGACCTTCTGCATCATCACCGCCTCGAGCTTTCCTGCCTCGGAGACGGCGGTGTCGAGCGAGACGTCCGCTGCACGCGTCACCTGGACCACCAGGTCCCCCTCGTCGAGCTGCGGGACGAACTCGCTTCCGGCGCGGGCGAAGACGAAGCCCCCGAGCACGAGGAGCGCTGCCGAACCGGCCGCCACCAGCCAGGGGCGGGCCTCGGAGGTGCGCAGGAGCGGCAGGTAGCCCTTCTCGATCCACCGCACCACGAACGGCGCGCGCTCCGGGACATCCTTCGGACCGAGGAAGAGCGCGGTGGCCGCCGGGATGAAGGTGAGCGAGAGGATCAGTGAGCTCGCCAGCGCGAAGACCACGGTGAGCGCCATGGGCCGGAACATCTTGCCATCCACGCCGGTGAGCGACAGGACCGGAAGGTAGACCAGCAGGATGATCAGCACCGAGAAGAAGACGGGCTGGGCCACGATGCCGGTTACCTCCTCGACGTGGCGGACCCAGAGCGCCCGGCAGCGTTTGCGATCCTGTAGCGGGTAGGCGGAGCGGTCGACGCCGTGAAACACCGCCTCCACCATTACCACCGCACCGTCGACGATGAGACCGAAGTCGAGCGCACCGAGCGACATCAGATTCCCGGGAACGTCGAGCGCCACCATCGCCGCGGTGGCGCCGAGCATGGAGAGCGGGATGGCTGATGCGACCAGCAGCCCGGCTCGCCAGCTGCCGAGCATCAGGAAGAGCACCGCCACCACCAGCAGGCCTCCCTCGAGCAGGTTCTTGAAGACGGTGCGGAGCGTGCCGGTGACGAGCGTGCTCCGATCGTAGACCACGTCCACGAAGACGTCCTCCGGGACGGCCTTGCGCACCTCTACCATCTGCTTCTTCAGGCGCTGCATCACGTCGAGTGCGTTCTCGCCGCGGAGCATCTGCGCCATCACGTAGACGGTCTCACCCTTGCCGTTCTCGGTCGCCGCTCCGATGCGGGTGGAGGCACCCATCGCGATGTCGGCCACCTCGGCGAGGCGGACCGGGTTGGCGTTGGAACCGCGCCGGGCCACGAGCGCGTAGCCCAGGTCACCGGCGGTCCGGGGCAAGGCCACCGCGCGGAGCAGTGTCTGACCGGATCCCGCTGGGAGGGCCGCGCCCGGAGCGGTGCCGGTGGCGCTCGCCAGGGCATCCTGCACGTCCTGCAGCGTGAGCCCCCGGGCGGCGAGGCGCATCGGGTCGACCTTCACCTCGAGGACGCGCTGTTCCCCGCCCCAGGTGTTCACCTCCACCACGCCGCGGACGCTGCGCAGCATCGGGGCCACCTTGAACTGGGCCAGCTCGAGCAGCTCGGAGGAGCTTCGGCGAGGGGAGTCGAGGGTGAAGTGGAAGATCTCGCCCAGACCCCCGGTGACCGGCCCTAGCTCGGGCGGCGTGACGCCGGGGGGGAAGGACAGACCGGTGAGCCGCTCCTGGACCATCTGCCGGGCACGGTAGACATCGACGCCGTCCTCGAAGACGGCGGTCACCGACGAGATGCCGTAGCGCGACAGACTCCGTTGCTCCACCAGTCCGGGCAGACCTCCCAGTCCCACCTCGATCGGCCGGCTGACCAGCCGCTCCACCTCCTCGGGAGTGAGACCGGGGGCCCGGGTGAGGACGAGCACCTGGTTGTTGGTGGTGTCGGGGAGGGCGTCGAACTTGAGCAGGGCGCTCACCAGGGCGCCCACCACCATCAGAGCCAGCGTGGTGCCGACCACCAGGACGCGGTGGCGGACCGACCAGCGGACGAAGGCCTGGATCAAGGCTTCTGCTCCGGCGCCGGCACTGCCACGGGGGGCGCCTCGGCGAGCCCGGCATCGGCAGCCACCTCCTCGCCGACCTGGATTCCCTTCACCAGAGCCTCGGCACCGGAGCTGGCGATGACCTCGACCGGGACGCGCTCCGGCTTGCCGTTCCTCCGCGCCACGACGAAGGCCTTTCCCGAGGAGAGCCCCACCGCGCGCGCCGGGACCACCGCGACGTGAGCGGCACCGGGCAGGGTCACCACCACGCGGCCGGTGAGGCCGGGCTGGAGCCGGGTGCCCTTCTCGGGGACCAGCCAGACGGAGATGGTGCCGTCACGCGGGTCCGTCACCGGTGCCCGGGCGACGAAGGTGAGGGGATGGTGGCCTCCGGCCGAGGTCACCAACTCGAAGACGGCGTTCTCGGTATCCACCGGCCGGGCGAAGCGTGCCTCGACGCGCGAGTCGCCTTCCCCGGCCACGCGGACGACCGGTTCTCCGGTGGGCTCCCGGCTGTCGCCCACCGCGACGCCCACCGCGGTGACCATGCCGGCGATGGGGCTGCGCAGGGACACCGGCTTCCTGCCGGAGACGATGCCGGCGGCCTCGGCCGGCTCGATCTGGGCGACGCGTCGGGTTGCCGCCGCCGACTGCTGGTCGGCGCGGGCTTCTGCGAGCTTGGTCTCGGCCTCCAGCACGTCGACCAGCCGAACCAGCCCGTCGGCCTTGAGCGCGTCGAGCTGGGCCTTCCGCCGGCCGTAGGCATCGACCCGCGTCGATGCCGCGGCGTAAGCGCCAGCGGCGGTGGAGACCTCTGGCATCACCACCTCGACCAGCGGCTGACCCCGGGTCACGCGCTCGCCGGGGCGGACCAGGACCTGGACCACCCGGGCGCGGTAGGGCGGGACCACGCCGGCCTGCCCCTCCGGAGAGGCCAGCACCTGGGCCGGGGCCTCGAGCAGCGGAACGCCCTCGCTGGAGCGGGCCAGGACCCACGGCGTGCGCGCGCTGGGGATGGGCGGCTCCTCCTCGACGGCAGGACCGCGCTTCCCGCAGCCGGAGAGCCCGGTCGCCGCGATCGCGACGAGCAGCGTCCTCAGCAGAGCAGCGGTGGCCTTCGGGGATCTCTTCACTTCGTGCCTCCCAGCGTCAGGTCAGCGAGCAGCATCCACACCTTGACCTGTGCCCAGGCGTGCGAGGCCAACGCCCGGGTGCGCCGGGCGCGCGCCGCGGCCCATGCCCGGCGGGCGACCAGCACCTCGAGCACTGTGGTCTCGCCTGCGCGCATCGAGGCCTCCCGGACCCGGGCGCTCTCTGCGGCAGCGGGGAGCAGTTCCTGCTCGACGGCGGCCAGCACCTCGCCGGTGTGTTCCACCTCGTGCAGCGCCCGGGTGAGCTCGGTGGCGGCGATGGCGAGGGCCTCGCGGTGGTCTCCGTCCGAGCGCATTGCCGCGGCAGCCTGCGGTGCGGCCTCGCGTTCGCCTCGGTCGAACACCGGCACGGTGACCTCGAGGACGGCCTGCACGCCCCAGGTGCCGAGATAATCGCGGGTCCCCTTCACGCCAGTTCCCAGTCCCCACCCCCGGGCTGAGCGGAGCTCCAGCGCCCGGGCGCGCTCGGCGTCGCCGGCGAGCTTGCGCGCGACCACCGAGGGGAGCTTGCCGGCGGCCTCGAGCAGCGCCGGCCAGTCGGACCGCTGCGGCGCGGGCGGCGAGGGAAGCGGCCCGGAGGCGACCAGCGGCCGCTCGGCGTCTTGCCCCATGGATACGGCGAGCTGGAAGCCGCGATCCACCACCTCTCCCTCGGCCGCGATCGCCTGGACATGGGCCTCGGCGGCGTAGGTGGCGGCGTCGGCGGCCTCGGCCCGGGTGAAGGCGGCGGCCGCGGCGGCCTTGGCCATCCGAGACGAGAACTCCTGGGCCAGCTCCGACTCCTGCAACGCGTCGGCGAGCGACCGCTGCGCGGCCCACAGCTCCATCCAGGCCTGGGCCGCGGCGAGCCGGTGGGAGAGCGCGGCTGCGCGGGCCTCGGCGAGGAGCAGCGTGCCCTCGGCGCGAAGCGATGCCTTGCGGTTGCCCGGGAGCCCGGAAAGGTTCCAGGACTGCATCACCGTGGATTCGCCGAAGTACTTCCACTGGTTGTCGAGCGGGTCCTTGGCGGTGCCCGGTTCGACCGTCAGCGTGGGGTTGGCGACCATCGACGAGACCGATTCGGCAGCGCGTCGCTGCTCGTCGACCGCAGCCTCGGCGCCGACCACGGCCGGTGCCCGGCCAGCGAG
>JADGQZ010000219.1 GCA_017881345.1 Myxococcaceae bacterium | reverse complement strand
TCACCATCGCCGAGTACTTCCGCGACCTCGGGCTCCGCGTGGCGCTGATGGCGGACAGCCTCTCGCGGTGGGCCGAGGCGCTCCGGGAGATCGGCGCCCGGCTTCAGGAGATGCCCGGCGAGGAGGGCTACCCCACCTACCTCGCCAGCCGGCTGGCCCGGTTCTACGAGCGCGCGGGACGGGTGCGCGCCGCCGGCAGCCCCGAGCGCGAGGGAGCGCTGACGCTCATCAGCGCGGTGTCGCCGCCCGGGGGAGACCTCTCCGAGCCGGTGAGCCAGGCCACGCTGCGGGTGGCAGGCACGCTCTGGGCGCTCGACGCGGAGCTGGCCCACCAGCGCCAGTTTCCCGCGGTGGACTGGGCGACGAGCTACAGCCTGCACGCGGACCTCACGACGCCCTGGTTCGCCCGCACGGTGGACGGCCGCTGGCCCGAGGTCCGGGCCCGCACGCTCGAGCTGCTCCAGCGCGACCGGGAGCTCCGGGAGATCGCCGGGCTCATTGGCCCAGAGGCGCTCCAGGATGCCGATCGACTGGTGCTCGCGGTGGCGCAGCTGCTCCGCGAGGTGGTGCTCGGCCAGAGCGCGTACCATCCGCACGACGCCCGGAGCTCGCCCGAGAAGACCTTCCAGCTCGCATCGCTGGCCTGCGGCGCCGCGGATCGGGTGAGCGCACGGATCAAGGGCGGGACCGCGCTCTCCGAGCTCGATCTCGGTCCGCTCCGCCGCGCGCTGGTGGCGCTCCGGGATGCGCCTCCCGAGGAGCTGACCGCGCGGGTGACCGAGGCCACGGGCGCGCTGGAACGACTCTCGGGGAACGAGGCCAGGCCATGAGCGCGCTCCCGCGCACCGTCACCGGAGCCGCCGGCATCCGCGGGCCGCTGGTCTTCGTGGAGCACGTGCGGCGGGTGGGGCTCGGCGAGCAGGTGGAGATCGCGCTCGAGGGCCGCAGCTGGCAGGCCCAGGTCATCGACGCGGGCGAGCGGCTCACGGTGCTGCAGCTGCTCGAGGAGGGAATGGGACTCGTCCCCGGGACGGCCCGGCTCGACTTCAAGGGCGACGTGGCGCGGGCGGTGGTGGGCCGCGACCTCCTCGGCCGGGTCCTCAGCGGACTCGGGACGCCGCTCGACGGACTCCCGCCGCCCGTCGGCGAGGCGCTCCGGCCGCTCGGGGGCGCTCCCCTCAATCCCGCGGCCCGCCTCCCACCCACCGAGCTCATCGAGACCGGCGTGTCGGCCATCGACGGGATGAACACGCTGGTCCGGGGGCAGAAGCTCCCCATCTTCTCCGGGCCGGGGCTGCCCGCGCTCGAGCTGGCGGCCCGCATCGTGGAGTGGGCCCGGGCGCCGAAGGGCGAGCCCTTCGCCGTGGTCTTCGTAGGCATCGGCATCACCGCCCGTGAGTCGAGCGAGTTCCTGGAGCGTTTCGAGTCGAGCGGCGCCCTGGAGCGCACGGTGGTGTTCCTCAACGAGGCCCGGGATCCCACCATCGAGCGGCTGCTCGCGCCGCGGGTCGCGCTCGCCGAGGCCGAGTTCCTCGCCTACGAGCACGGGCTGCACGTGCTGGTCGTCATGGCGGACGTGACGAGCTACTGCGAGGCGCTCCGGGAGCTGGCCACCGCGCGGCAGGAGATCCCCGGACGCCGCGGCTACCCCGGGTACATGTACACCGACCTCGCCTCGCTCTTCGAGCGTGCGGGGCTGGTGCGAGGCCGGACCGGCTCGGTCACGCAGCTCCCGGTGCTCACCATGCCGGACGACGACCTGACCCACCCCATCCCCGACCTGACCGGCTACATCACCGAGGGTCAGGTGGTGCTGGGCCGCGACCTGCACCGCCGCGGCGTGTTCCCACCCATCGACGTGCTGCCCTCCCTGTCGCGGCTGATGAACGCCGGCATCGGCCAGGGACGGAGCGCTCCCGAGCACCGCGAGTGGGCGGACCAGCTGTATGCCCTGTACGCCCGGGGCACCGAGGCGCGGCTGATGGCCACCATCGTCGGCGAGAGCGGGCTGCTCCCGGCCGACCGCCGCGCCCTCACCTTCGTGGACCGCTTCGAGCGCACCCTCGTGGGCCAGGGACGGGCCCGGCGCAGCCTGTCCGAGACGCTCGAGGCAGGCTGGTCGCTGATGGAGGGCTTTCCCCGCGAGGACCTGGCGCGCATCCGCGAGGCCACCTGGACGCGGCGCTTCGGCACCGGAGCGCCGCGGTGAGCGAGGCGCGGCTGCCAGCGACCCGGCTCGGGCTGCTCCGGGCAACGCGGCGCCTGGAACGGCTGTCGCGAGGCACATCGCTCTTGCGGCGGAAGCGCGAGGCGCTGGTGGCCGAGCTGTTCTCGCTCGCGCGGTCGGCGCTGGATACCCGCGAGCAGATCGACGCCCAGGCCCGGGCGGCCTGGCCGCTGTACCTCGAGGCGCTGGCGGCCGAGGGGGCGGCCGGGCTCACTGGCCTGTCCTGGCCCTCACGTGAGCTCTCGGTCCGGGTCACGGCGCGCGTGGTGTGGGGCGTCCCGGTGGCGGACCTCGAGGCGAGGGGACCCATCGTCCGGACGCTGGCCGCCCGCGGGCTTCCGCCGGGCTCGGTGCCGGCGGCGGTGGAGGCGGCGGAGGCGTTCGAGCGCCTCACCGACCTGCTCGTCCGGGCGGCGCCGCGGGAGATGCTCCTCCGGCGGCTCGGGGAGGCGCTCTCCCAGACAACTCGCCAGGTGAACCGGCTGGAGCGGCACGTGGCCCCCGGGCTCCGGCGTCAGGCCGCCCGTGTCCGCTCGGCGCTGGACGAGCGCGAGCGCGAGGAGCACGTGCGGCTCGGGCTCCTGGCCCGCGCCGCCCAGGCGCAGGCCTGAACCGTCGGCATTGCACGACGACCGCTCCGGAGGTTTGCTGCCGTTCCCCGTGAGCAAGCTCCCCTTCCATTTCGCGTTCCCGGTGAAGGATCTCGCCTCGACCCGGGCGTTCTACGCCGGGCTCCTCGGCTGCACCGAGGGCCGCTCCACCGAGACCTGGGTGGACTTCGATTTCTTCGGGAACCAGATCTCCGCCCATCTCGGCCAGGTCTCGCCTCCGGGCGCCTTCGGACACGTGGACGGGGTGGAGGTGCCCATCCCGCATGCCGGCGCCCTGCTCGGCTGGGAGCAGTTCGAGGTGCTCGCGCGGCGACTGGAGTCGGCCAGCGTGCGCTTCGTCATCCCCCCCTCGGTGCGCTACGTGGGAATGCCTGCGGAGCAGGCCACCATGTTCCTGCTGGATCCGAGCGGCAACGCGCTGGAGCTGAAGGCCTTCCGGAACCCCGACGCGGTCTACGCGCGGTGAGCTGGGACATCCTCGTCGTGGGCGGGGGCGTGATGGGCTGGAGCGTCGCCCACCACCTCGCACGGGCAGGCCGGAGGCGCATCCTGGTGGTGGATCGGGGCGGCGGGAGCACCGAGCGCGCGACCGGCGGCTTCCGGGCGCAGTTCGCCACCGAGGTGAACGTCCGGCTGTCGCTGCTGTCGCGGCGAAAGCTGGAGACGCTTCAAGAGGAGACCGGCGTGGACCCGGGGTTCCTCCCCGCGGGCTATCTCTTCCTCGCGGGGGAGGAAGCCCAGCGAGAGCGGCTCGCCACCGCGCTCGAGGTGCAGCGGGCGGCCGGCTGCGAGGACGCGCGGCTGGTGACTCCGGAGGAGATTGGCCGGCTCGCGCCGTGGATCCGCGCCGAGGGCATCCTCGCCGGGAGCTTCTCCCCCCGCGACGGCTTCATGCGGCCGATGGAGATCCGCCGCGGCTACCTGGAGGCGGCGCTGCGCGCAGGGGTCGATCGGCTCGAGGCGGAGGTGCTCGGGTTCGAGCAGGCCGCCGCCGGGGGGCTGCGGGTGCGGACCTCCGCCGGGACCCACGTGGCCGGGGTGGTGGTCAACGCGGCGGGGGCATGGGCCGGGAAGGTCGGGGCGATGGCGGGAATCGACGTGCCGGTCACACCGCTCCGGCGCCAGGTGGCGGTGACGGCACCGACCGACGCGCTCCCGGCGTCGATGCCGATGCTCATCTTCCCCGATGGGTTCCATCTCCGCGTGCGGGACGGGCGGGTGCTCCTCCTCTGGCCGAGCGACGCCGCGGACGACGCGTTCGACGTGTCGGTCGACCCGGACTGGACCCGCGCGGTCGTCGCCGCGGCCCGCGCCCGGGTTCCCGCGCTCGCCGCGGTGCCGGTCGAGTCGACCTATGCCGGGCTCTACGAGATGTCTCCCGACGAGCACGCGCTCCTCGGTCCTGCGCCCGGGCTCGAGCAGCTCTTCCTGGTGAACGGCTCCTCGGGGCACGGGGTGATGCATGCCCCGGCGCTGGGACAGCTCGCGGCGGAGATGCTCACCGGGCGTGCGCCGGCGCTCGACGTCCAGGCGCTCCGGCCCGCCCGATTCGCCGAGGGCCGGCCGAATCCGACCCGCCGTCTCCTCTGAGCGCGGCTGGGCTCTACAGCGCAAAGGGGTACGTCTCGGGCAACCCCGGCTCGCTCCGTCCGCTCCCGAGCGGCCGGAGCGCAGTCGTCCGGTCGAACCAGATCCACTCGTCGAACTGGCGGGGGAGGCTGGCCCGGAAGTAGTGGCTCTGCAGCTCGGTCTCCGGCCGGTAGATGACGCCGATGGCCCGCTCGAGCCGGGGCGCGGTCAGCTCGTCGCGGAGCACCTCGCGCCGGGCCTGGCGGAGCGGGAGGACGAACCCGGGGATCTGTGCCCGGTGGCACAGGCCCTCGTAGCTCCGAGGGTCGGCCGGACGCACCCGCTTCACCTCGTGCGGCTCCCCCCAGTTGGAGGCGGCGATCACCGTCCCGTGATCGGTGCCGAAGCCGATGAGCCGGACGGCGTCCGGGCCGAGGCCCGCCCGACAGAGCTGGCCGAGCGTGTGCTCCCCCTCCGCCCCCATCTCGGTGGCCGTCGCATCCCCCACGTGCGAGTTGTGGGCCCACACCACCACCTTCGCGTCGGGGCCGAGGAATTCGAGCAGCGCGCCGAGCGTGTCCGCCATGTGCCGGTCCCGCAGGTTCCAGGACGCAACGTTGCCCCGGTACATCGCGCGGTAGTAGGCCTCCGCGTCCGCCACCACCCGCGCGTTCTCGGCGGCGTCGAGGAAGCGCTCCCCATCCTGCGCTGCGTGGTCGAGCCGCCGCGCGAGGAGGTCCACCAGCACCTGCGCCACCTTCGCCTCGCAACTCTCGAAGCGTCCTGCGGCCACCGCGCGTCCGTAGGCGACGGGGTCCGTCTGCCACGGGGTCAGCAGACCGTACCGCGCGCGGGCCACCAGCGCCGCCTCCGGGTCCTCCTGGTCCAGGTAGCGGAGCACCGCGTCGGCGGAGGTGAAGAGGCTGTACAGGTCGAGGCCGTAGAAGCCGGTCGGTCGCTCCGGATCCATCTTCCCGTTGTGCACCCGTAGCCACTCCGCGAACAGGCGCACGTCCTCGTTGCGCCACATCCAGGTCGGAAATCGCGAGAACGGCCTCCAGGGCACCGAGGCCGGCGGGAGGTGGCGCGCGTAGCGATTCACCCGGGCTGCGTCCGGCCAGTCGCCCTCGATGGCCACCGCCTGGAAGCCATGCCGCTCGATGAGCGCCCGGCTGATGCGGGCGCGCATCCGGTAGAACTCGTGCGTCCCGTGGGTCGCCTCACCGAGCAGCACCACCCGCGCCGTCCCGATGCGTTCGAGGAGCGCGTCGAGCTCGGCCAGCTCCACGTTCTCGAAGGGCTGCACGCACTCGCCCATCAGGGCCACGACGGCGGCGTCCGAGGCCCGCGACGTGGGGGACCATCCGTGCTCCCCGACCAGCGGGACGAAGCGGACGTCGCCCAGCTCCTCTCGCGCGAGCCCGCCCCGTTCGTCCCGCCGCACCCGGACCAGGGTCTGCTCGTCCGCCGGTCCCACCGGCATCACCAGGGCGCCGCCCGGGGCGAGCTGATCGAGGAGCGCCGCGGGGACCGACGGCCCGCCCGCGGCGACCAGGATGGCATCGTAGGGCGCGTGCTCGGACCACCCGCGCGTCCCGTCGGCGTGGAGCACGTGCACGTTGTCGTATCCCAGGGAAGCCAGCAGCACCCGGGCACCCTCGGCCAGGGCGCGGTGACGCTCGACCGAGTACACCTCCGCCGCAATGCGGGAGGCGATGGCGGCGGCGTAACCCGAGCCGGTGCCGACCTCGAGCACGCGCTGCCCCGGCTTCACCCCGGCGGCCCGGATCATCCAGGCCACGACGTACGGCTGGGAGATGGTCTGCCCCTCGGCGATGGGGAGCGGGATGTCCTGGTAGGCGAACTCGGCCATCGCCGCCGGCACGAACCGGTGTCGCGGAACCTCGCCGAAAGCGCGGAGGCTCGCGTCGTCGATCCCTCGCGCGGCGAGCGTGCGGACGAGGCGCCGGGAGGCAGAGTCCAGCCGGTCTGCCGACCCCTTCACAGAGTGAATCTGCGCGACGGATCCCATCCGCCACCTCGCCTTCCCCGCCCCTGGAGCAGTGCAGGAGCGCTGCAAGAGCAGGGCCGGTGCATGCCTCGGACGGGTCGTGCCTCGGGCGCAGCGCGTGCGTCGGGAGTGGACAGCGGCGCCGGAATGTCCCCTGCCCTGGCTCGCCGGCGCCCGGCCGGTTCCGGTAGAAGGCGCCCCATGAACACCGACGACGCTTCTCGCATCACCCAGATCGCGCTCATGGCAGCCATGGCCGACGGAGAGATCTCCGCCGACGAGCAGCGGGAGCTCGCCAGCGTGGCCACGCGGCTCGGAGTTCCCTCGGCGACCATCGCTCTCGATCAGCCGCAGGCGGCGCGCCAGGGCATCGGCGTGCTCGCGGCCTCGCTCTCCGACGCCGAGGCGAGGAGGACGGCGTACGAGATCGCGCTCGCGATCTGCACGGTGGATGGCGCGCCGAACTCGCCCGAGCAGACCTTGCTCAGCGCGTTGCACGGGGCGCTCGGGCTCGCACCTGCCGCGACCCACGAGTTCGAGGACCAGCTCCGGCTCCTCAGCGCAGCGCCCATCGCGGGGAGTCTCCCGGCGGCGGCCAGCACGACCGACGCCGCGCTCGACCAGCGCATCCTCCAGCAGGCGATGCTCACCGGCGCGCTGGAGCTCCTCCCCGATCGGCTGGCGAACGTGGCCATCCTCCCGCTGCAGCTGAAGCTGGTCTACGAGGTGGGCCAGCGTTACGGCCAGCAGCTCGACGCCAACCAGGTGAAGGATCTGGTCGGCACGTTCGGGCTCGGCGCCGCGGCGCAGATGGTCGAGGGGATGGTCCGCAAGGTGCTGGGCGGCGTGGCGTCGGGAATCCTCGGAAGCCTCCTCGGCGGGGCGACCGGCGTCGCCGCCGGCGCGGCGGTGACCTTCGCTGCCACCTACGCGCTGGGGCACGCGGCCAAGCAGTACTACTCCCAGGGCCGCAAGCTCTCGCCCGAGGATCTCCGCGCACTCTTCACCCGCTTCCAGGGCGAGGCGCAGGCGCTGTTGCCGCAAGTGCAGGGGCAGATCACCTCGCTCGCGCAGCAGGTGAAGCTGCCCGACGTCCTGGCGCAGCTCCGCGGCAGCTGACGCGCGGAGATCAGCGCTTCGTGGGGTTCGCCGGGGTGCGCTCGCTCACCGAGGTGATGAAGGCCACCAGCGCCCACCGGTCGTCGGTGCTCAGCGCCGTGCCCCATGCGGGCATGGGCGTACCCGGCACGCCCTTGGTGATGGCCTGGAAGGCGCGCGCCGCGCTCTCCGGCTGGCTCCACAGCGGATCGGTGAAGTTCGCCGGGGTCCGGTCCAGGCCCATGCTCCGCGCGCCGCGGCCGTCGGCGTTCTCGCCGTGGCAGAGCACGCAGTTCTCCCGGTAGAGCTCCGCTCCCCTCGCCCGCACCGCTGCCGTCCGGAGCCGCTCCTGGGGAACGGCCGCCGGGGCCTCCTCAGCGCACCTCGAGAGGCATGCCCAGGACCCGGCGCAGGCCATCGTCAGCGCCCACCAGGATCTCATCGTCCATCCTCGGCCGGAGCGGATGCCCGAGCTCGGCGCACGCCTCGACCACCCGTTCGATCAAGAGCGGCAGCGCCCGCTCCACGCGCGGGGTGAGCCCGAGTCCGAGCGAGACCGCCTCCGGCACCACCCCGATGAGGATCAGCGTGGGGGGCAGGGTCCCCCGGAGCTGCGCAGCGTCCATCAGGTCGCCGACCCCCACCTGGTGAACCGAGAGGCGATGCGCCGCCGCCCGGGCCACCTCCTCGCCCTCGATGCGCACCTGCGTCCCCGGCTCTCCGTCGGCCCGGATGGCGTCCACCAGGACCACCGTCCGGTACGACTCGAGCAGCGGGAGCAACCAGAGCCCGAGCGTGCCACCCTCCATGACCTTCACGCCGGGCCCTGGGCTCCACGTCTCGAGGATCCTGGCCACCGCCATGACTCCCACCCCGTCGTCCTGACAGAGCGGGTTGCCGAGGCCGAGCACGAGCAGCGGATCAGCCACGGCGCCTTCCCGCCTTCTCGGCCGCCTCGTCCACCAGCTCCTTCTCCACGTCCCCTCGGTGCACGAACTTGTAGCCGGAGAAGATGGAGTCCACCTCGCCGTTCTCCTCCAGCGCCGAGGTGAGCGCGTTGGCGTACACGTGCAAGGTGACGAAGAGGATCAGAACCCACATGACCAGGTGGTGGATGAACCTCGCAGTCTGAAGACCTCCGTAGATGGGGATCAGGAACTGGAAGGTCTTCATGTACGCGCCGGGCAGTGCGTCGGCTGCGTACATCGCCAGCCCGCTGGTGATCATCACCAGGTAGAGGACGAAGACGCCCAGGTACGACAGGCCCGCCAGCGGATTGTGCCCGATGAGGTCGGGCGGCCGGGGACGGATGAAGCTGTAGAACTTCAGCGAGTTGAGCAGCTCGCGCCGGCGGTACCGCTGCACGGGGATGAACTGCTTCCATCGCGCGTAGAGCGACGGCGAGGCGAAGAACCAGATGATCCGCACCAGCACCGACAGGGTGAAGAAGATGGCGGCGTAGAAGTGGATCACCCGCACCCAGCCCATCCGGAAATGCGGGCTGGGTGTCCCCCCCGAGATCCCGAAGGGATGGGCGATGTACAGGCCGGTGGCGATGAGGATGGCCATCGCCAGGGCGATGACCCAATGCACATTCCGCACCACCAGGTCCCAGACGTAGACCCGGACCCGCGTGCCCTTCACCGCCGGGTGCGCGAGCTCGTCCGGCGGATGGGCGGCCATCGCTCTCATGGCGTCCTCACGCGCGCCAGCTCCCTCCGTTCGATGTCCACCACGTGGACCCCGCAGGCCATGCAGGGATCGAAGGAGTGGACCGTGCGGAGGATCTCCAGCGGCTGCTTGGGGTCGAAGACCGGCGTCTTGAGCAACGCGGCCTCGTACGGTCCGCGCTTCTCGCCGCCGTCACGCGGACCGGCGTTCCAGGTGCTCGGGACGATGCACTGGTAGTTGGCGATCACCCCGTCCTTGATGTGCACCCAGTGGCCGAGCGAGCCGCGGGGCGCCTCGTGGAACCCGGCCCCGAAGCACTCCTTCGGCCAGGACGAGGGATCCCACTTTCCGGTGTCGTGGATGCGGAGGTCACCCTTGTCCATGTTGGCCGCGAGGGCGTCGACCCAGGTGTCGATCTTCTCCACCAGGAGCACCGTCTCCACGCAGCGGGCGGCGATGCGTCCGAGCGTCGAGAAGAGAGCCTCTGGCCCCACCCCGAGCGACTTCAGCACCACGCCCACCAGCTCCTGCACCCGCTTGTGGCCGGAGCCGTACGACACCAGCATCCTTGCCAGCGGCCCGACCTCCATCGGCTCGCCGTCGTAGCGGGGCGACTTCAGCCAGCTGTACTTGGCGGCGGTGTCCAGCCGCTCGTACGGGGGCTTGGGTCCGGTGTACTTGGGCCTCGTCTCCCCGTCGCGCGGGTGGAGCGGCTTGCCGCCGCCGGACGCGTCGTCGTACCAGCTGTGCTTCACCGACTCGGTGATCTTGCTGGCGTCGAGCGCCTCGACCTTGCCCAGGTTCCTGTTGCGGATGATGCCGGACGGAATGAAGAGGGGCGGCTTCTCGTCGTCCGTCTCCGGGTACTCGCCGTACACCATGTAGTTGCCGACCCCGCTGCCGATCGCTGCCCAGTCCTTGTAGAAGCTCGCCACGGCGAGAACGTCGGGCAGGTAGACCTTGGTGACGAACTCCCTCGCCCGCGCGGTCAGCTCCTTGATCTGCGCCACTGACCCCATGTTGAGCGAGGCCTGCCTGTCCGGGTCCACCGGCGTGGCCATGCCGCCCACCAGGAACGACTGGAGGTGGGGATTCTTGCCGCCGAGGATGGCGTGGATCTTGATGAACTGACGCTGCCACTCCAGCGCCTCCAGGTAGTGCGCCACCGCCATGAGGTTTGCCTCGGGCGGGAGCTTGTAGGCGGGGTGACCCCAGTAGGCGTTGGCGAAGGGGCCGAGCTGCCCGCGGTCCACGAAGTCCTTCAGTCGCGTCTTCACGCCGGCGAAGTACTTGGTGCTCGAGAGCGGCCAGTCGGAGATGGACTGCGCCAGCGCGGACGTCTTCTCCGGATCCGCCTTGAGCGCCGAGACCACGTCCACCCAGTCCAGCGCGTGCAGATGGTAGAAGTGGATGACGTGGTCCTGGATGCACTGCGCGGCCATGATCATGTTCCGCAGCACCCGGGCGTTGGGCGGAGGCTTGGCCCCGATCGCGTTCTCCACCGACCGCACCGAGGCGATCGCGTGCACCGTGGTGCACACGCCGCAGATGCGCTGGGCGAAGGCCCAGGCGTCGCGTGGATCTCGACCCTTGAGGATGAGCTCGAGTCCCCTGAACATCGTGCTCGACGACCAGGCGTCCTGCACCTGACCGCCATCGACCTCTGCCTCGATCCTGAGATGCCCTTCGATCCGGGTCACCGGATCAACGACGACGTGACTCATGACTGGACCTCTGCCTTGCCAGCCGGGCCCTTGTCACCGGGAGGACCGGCACCGTTCTCGTGCTTCTTCCCGGAGTTCTGTAGCCCCTTGACCACGCCGTGTGCGGCGTACGCCGCGGCGGTACCCACGGTGAGCCAGGCGCCGACCGTGTCCACGTTCGTGCCGGCGCCGAAGCCGGCCACCGACGGGAGGTGCTTGTAGAAAGGCGTCATCTTGTCCCAGAAGTCCGGCTCGGCGCAGCCGATGCACGGGTGGCCGCAGCCGATGGGCCAGTTGGTCCCGTCGTTCCAGCGAACCGTGGGGCAGTTCTGGTAGGTGACCGGGCCCTTGCAGCCCATCTTGTAGAGACAGGCGCCCGAGCGATGGGCCTCGTCTCCCCACATCTCCACGTACTGGCCCGCGTCGAAATGCGCCCGGCGCTCGCAGTTGTCGTGGATGGTCTTGCCGTAGGCGAACAGTGGCCGCCGGAAGCTGTCGAGCGGCGGCCAGTGCTTGAAGGTCATGTAGTAGGTGAGGAGCGCCGTCAGGTTCGCGGCGTTCATCGGGCAGGCCGAGAGGTTGATGAGGTTCTTCACCCCGGGGACCGCGTCGGCGACACCGAGAGCGCCGGTGGGGTTCGGCGACGCGGCCGGGAGCCCGCCGTAGGTGGCGCAGGTCCCGGCGGCGATGGTGGCCGCCGCCTTGCCGCAGACGTCCCGGGCGATGTCCAGCGCCGAGCGGCCGCCGATGGTGCAGTAGGCCCCGTCGGCTCCGGTGGGGATGCTGCCCTCCACCACCGCGATGAATGCGCCGGGGTTGTTCTTCACCACGCCGTTGAGCGCCTCCTCGGCCTGGAAGCCGGCCGCTGCCATGAGCGTCTCGTGGTAGTCGACGCTCAGGAGATCGAGGACGATCTCCGCCACCGTCGGCGCGCTCGAGCGCAGGAAGGACTCGGTGTTCCCGCAGCAGTCCTGGAACTCGAGCCACACCAGGATCGGCTTCTTGGCCTTGGTGAGCGCGTTGGCGATCTGCGTCGCCGCGGATGCCGGGAGACCGAACATGCCCGCCACCCCGGCGCAGAAGAGGAGCAGTTCCCGCCGGCTCACTCCCCGGCGTTTCAGCTCCCCGCCCAGCCAGCCTTCGCGACTCCCCATGACCAACCTCCGTCTGCGGGCGTACGGCCAGCGTTCACAGGACAGGGCGCGACGCCGCGGCGCAGGTGGGGCGTGCAAGACGCACGCCTCCTTGCTTGCGCCGACGGTGAACGTTGAAGCGGGCAGGACCTGCGTAGCGGCCGGAGAGGAACGCAATCGCTGCGCGGAATGCAGAACGAATTCGCGGTTTCACGGGGTCCCCGTGGCTTCGATTCACGAAAGCAAGAGCCGGACCCTCGAGTAAGGCCCGCTACTCCGCTCCCGGAAACCGCGGCTGCCGGCGAGCGAAGAAGGCGTCGACCCCCTCGGTGAACTCAGGAGAGTCGGCGCTCCGGACCAGCGCCTCGAGCTCGCGGTCGAGATGGTGATCGAGCCGGTCCACCCCCAGCGCCTCGTTGAACAGCTGCTTGGCGGCGGCGTGGGCGGCGACGGGGCCGGCGGCGATGCGACGGGCCAGGGCCTCCACCTCCCCGTCGAATCCCTCGACCGGGAAGACACGGTTCACCAGTCCCGCGTCCCGCGCCGCCACGGCGTCGAGCCGAGGATTGAGCAGCAGCATCTCGGCGGCGAAGCGCAGCCCCGCCAGCCGGGGGATGAAGAACGTCGAGCTCTCCGCCCCCGAGAGCCCGGTCTTGGCGTAGGCCCACTCGAAGGTGGCCCGCTCGGAGGCGAAGACCAGGTCACAGGCCATGGCGAGCCCGAGCCCGCCGGCGGCGCAGGCCCCGTCCACCGCGGCGATGAACGGCTTGGGGGCACGCCGGATCTCGGAGATGGTGGCGTGGAGGTACTCGAGGATCTGCTTGAAGATCTCCCCGGGCCCGAGCGGCACCGGGCGCGCGCCGGGGGTGAGGTAGCCGAGGTCGGCCGGATCCCCACCGGCGCGGATGTACTTGAGGTCCGCGCCGCTGCAGAAGATCCCCGGCGCGCCTCGCAGGACCACCACCCGCACCGCCGGGTCGCGCGCCAGCTGCAGGCCGGCCTTGCGGAGATCCCGCGCGGTGGAGACGTCGAGGGAGTTGAAGCGTTGCGGCCGGTCGATGACCAGGGTGCCCACGCCGCGGTCGATCTGCGTCCGGATGTGCGTCGGGGCGCCCACGTGCACGCTCAGCAGATGCGCGGCATCGGCTCGCCCTCGGGCTCGGCGAGGAGCCGCCTGCCCAGGCCGGTGTCGAGAACGATGCGTCCCTTCTGCTCGGCGATGCAGGTGCCCACCACCGCCGCACGGCGACCGAGCGGGTGCGCGTCGAGCGCGGCCAGCACCCGGTCCAGCGACTCGGGGCGGACGCCCAGCACCGCCTTCCCCTCGTTGGCCACGTGCAGCGGGTCGATCCCCAGGATCTCCGAGGCGGCGCGCACCTCGTCCGAGAGCGGAACCGCCTGCTCCGTGAGCAGGACGCCCACCCCGCTCTTCTCCGCCATCTCGTGCAGCGCGCTCGCGAGCCCGCCCCGGGTGGGGTCCTTCATCGCCACCACCCCGTCCCCGGCGGCACGGAGCACCTGGCGGATCAGCCCGTTCAGCGGGGCCACGTCGGACCGGAGGTTTCCCTGCAGCTCGAGCTTCTGTCGCGCGGTGAGCACCGCGAAGCCATGGTCACCCATGGTGCCGGTCACCACGATCCGGTCCCCGGGCCGGAGCCCGTTGTCCCGCACCAGGCGCCCGGTGATCGCGACGCCGGTGGTGTTGAGCACCAGGCCGTCCAGCTCGCCGCGACCCATCACCTTGGTGTCGCCGGTCACCACCGGCGCACTGGCCTCGCGCGAGGCGTCGCGCATCGAGGCGTGGATCCGCTGCAGCTCCTCGATGGGGAAGCCGTCCTCGATGACCACCGCGCAGGTGAGCCCCAGCACCTCGGTGGCTCCCATCATCGCCAGGTCGTTCACCGTGCCGCAGATGGACAGCCGGCCCACGTCACCGCCGGGAAAGAAGCGCGGGGCCACCACGTGCGAGTCGGTGGTGAGCACCAGCCAGCCGTCCTTGATCGGGAAGGCGGCGCCGTCGTCCATCTCGGCGAGCCCCACCGAGCCCGGCGGCTGCTGGGCGCCCTCGGCGAAGAGCTGCTCGATGAGCGCCCGCATCGCCCGGCCGCCGGCCCCGTGCTTGAGGCTCACCGTCGTTCCCAGCGGAAGCGCGGGCCTCATGAGGTGACCTCCGCGCCGACCCCCCGGAGCTGGGGATGTCCGCCGTACTGATGCCAGATCCGACAGGTGCCCTCGCTGGAGACCATGCACGCCCCCACCGGCGTCTCGGGCTGGCACTCCTTGCCGAAGAGCTTGCACGAGGTGGGCGACTGCCTCCCGGACATGATCTCTCCGCAGATGCACTGCTGGACCAGCGACGGCGCGGCAAAGTCCCAGAGCGCCTTCACGTCGATGTCGAAGCGGCGGCGCGCGTCCAGGTGCGCCCACGCATCCTGAAGCCGGAGGTTTCCGTTCGGCACATGGGCAATGCCCCGCCAGCGACCCCCCAGGGGGCGGAACACCTTCCACAGCTGCTCCTGCGCGGCGAGGTTCCCCTCCCGGCTCACGCACCGTGGATAGAGGTTCTCCACCCGCGGGGTCCCGTCCCGGATCAGCTCCACCAGCTTCAGCAGCCCGGCGAGGATGTCCAGCGGCTCGAAGCCGGCCACCACCACCGGAAGCCGGTGCCGCTCGACGAAGGGCTCGAAGACCGCCGAGCCGGTGATGGTCGCCGCATGGCCGGCGGCGAGGAACCCCTCCACGCGACTGCCCGGCATCTCGGCGACGATCTCCATCACCGGGGGGATGTACTTGTGCGCCGAGAGGACCGAGAAGTTCTTCGGTGGTCCGCGGAGGATCTCCGCCGCGGTCGCCACCGCGGTGGTCTCGAAGCCGGTGGCGAAGAACACCACCTCCTCGTCGGTCTGCCTGGCGAGCTCGACGGCCTGCGAGACGCCGTAGACGATGTCGACCCGCGCCCCGGCGGCCCGGGCGTCGGCCAGCGAGCCCGCCGAGCCCGGCACCCGGAGCATGTCCCCGTAGGTGGCCACCCGGACGCCCTGCCGAGCCAGGGCCACGCCCTCGTCCACCTCCGGCACGTCGGTGATGCACACCGGGCAGCCCGGGCCCATGATGACGTCGAGCGCCGGCGGGAAGGCCGCGCGCAGCCCGAACCGGGCGATGGCCTGCTCGTGGCTCCCGCACACGTGCATCACCGAGACCGGATCCCGTCCGATCTCCCGGGTGACCCTCTCGATCGCCGCCCCGAGCGCCCGGGCGGCGGTGGGATCGCGGAACTTGAGCTGTGCGGCGTCGCTGGCCGCGGTGCTCACGGCTTCCTCCGGTGCGCGGCGTCGAGCTCGCCGCGGACATCCGCGGCCATCAGGTCGCCCGGGGTCTCCTTCGCCAGCAGCTCGGAGTACAGGGCGAGGGTGTCCTCGGCCTCGCTGGCGGGGATGCGGCGGATGGCGAAGCCCACGTGGTTCAGCACGTAGTCACCGGGCACCACCGGCACGTCCACCACGTCCAGCCGGACCTGCTTCCTCAGGCCCCAGAAATCGACCGTGGCCACGAGCCCGTCGACCTCGATCACTCTTCCTGGAACGCCGAGACACATGGGTTCGTTCGCCTTTCGTGGGCCTTCGGTCAGCCGCGGGTGGTTGCGTCGGCCACGAGCATCTGGCCGAGCGCGATGCCCCCGTCTCCCGGCGGGACCTGCCGGTGGAGGTAGACCTCGCACTCCGGTTCCAGCGCCGCCTTCAGGCCCTCGGCCAGGCGGGCGTTCTGGAAGCAGCCGCCGGTCAGCATGACCGGAAGATGTCCCACCCGCTCGCGGATCAGGCCCACCAGGGCCGCGCTCGCGTGCGCCACGGTCTCGTGGAACTTCGCGGCGAGCCGGGCGGCGGGCACGCCCACCAGGTGCTCCTCGATCAGGGCCCGCACCATCGGCCGGAGGTCCAGCTCCAGCAGCGAGCCGCGGGTGTCGATCCCGAAGGGGTAGCGCCCGTGCGACTCGGGCGACGCCGCCAGGTTCCAGGCCAGCGCCACCTCGCCCTCGTACCGGGCCTTGCCCAGGCCGAGCACCAGCGCACCGACCCCGTCGAAGAGCCGTCCCATCCCGTGGGCCTTGGGCGCGTTGATCCCCAGGGTGAGCGCCTGGCGGACCAGCACCGCCGCGTCCTCGGGGATGGCCGGGAAGTTCCAGAGCCCGGGCGGGTCCCCGTCGTACGCGTCGAGGAGGAGCGCGAGCCCGATGCGCCACGGCTCGCGGATGGCGCGCTCGCCTCCGGCCAGGGCGATCGGATGCAGCGTCGCGACCCGCTGGAAGGCAGTGGCCGAGGCGACGAGGAATTCCCCTCCCCACGCGCTGCCGTCCGTCCCGTAGCCGGTACCGTCGAACGCGACGCCGATGACCGGGCCGTCCAGGCCGTGATCGGCGAGCGCGCTGGCCACGTGCGCGTGGTGGTGCTGCACGGCCACCTTCACCGTCTCGGGCCGGTCGAGCGCGTACCGCGTCGACGCGTAGTCCGGGTGCAGGTCGTAGGCGACCACCTCGGGCCGGCAGCCGAGGAACCGCTGCATCCGATCGATCGACTCCTCGTAGGAGCGGTGGACCTCGAGCTGGTCGAGGTCTCCCACGTGGGGCCCGAGCACCGCGACGTCGCCCGCCGCGAGGCAGAAGGTGTTCTTCAGCTGCGCGCCGCAGGCCAGCACCGGGCGGGCCACCGGGCGGGCGAGCTGGATGGGCCGGGGCACGAACCCCCGCGAGCGGCGGAGCAGCACCGGGGCACCCGCCACCACCCTGGCCACAGAGTCGTCGCAGCGGGTGACGATCGGCCGGTCGTGGGTCAGGAAGAGGTCGGCGATGTCGCGCAGCTTGCCGAGAGCCTCGGGCTCCTCGAAGACGATCGGCTCATCGGAGTAGTTCCCCGAGGTCATCACCAGCGGCCGGTCCACCTCGGCGAGCAGCAGATGGTGGAGCGGCGTGTAGGGGAGCATCAGGCCGATGAGCGGGTTGTCCGGCGCAACCTCCGGCGCCACCGGCAGCCCGAGCCGCCTCTTCTGGGTCAGCACGATGGGCCGCTCCAGGGACTCGAGCAGCGTCGCCTCGGCGTCGGAGAGGCTGGCCAGCTTCCGGGCCTCCCGGGTGTCGCGCACCATCACCGCGAAGGGCTTGGCGTCGCGGCGCATCCGGTCGCGGAGCAGCTGCACCGCCTCGGACGAGGTGGCGTCACAGGCCAGGTGGTAGCCGCCGAGGCCCTTCACCGCGACGATGTTCCCCGCGCGCAGCGCCGAGGCGACCTCGCGGAGCGGGTCCGGGGACGTCAGGTCCTTCCCGGCCGAGTCGAGCAGGCGCAGCCGGGGGCCGCAGCGCGGACAGGCGTTGGGCTGGGCGTGGAAGCGGCGGTCGTCGGGGTCGTCGTACTCGCGCTGGCAGGCCTCGCACATGGCGAACCCAGCCATCGAGGTGACGGGCCGGTCGTAGGGGGCGTCCCTGGCGATGGTGAAGCGCGGCCCGCAGTCGGTGCAGTTGGTGAACGCGTAGCGGTAGCGCCGGTCGCCCGGGTCGAGGATCTCCGCCACGCACGCCGGGCAGGTCGCGAGGTCCGCGGGAATCGACACCCGCCGGCCGGTGCCCGGGACACTGGGAGCGATGACGAAGTCGTCGACCTCGCGGGCCGGGATCTCCTCCCACTGCAGCGAGCGGATCTCCGCCGCCACCGGGTGTCTCGACCGGAGCGCGTGCACCAGACCATCGAGTGCCGAGGGCTCGCCGAACGCCTCCACCGTGACCCCGCCGGCGTCGTTCCGGACCTGACCGCCGATCCCGAGCTCCTTCGCGACGCGGTACACCCAGGGGCGGAAGCCGACACCTTGTACCGTGCCTACGACCTCGATCCGCCGGCCTTGGTGCATGCTGGGCGTCCTCCGATCCCGAGCCGATCGCGGGGTGGAGCAAGGGTCGAGCCACTCCCTCCCCCCGGCGCTGACGCCCTTCACCGGGCGCATGCGCTGCGCGTCGGGCCCCGGGCGAACGCAACGACTGCGGAGCGGAGGCCTCCACTGCCCTGAGCACGGGCACTTGGGCGCGGAGCGGCTCCCGAGGGCCCCTGAAGCGGTTTCGCGTCCTCCGGGGGCGGTCCCGGGCTCACTCGTAGCGAAGTGCCTCGATGGGGTCGAGCCGGCTCGCCTTTCGCGCTGGATAGAGGCCGAACACCACGCCCACCGCCCCGCTGAAGACGACCGCGAGGATCATCACGTCCCAGCGGAACGCCACCGGCCAGTGGAACGCCGCGGTGAGCCAGCGTGCGGTCACCACCCCGGCGGTGATGCCGAGGAGGCCCCCCGCGACCGACAGCACCACCGCCTCTCCGAGGAATTGTCGGAGGATGTCCTTGCCGCGTGCGCCCACCGCGATCCGGGTGCCGATCTCGCGGGTCCGCTCGGTCACGCTCACCAGCATGATGTTCATGATCCCGATGCCGCCCACCAGCAGCGACACCGCGGCGACGATGGCCAGGAAGAGCGTCACCGTGCGGCTGCTCTCCTCCTGCGCGCTCGCCACCTCGGCGAGGTTGCGGATCTGAAAATCGTCCTCGCTCGGGCCGCCGATCCGGTGGCGGTCACGGATCAGGTCCGTCACCTGGCGCTCGGCGGTGGCGGCGTTGGTCGCGCTGATGAAGATGGTGCCCTGGAGGAACTTCCCGAGCCCTCCCTGGATCTTCGCCTGGAAGGTGGTCCGCGGGATGAACACCACGTCGTCCGAGTCCTGGCCGGTGGGCGTCTGCCCCTTGCGCCCGGCGACCGCCACGACCTGGAACGGGATGTTGCGGATGCGCACCGTCTGCCCGACCGGGTTCGAGCTGGGACCGAACAGCTTGTCCGCCACCGTCGCCCCGAGCACCACCACCTTCGTCCCGGTGTCCACGTCCGAGTCGGTGAAGCGCGTGCCGAGCGCCATGGGCCAGCTGCGGATCTCGAAGTAGTCCGCCTCGGTCCCCGCCACCTGGGTGGTCCAGTTCTGCTCCTCGCTCAGCACCTGCGAGGAGCTCCGGAGGTAGGGGACGGCGTAGCGCACGGTGGGAACCTCGGTCCGGATGGCCTTGAGGTCTTCCCAGGTGAGGGTGGGCTGCGAGCCGAACCCGCCCCGGGCCCCTCCGGTGCTCGACGAGCCGGGCAGCACCACCAGGAGGTTCGTGCCCATCGAGGCGAACGCCTCCTCCACCGCGGAGCGCGCGCCCTCGCCGATGGCCACCGTGGCCACCACCGCGCCGACTCCGAAGATCATCCCCAGGGTGGTGAGGAAGGAGCGGAGCTTGTTCCGGAGCAGCGCCCGGATCGCGACCCGCAGGGTCTCGAGCTGGCTCATCCCGCCTCCTCCTCGGGAAGCATGGAGGGGTCGGCCCGCGCCGGGACCTGCCGGCGGTCGCTGGCGATGTGCCCGTCACGGACGACGATCACCCGCCCCACGAACGTGGCGACGTCCGGCTCGTGGGTGACCAGGACGATGGTGATGCCGCTCTTGCCCAGCTCCTGGAAGAGCGCCATCACCTCCACGCTGGTCCGCGAGTCGAGATTTCCCGTGGGCTCGTCGGCGAGGATGAGCTTCGGCTCACTGACCAGCGCCCGGGCGATGGCCACCCGCTGCTGCTGGCCGCCCGAGAGGCGGTTCGGGGTGTGGTCCAGCCGGTCTCCGAGCCCCACCCGCTCGAGCGCCTCGGCCGCCCGGCGCCGCCGCTCTGCTCGTCCGGCGCCGGCGTAGAGCAGCGGCAGCTCCACGTTCTCGATCGCGCTGGTCCGGTGAAGGAGGTTGAAGCTCTGGAAGACGAACCCCAGCCTGCGGTTGCGGATGCGGGCCAGCGCGTCGCGGTCGAGCGGCGCCACGTCCTGCCCGTCGAGCAGGTAACGCCCGGTGGTGGGCCGGTCGAGGCAGCCGAGGATGTTCATCAGCGTCGACTTGCCGCTTCCCGAAGGGCCCCGGATGGCCACGAACTCGCCGGCCGTGATCTCCAGGCTCACCCCGCGGAGCGCGCGCACCTCCACGTCCCCCATGTGGAAGACCTTGGTGACGTCCTGGACCGCGATGAGCGGAGCGGCCATCGTCATTGCCTAGAATGGCCGCCGCACCGGTCCTCCTGGCGGGCTGGCCGGCGTCGCGGCACGGCCGGCGCTCTCCACCCCGGTCAGGACCGCATCCCCGGCCTGGAGCGGGCCCGAGACCACCTCCGTGAAGGTCCCGTCGGAGACGCCGACCGTGACCTGCACCGGCACCGGCTTGCCGTCGCGGAGGATCCAGAGGCTCCGGCCGGCCGCGCTCGCGTCCGGGGACGCCGCACCCCGGGCCCCGCCCCCGCCCCCGCCCCCGCCCCCGTCGCGACCCGCCACCCGTCCCGGAGTCGCGCTCGCCCGTCCCAGGGCGGCGAGCATCTCGGGCGGTGGCCGGAAGCGGAGCGAGGCATTCGGCACCCGGAGCACGTCCTGCCGGTCGGCATAGACGACAGTCACGTTGGCGGTCATCCCCGGGCGGAGCTTCAGATCCGGGTTGCCCACGTCGATCACCGCGTCGTAGGTCACGACGTTCTGCTGCGTCTGCGGCG
>JADGQZ010000218.1 GCA_017881345.1 Myxococcaceae bacterium | reverse complement strand
TGGTCACCGAGGCTGGGGGCACCGCGCTCTCGGCCCCGCTGGCCGGGTGGCAGGACTTCCACCTCTCCACGCTCGTGGCCTACGGGGTGGGCATCCTCGGCGCCGAGCTGGGCCTCGTGCTCCTCCAGACCACCCTGGCCTCGGCCTCGCGGGGCATCGGGTGGGGACCTCCGGCGGCCTTCGGGGTGGCGCTCACGCTCGCCGCCGGGGTGGCCTTCGCCGGTGGATTCATCGGGGCGGCGCGGTCACACAAGCTGTCCGCGCCCGAGGCGACCATCGCCGTGCTCTACCTCGGGGTGCCGCTTCCGGCGCTGCTCACCCTCCTTCCGTCCATCCCGGCGCTGGACGCGAGGCTCGGGCCGAGGTTCCGGGAGGTCATCTACCTCGCGAACCTGCTCGGTCGTCCCGAGCTCGGGTACTGGCTGGTGTTCAGCCTGCTGGTCCTGGCCCTCACCCTGGGCATCCTGACCGGCTTCGTGGCCAACGCCTCGGGCCGGCTCGACGTCCGGACGGGGTTCGAGCTCTTCGTTGCCCGCCGCCACGTCCACGTCTTCCGTCCGCGGCTGCTGGTGGGTGCCCTGGCAGTGCTGCTCCTGGGCATCGTTCCGCCGCTCATCATCCTCGGCATCCTCCGGGCCGCGGAGGCAGCGGTGGAGCGGACCCGCATCCGGGTGCTCGGGCGGCGAGACCCGCTGGCCGCCGCGAAGGCGGTCCACGAGGCGCAGGCCCGGAGCCAGTCGCCCACCGAGATGATGACCGCCCTCAGCGTGGGCGGGGTGGGCGTGGGGGTGATGGCGCTGATCATCGTCCTCAGCGTGATGAGCGGCTTCGAGGTGGATCTGCAGAAGAAGATCCTCGGGACCAACGCCCACGTGGTGGTGCTCAAGTACGGCGACCCGCAGGCCGGGATGCCCGAGTACCCCGAGGTGATGAAGAAGATCTCCGGGGTACCGGGCATCGTCGGCCAGACCCCGTTCCTGCTCGGCCAGGTGATGGTGGCCAGCGAGGCCAACGTCGACGGGGCGATCATCAAGGGCATCGACCCTCTCACCACCGGCTCGGTGACCGACCTTCCGAAGAACATCCTCCCGGGCGGCGACATCCGCTGGCTCTCGCACCCGGACGACATCCCGGTGCGCACCCGCTACAAGCAGACCAAGCCCCGGGACGACGACGTCATCCAGTCGCCGAAGGACGCCCCCGCGGGTCCGCCCTTGCCGGGCATCCTGCTCGGGCGAGAGCTCGCCTCGAGCCTCCGGGTGCTGGTGGGGGACCCGGTCACGGTGGTCTCCCCGCTGGGGGGGGGCATGGGGCCGTCGGGGCCCATCCCCAAGTCCAAGGCCTTCCGGGTGGCCGGCATCTTCTACACGGGAATGTTCGAGTACGACTCCAAGTTCGTCTACATCGGCCTGCAAGCGGCCGAATCCTTCTTCGGCATTCCCGGGGCCACGGGTGTCGAGCTCAAGGTCAAGGACGTGGACGACGCCAGGCGCATCGCCTCGACCGTGCTCAACACGCTGGAGGGGTACCCCTACCGCACCAAGGACTGGGGGGAGATGAACCGCAACCTCTTCTCCGCGCTCCGGCTGGAGAAGCTGGTGATGGGCATCATCCTGTCGATCATCGTGGTGGTCGCCGCGGGCCTCATCGTGGCCACGGTCACCATGCTGGTGCTGGAGAAGCGCAAGGAGATCTCGGTCCTCAAGGCGCTCGGTGTCCCCCAGGGGGGCATCGTGAAGATCTTCCTCGCCGAGGGGCTGCAGATCGGCCTCGCCGGAGGCCTGCTCGGGCTGTTCGCCGGGCTGGCCTGGTGCTTCTTCATCGAGAAGGTCGGGCTCCGGCTGGACCCGGAGGTCTATTACATCCCGTCGTTGCCGGTGAAGATCGACCCGCTCCAGACGGCGCTCACCGTGCTCATCGCCGTCCTGGTCACCTACCTCGCGTCGATCTACCCCGCCCTCCGCGCCTCGCGCGTCGAGCCGGTGGAAGGGCTCAAGGGGGAGTAGGGGTGGCCTTCGTCCAGATCCGCGAGCTGTCCAAGAGCTACTGGCTCCACGGCAAGCGCATCGACGTGCTCCGGGGACTGTCGCTGGACATCGAGCGCGGCGAGCTGGTGAGCATGGTGGGCGCCTCGGGCTCGGGGAAGAGCACCTTCCTCCACGTGCTGGGGACCCTGGACGCGCCGGTCGCCGGGAGCATGGAGGTGGACGGCGTGGACGTGCTCGGGCTCGGCGATGCCGACCTCGCACGCTTTCGCAACCGCACCGTGGGCTTCGTCTTCCAGAGCCACTACCTGCTGCCCGAGTTCACGGCCCTGGAGAACGTGGCCATGCCCGCGCTCATCCAGCGCAGCGACCGTTCGACGTCCATGCGGCGCGCCCGTGACCTCCTGGAGCGGGTGGGGCTGGCCTCCCGGGTGGACCACCGGCCGGGCGAGCTGTCGGGCGGAGAGGCACAGCGGGTGGCGCTGGCGCGCGCCCTGGTGCTCGAGCCTGCCCTGCTGCTGGCGGACGAGCCCACCGGAAACCTCGACCCGGTGACGGGCGAGGGCATCCATCAAGTCCTCCGCGAGGTGAACCGGGATCTGGGCATCACGGCCGTGGTGGTGACCCACAACGAGGCGCTGGCCCGCTCGATGCCGCGACGGCTGCGGCTGACCGGGGGCAAGGTCGAGCCGGCGTAGAGCTTTTCACCATTGTCCGTGTCCTCCTCCCTCCCCTACAGTGCGCGCCCTTCCAACGGCCGCCGGTCCTCGACGAGGTTGAACGTTTCCGCACGCACGACGACTGCCACCTGGCTGCTGGCCGCCGCCCTGCTCGTCCTCGTCCTCCCCGCAGGCACCCGTGCTCAGGCCGTGGACGGCGGCACACCGGCGTCGGCCGAGCCGTCCGGGAGCGCGAGCCCCACGCCGCCAGCGGTGGCGCCGGACACCGCTCCGACCGGGCCGGCAGGTCAGGACAACACCGTCCGGGCCGACATCCCGGTGCAGAGCGGCTCGGACGTCATCGTCGAGATCCGCCTCGAGGGAAACCGGCGGGTCGAGCCGGAGGTCATCAAGCGCGCGCTGAAGAACAAGGTGGGGCGGCCCTTCGACCCCGCCCTCACCGGCGCGGACATCCAGTCCCTCTGGAGCCTGGGCTACTTCCAGGACATCCAGCTGCTCACCCAGCGGCTGCCCAGCGGGGGGATCGTCTACGTGGTGCGGATCGTCGAGCGCCCGTCCATCCGTAGCTGGCGGCTGCAGGGGAACGAAGAGGTCAACAAGGACGACTTCAAGGACGTGATCGACCTGAAGCCGTACCAGATCCTCGACCTGGACTCGGTCCGGCGGAACGTCAAGAAGATCCAGGAGAAGTACGTCGAGAAGGGCTTCTTCCTCGCCGAGGTGACCTACCGGATCATCCCCGTCCAGGGTGCCAACCAGGCCGACGTGGTGTTCGTGATCAACGAGCACGCCAAGGTCATGGTGAAGCAGGTGAACCTGATCGGCGCGGAGAAGATCTCCCCCGAGGAGCTGAAGGCCCAGATGATCACCAAGGAGGGAAGCTTCCTCGCCTTCCTCACCGGCGAGGGCAACTTCCGCGAGGAGGCCTTCCAGCGCGACCTCGCGGTCATCGAGGCGGCCTACTACGATCGCGGGTTCCTCAACGTGAAGGTGGAGAAGCCCACCGTCGCGGTGTCGCCCGACAAGCGGCTCATCTACATCTCGGTGAAGATCATCGAGGGAGAACCGTACCGCATCTCGAGCATCGACTTCTCCGGTGACCTGATCGTCCCCAAGGTGAAGCTGTACTCGGTCATCGACTCTCGCGTCGGCGACTACTTCAGCCGGGCCAAGGTCCTGAAGGACGACCAGTCGCTGGCCGACATCTACCAGGACCTCGGCTACGCCTACGCCAACTTCAACCCCGAGACGAACGTCAATCCTCAGGAGCACCTGGTGGCGCTCGACTTCAAGGTCGAGAAGGGGAAGCTCCAGACCATCGAGCGGATCGAGATCTCCGGGAACACCAAGACCCGGGGCACGGTCATCCGCCGCGAGCTGCGCGTCTACGAGGGGGACCTCTTCAGCGCCAGCGGGATGCGGCGGAGCAAGGAGCGGGTGACCGCGCTCGGCTTCTTCGAGACGGTGGAGATGAACTTCAAGCCGGGCCGCGACGACACCCACGTCGTGATCACGGTCGAGGTGAAGGAGAAGAGCACCGGCAGCTTCCAGGTGGGCTTCGGCTTCAGCTCGGTCGAGAACTTCATCTTCACCGCCCAGGTCACCCAGAACAACTTCCTCGGGTGGGGGACGACGGTGTCGCTCTCGGCGCAGCTGTCGAGCCTGCGCCAGCTGGTGCAGCTGTCCTATTACGACCCTTACTTCTTCGACACCGACTGGCTGTTCTCCTTCGACCTCTACCGGACGCAGATCGACCAGTTCGACTTCACCCGCCAGGCGGTGGGCGCCTCGGCGAACGTCGGCTATCACATCCTGGAGGACCTCATCGGGACGGTGGGCTACACCCGTGAGTGGGTGGAGGCGAACCCCGGCGGCACCGGGACCGGTCCCAACGCGGGAGTGATCAACACCAACCGGACCCCGCTCTACGGCCGCTTCCGGATCGGCACGCAGGTCACCTCGGCGGTGCGCCTGAGCCTGTCGTGGGACAAGCGCGACAACCGGCTCTTCCCGAGCAAGGGCTTCTACCAGTTCGTCTCGGCCGAGTTCGCGCCCGACTGGCTCGGCGGGACGCTGAACTACGCGCGCTACACGCTCTTCTCGCGCTTCTACTTCCCGCTGCCGTTCGGCTCCGTCTTCAAGACCAACGTCACCATCGGCTACATCGCCAACCTGGATTCGACCCTGCCGCTGCCGGTGTCCGAGCTCTATTACGTGGGCGGCATCAACACCATCCGCGGCTACTCGCTGAACTCGATCGCACCGGCGATCCTGGTACCCGCGTGCGGGCGGCCGGACTGCGTCTCCACCGTCTTCCTGGTGGGCGGGAACAAGGACTTCATCGTCAACCTCGAGCTCGAGTTCCCGATCATTGCCAAGGTGGGCATCAAGGGCGTGGTCTTCCTCGACGCCGGAAACTCGTTCGGCGCAAACTCCACCTACTTCCAGGATCCAGAACACTCACTTCCGCTGGGGCTGTTCTGGGCCGCGGGCTTCGGGATTCGCTGGTTCTCTCCCGTCGGTCCGCTACGATTCGAGTGGGGATTCCCTCTCACCCCACGGCCGATCGATCAGCCGGTTCTCTTCGAGTTCACCATCGGCAACTCCTTCTAGGAGACAGGCGATGCGCATCGCGGTGCTCAAGGAGACCGCCTCCGGCGAGGCCCGGGTGGCGGTGGTCCCAGAGGTGGTGCAGCGGTTCACGAAGGCGGGGCACCGGATCACGGTCCAGCGCGGCGCGGGGCTGGCGGCCGGGTCGACCGACGCGGACTACGAGAAGGCGGGCGCCCAGGTGGTCGACTCGCGCGCCGAGGCGCTGACCGGGGTGGAGCTCTGGCCACGCGTCCGACGGCCGATGACGGCCGAGATCGAGGAGGCCCCGGAGGGTGCGACCCTCGTCTCGATGCTCGGGATCGAGCCGCCCGAGGCGCTCCTCCCGGCGCTCGCCGCGCGCCGTCTGACCCTGCTCGGGCTGGAGCGCGTGCCCCGCATCACCCGCGCCCAGTCCATGGACGTCCTCAGCTCGCAGGCCACGGTGGCCGGGTACAAGGCGGTGCTGATCGGCGCGGCCGAGCTGGGCAAGCTGCTCCCGATGCTCACCACCGCGGCGGGCACGCTCGTCCCGGCCAGGGTGCTGGTGCTGGGCGCCGGGGTGGCCGGCCTCCAGGCGATCGCCACCGCCCGGCGCCTCGGAGCGGTGGTCTCCGGGTTCGACGTTCGCCCGGCGGCACGCGAGCAGGTGCTCAGCCTCGGGGCCACCTTCGTCGGCCCGGAGGTCGACGCATCGGCCGAGGCAGCCGGGGGCTACGCCCGGGCCCAGACCGCCGACGAGGAGGCACGCACCCGCGCCGCCCTGGCCGCGGCCATCCCCCAGCAGGACCTCCTGATCTGCACCGCGCAGGTGCCGGGGCGCAAGGCACCGATCCTGGTGGACGCCGCCACGCTGGCCACGCTGCGGCCCGGCTCGGTGGTGGTGGACCTCGCGGCCGAGACCGGCGGCAACGTGGAGGGAACGAGGGCCGGCGAGCGGGTGGTGGTGGGCGGGGTGGTCATCCTCGGGCCGGTACAGCTCGCGGCGACCGTGCCGCTCCACGCCAGCCAGATGTTCGCCCGCAACGTGCTCACCCTGGTGCAGCACCTGTCCACCAAGGAAGGCGCGCTGAAGATCGACCCCGAGGACGAGATCACCAAGGCGATGCTGATCGCGCTCGAGGGGCAGGCGCCAGGAGGGAGCGGACGATGACCGCGATCATCGAGCTGTACGTGTTCGTGCTCGCCGCGTTCGTGGGGTACCAGGTCATCAGCCGCGTCCCGCCGCTGCTCCATACTCCGCTGATGTCGGCGACCAACGCCATCTCCGCCATCAGCCTGGTGGGCTCGCTGGTGCTGGCCGGCGCCAACCGCGACTCGCTGTCCAACTGGCTCGGGTTCATCGCGGTGACCGCCGCCACCATCAACGTGGTCGGCGGCTTCCTCATCACCGACCGGATGCTGAAGATGTTCCGACGGGACGTGAAGCCCTCGCCCGGCGCCGCGATGGAGAAGTCCGGCCCGCCGGGAGGGGCGGCCCGATGAACGTCCGCGAGCTGATCATCCAGGCCATCTACCTGGCCTCCTCGGTGCTCTTCATCCTCGGCCTGAAGAGCCTCAGCCGCGCGGACAAGGCCCGGCTGGGCATGCAGCAGGCGGCGCTGGGCATGGTGCTGGCGATCGTCGGTACGCTCTTCAACCACGAGATCATCCGCTTCGACCTCATCGCGGTGGCCCTGATCCTCGGGACGGTGATCGGATACCCGCTGGGGATGTTCGTCCCCATGACCGCGATGCCGCAGCGGATCGCGATCAGCCACATGTTCGGTGCGCTGGCGGCGACGCTGGTGGGCATCGCCGAGTACCACGGTCACACCGGGCCGGTGCCCCGGTCCACCATGGCTGCCCTCGGCTTCGAGGTGCTGTTCGGCGCGCTGACCGTGACCGGCAGCTTCATGGCCTTCGGCAAGCTCCAGGAGTTCATCACCGGCAAGCCGGTCACCTACCGAGGGCAGAACACCGTCAACATCAGCCTCTTCGGGCTGGCGGTGTTGATGTTCGTCTGGCTCGTGGCGCGCCCGGAGAGCTCGGTGGTGTTCTTCGCGATGATCGGCCTGGCGCTGTTGCTGGGCGTGTTCATGGTCCTCCCCATCGGGGGTGCGGACATGCCGGTGGTGGTCTCGCTCCTCAACTCGTACGCCGGGCTCGCTTCGGCGGCGACGGGGTTCGCGATCCAGAACAACGTCCTCATCATCTGCGGCGCCCTCGACGGGGCGTCGGGCTTGCTCCTCTCGGTCCTGATGTCCAAGGCGATGAACCGGAGCTTCGGCAACGTGCTCTTCGGCGCCTTCGGCTCGGCGGCGCCGGCACTGGCCGCGGGTCCGGGCGCCAAGGACCTCACCGTCCGGAGCGTGACGGCGGAGGACGCGGCGATCCAGATGGCCTACGCCGGCCAGGTCATCGTCGTCCCGGGCTACGGCATGGCGGTCGCCCAGGCGCAGCACGTGGTGCGGGAGCTGGCAGACCTCCTGGAGAAGAAGGGGGTGACGGTGAAGTACGCCATCCACCCGGTGGCGGGCCGGATGCCGGGGCACATGAACGTGCTCCTGGCCGAGGCCAACGTCCCCTACGACCGGCTCTACGACATGGAGGAGATCAACTCCGAGTTCGAGCGGACCGACGTGGCCCTGGTCATCGGGGCCAACGACGTCGTGAACCCCGCTGCCCGGAGTGATCCCCAGAGCCCCATCTACGGGATGCCCATCCTCGACGTGGACAAGTCGAAGGGCGTCATCGTGCTGAAGCGGAGCATGAACCCCGGATTCGCGGGCATCGAGAACCACCTGTTCTACGGGCCGAACACCTCGATGCTCTTCGGGGACGCCAAGTCGTCATTGACCCGGCTGGTGACAGAGGTGAAGGCGCTCTGAGGGCGAGGCGCCGCACCGTCGGGGGAGCGGCCGATCGATTGCCGCTGGTGGCATCTGCTTGACGGATTGACAGCGTGCTCCTAGTGTCCGCGCACTTTTTTGACCGCATCGGGAGCACCCGCCGGGGGGCTCCCGTTCCACTCCGGCCGGACGTGGTCGTCGGTTCAATCGCCGGAGTTCTCCCGAGGAGTATGCACGTGATGTCGTTCCGTCGCCTGTTGGTGGCTCTGGCCGCCGTGATCCCGCTGACCCTCTCCGCCACCGCCAACGCGGAGGCGAAGATTGGCTACGTCAACTTCCAGAAGGCCCTGGCCGAGCTGGACGAGGCCAAGGCCGCCAAGTCCCGTCTGGAGGCCGTGAAGGAGCAGAAGCAGAAGGAGCTCGACAAGGCCCAGGACTCGCTGAAGAAGGACCAGGAAACGTTCCAGAAGCAGGCCGCGACGATGACCGAGCAGGCGCGGGTGGAGAAGGGCGAGGCCCTGCAGAAGCGCTTCCTCGAGCTCCAGCAGAGCTTCGAGAAGGGGCGGGCGGAGCTGACGCAGAAGGAGAACGACGAGTTCCAGCCCATCGTCCAGAAGATGCGGGCGATCATCACCTCCATCGCGCAGAAGGAGCAGTTCACGATGGTGTTCGACGCCGGCGGCATCGCCTACGCACCGGACTCGCTCGACCTGACGCCGCAGCTGGTCCGCCTGTACAACGACCAGAACAAGGCCAAGGCCAGCAGCGGCGCGCCGGTCGCGACGCCGGCCAAGAAGAAGTAGTCCGGGGCGGGGGCGGATGGAACGCTCCCTCGCAGAGCTCGCCGCCCACGTGGGCGGCACCGTCGAGGGTGACGGGCGGCTGCGCATCGTCGGTCTGGCCTCTCTCGAGGAGGCCGGTCCGGGCGAGCTGTCGTTTTACGGAAACCCACGGTACCGGAAGGAGCTCGGCACCACCCGGGCCTCGGCGGTGCTCCTCCCGCCCGGCGAGCCGGTGACCCGCAGCGACGTGGCCTGGGTGCGCGTGGGCTCGCCGCACCTCGCGTTCGCCCGCCTGCTCGCGCTGTTCCATCCCGGGCCCCCGCCCACCCCGGGCGTGCATCCCCGCGCGGAGGTACACCCCTCGGCGCGGGTGGATCCGTCGGCCACGGTGATGGCGATGGCCGTGGTCGAGGCGGACGCGGTGGTCGGTGCGCGCGCGGTGCTGTGGCCGGGGAGCTACCTCGGCGAGGGCGCCCAGCTCGGGGAGGACTGCGTGCTCCAGCCGGGGGCCATCGTCCGCGAGCGCTGCGTGCTCGGACGGCGGGTGGTGCTCCAGCCCGGCGTGGTCGTCGGCTCGGACGGCTTCGGCTTCGTCTTCGACCCCTCGGGTCCGGCGCACGTCAAGGTGCCGCAGGTGGGAACGGTGCGGATCGAGGACGACGTGGAGGTGGGCGCCGGCAGCTGCATCGACCGGGCGACCACCGGCGAGACCGTCATCGGCAGCGGAACGAAGATCGACAACCTGGTGCAGATCGCCCACAACGTCCGGGTGGGGCCGCTCTCCATCCTCTGTGCGCAGGTGGGCATCTCGGGGTCCACCGAGATCGGCACCGGGGTGGTGCTGGCCGGCCAGGTCGGCATCGTCGGGCACGTGCGGGTGGGCGACGGCGCGCGGGTCGCGGCCCAGTCCGGGGTGCCACACGACGTCCCGTCGGGCGCGACCTTCTCCGGATATCCAGCGGTGGAGCGCGCCCTGTGGCTGCGCCAGTCCGCGGCGCTGAAGCAGCTGCCGGAGCTGCTGCGCGAGGTGAGAGAGCTGCGCGCCCGGGTGGCTGCGCTCGAGTCGAGGAAGGACGAATCCGCTCCATGATGGACGTGCAGGAGATCCAGAAGCTGCTGCCCCACCGCTACCCGTTCCTGCTGGTGGACCGGGTGGTTTCGATCGATCCCGGCAAGACGCTCCGGGCCTACAAGAACGTCTCGGTGAACGAGCCCTTCTTCAACGGCCACTTCCCGGGCCACCCGGTGATGCCGGGGGTGCTGGTGCTCGAGGCGCTGGCCCAGGCGAGCGCCATCCTCTGCTACCGCTCGACCGGCTTCGATCCGTCCCAGAAGGTGACGTATCTCATGGCCATCGACGGGGCGAAGTTCAGGAAGCCCACCGTGCCCGGTGACCGGCTGGACCTCGAGGTCGAGGTGCTGCGGCTCAAGGGGGCGATCGTGAAGACGCGGGGGGTGGCGAAGGTGGACGGCGAGGTGGTGGCGGAGGGCGAGTTCCTGGCCACCGTGGTGGACAAGGACCGATGAGCGTTCACCCCACGGCGATCGTCGCGCCCGGGGCGCGGCTGCACCCCAGCGTCGAGGTCGGGCCGTACGCGGTCATCGGCCCGAGCGTCGAGCTCGGCGCCGGAACCACCGTCGGGCCGCACGCGGTCATCGAGGGGCGGACCCGGATCGGCGAGCGGAACCGCGTGTTCCAGTTCGCCTCGGTGGGGGCCCAGCCGCAGGATCTGAAGTACGCCGGCGAGGACAGCGCGCTGGAGATCGGGAACGAGAACCTCATCCGCGAGTTCACCACGCTCCACAAGGGCACCACCGGCGGCGGCGGGGTGACGCGCATCGGGGACCGGAACCTCTTCATGGCCTACTCCCACGTGGCGCA
>JADGQZ010000217.1 GCA_017881345.1 Myxococcaceae bacterium | reverse complement strand
GGCGGTGAAGAAGGCGCTGCAGATCGGCAGTCAGGGGGTGTACCTCCTCACCGCGGCGCTGGTCGCAGGCGCCTCGCTCGCGGATCCCTCGGTGCTCCGTCCGGTGCTGCTGGGGCTGGCCACCTTCAGCATGGTCGTGTCGGCGGCGATGGTGACGGTGCTGCTCTCGGGCCGCGTCGCGGAGCGGCTGTGGAAGCTGCTCCGCCGCGTGCCCCTGGCCCGGGTGCAGCGGTGGACCCTCGCTCGCGAGGTGGCGTTCGTGGATACCGACCAGCACGTGCGCGCGGTGCTGCAGTCGCACGCGCCGGGGCTGGTGGTCGCCTTCCTGTGGATCCTCTGCGGCTGGTTCGCCGAGGCGGGCGAGAGCTGGCTGCTGCTCCGGTTGCTCGGCGTCGAGCTCTCCTTCCCCGCGGTGCTCGCCTTCGAGCCCGTGGTCTCATTCGCGCGGAGCGCGGCGTTCTTCATCCCCGCGGGTCTCGGCGTGCAGGACGCGGGCTACATGGCGCTGCTCCGCGCGGCGAACATCCCCGACGCCACCAATCGTGCCGCGGCGTTCGTGCTGCTCAAGAGGTTCAAGGAGCTGTTCTGGATCGCGGTGGGGTGGATGCTCCTGCTCGCAAGCCGTGCGCGGCGGGAGGGCGCATCGCCATCGCGTTCCCCCGAGGTCCGCAGGGCGTCCTGAACGGCGTTTGTCCGAAACCATGCTAGAGGAGCCGCGCCGATCGCCGGGGCGGCGCGAGCGGTGCGCCTGTCCGCTAGGGGCAGGGGGGCGTCCCGCCAGGTGAGCACCCTTGGACCCGATGACGACGACTGCGACGACGGGCGAGCGCCCGCTGGAGGGCAAGGTGGCGGTGGTCACCGGTGGCCTCGGGCTGCTCGGGCGCGAGCACTGCCGGGCGCTGGCGGATGCCGGAGCGCGGGTGGTGGTGACCGACATCGACGGCGCGGCCTGCGCCCGGGTCGCGGCGGAGTTCGGTCGCGGGGCGCTGGGCATCGGCGCTGACATCACCTCGGAGTCGTCGGTGAAGGCGCTCCGCGACGAGGTGCTCGCCGGGGCGGGGCGCATCGACATCCTGGTGAACAACGCGGCGATCAACGACAAGTTCGAGGACCCGGCGAAGGCCGCCGAGCAGTCCCGCTTCGAGGCATACCCGGTCGCGCTGTTCCGGCAGTCGCTCGAGGTGAACGTCACCGGCACCTTCCTCTGCGCCCAGGTGCTTGGCGCGGAGATGGCCAGGGCGGGGCAGGGGAGCATCATCAACGTCTCCTCCACCTACGGCCTCGTCGCCCCCGACCAGTCGCTGTACCGGAAGCCGGACGGAACCCAGGCCTTCTGGAAGACGGCGGCCTACCCCACCACCAAGGGCGCGGTGCTGGCCTTCACCCGGTTCCTCGCCGCGTACTGGGGAGCGGCCGGCGTGCGGGTCAACGCGCTCTGCCCTGGCGGCGTCGAGGCGGGGCAGGAGCCGTGGTTCGTCGAGGCGTACGCGCGGCGTACCCCGCTCGGGCGCATGGCACGCCCGGACGATTACCGGGGTGCGGTGGTGTTCCTCGCCAGCGACGCCTCTCGCTACATGACCGGCGCGGTGCTGGTGGTGGACGGAGGGTTCACCACGTGGTGAGGCGCACCCGCTCCGCGACCCGGCGTGGTCCCGCGGCCCGGCGGGCCCGGGTGCGCGTCCCCGCGCTCTCCGCCGACGAGCTCGCCCGCCGGGCGGCGCGGCTCCGCCTGGTGCTGACCGACAGCGACGGCGTGCTCACCGATACAGGGGTGTACTACTCCGAGCGCGGCGAGGAGCTGAAGCGCTTCAGCATCCGCGACGGGATGGGCGTGGAGCGGCTCCGCAACGCAGGGATCGAGACCGGCATCGTCACCGGGGAACGCTCTCCCTCGGTGCTCCGACGGGCCGAGAAGCTGGGACTCCGGCACGTACTACTCGGAGTGAAGGACAAGCTCGGCGCGGTGCGCGCGCTCTGCGAGGAGCATGGCTTCGCGCTCGAGGAAGTCGGCTTCATCGGCGACGACGTGAATGACCTCGACCTCCTCAACGTCGTGACTGCCCGGGGCTTGACTGCTGCCCCGGCGGACGGCTTGCCGAGCGTTCTGGAGGCCGTTATCCACGTGTGCTCCGCCCCCGGAGGGCACGGAGCGTTTCGAGATTTCGCCGAGTGGATCCTGGGCCACCGGGCAGCAGCGCCATCCCCCAGAAGGAGTCCCCGTACATGAACCAGGCCACGGTCCGCATCGGAGACCAGTTCGTGGGAGAGGGCCATCCCGTCTTCATCGTCGCGGAGATCGGCATCAACCACAACGGCTCGCTCGACCTCGCACGGCGGCTGATCGACGGCGCGGTGCTCGCGGGCGCCGACGCGGTGAAGTTCCAGAAGCGGACGCCCGAGATCTGCGTCCCCCGCGACCAGTGGAACGTCATGCGCGAGACCCCCTGGGGTCAGATGAGCTACATCGACTACCGGCACAAGCTCGAGTTCGGGATCGACGAGTACGCCGCCATCGATCGGCACTGCCGCGACCGGGGAATCCTCTGGTTCGCCAGCTGCTGGGACGAGGAGGCGGTGGACTTCATGGAGCAGTTCGAGCCGCCTGCCTACAAGGCGGCCTCGGCCTCGCTCACCGACCACGCGCTGCTCCGGAAGATGAAGGACACCGGACGGCCCCTCATCCTCTCCACCGGGATGTCCACCTGGGGCGAGATCGAGGGGGGCGTGGCCTCGGTCGGCACCGATCGGCTCCTCATCGCCCACTCCGAGTCGACGTACCCCTGCCCGGTGCATCAGCTGAACCTCAAGGTCATCCACACCCTGAAGGCCCGCTGGCCCGAGGTGCCCATCGGCTACTCCGGACACGAGACCGGCCTACCCCCGACCTGGGCGGCGGTGGCCATCGGCGCGACGCACGTCGAGCGGCACATCACCCTGGACCGCGCGATGTGGGGCAGTGACCAGGCCGCCTCGGTCGAGGTCGGTGGGTTCGTCCGCCTCGTCACCGGCATCCGGGACATCGAGGCGTCGCTCGGCGACGGGGTCAAGCGGCTCCACGACAGCGAGCTGGCGCAGAAGAGAAAGCTGCGACGGGTCCAGAGCGCCCCTGCGCCCCTGGGCCCCTCGTCGCTCAGCTGAACCTGGGGTCAGCGGACGAAGCTGGTCAAGCGGGGCCCGGCCAGTTATGTGCCCGCGGACCCCGTGTGACATCCCCGGCCGGCGGGGCAGTTTCACGGGAGGGGAGCTCGCGAGTTGCCCCAGCAGCAAAGCGTCATCGAGCGGCTCCTGCTGCGCCTCGCGGCCTGGCAGCTGCGTGCACCGTGGCGGGTCCTCTTCGTGGGCTTCGTGCTCACGGTCACCGGAGCGTGGCTCGCCCGGGGCCTCGAGCTGCGCACCCGCTTCGACCAGCTGCTCCCGGACGACCAGCCGTCCGTGCTCGAGCTCAAACGGCTGAGCGAACGGACGGCCGGTAGCTCGAGCATCTTCGTCGTCCTGGACGGCCCCGACCGGGACACCCTCCGCGCGGTCGGCGCGTCGCTCCTGAAGCCGCTCCGGGCCGTCGGAGCTCCCTGGGTGGTGAGCGCCGAGGACGGCGTGCAGGTGGCCCGGGAGTTCCTGCTCCCCCGCTCGGGGCTCTTCGCCTCCGTCGAGGACCTCCAGAAGCTGAACAAGGAGCTGGATACCCAGCGAAAGAAGGCCGTCGGCAAGGCGCTGTCGCTCGGCCTCGACGACGAGGAAGAGCAGAAGGCGCCCACGTTCGCCGAGCTGAAGGAGAAGTTCCTCGGCGGAAAGTCCGCCACCCTCGAGGCGGCCAAGGACCGCTACCCGGACGGCTTCTTCCAGTCGAAGGACGGCAAGACGCTGGTGGTCCTGGTCCGCACCGGCATCGTCACCGGCGAGCTGGAGCGCTCGCGCGAGGCGCTGGCGCGGGTGAAGGACGTGGTCCAGAAGACCCTCCCCGACGCCGAGGCCCGCGGCATCAAGATCGGCTACGCGGGCGATCTGGTCACCGGCCTCTTCGAGTACGGCGCGGTGCTCGACGACCTGGTCAAAGTTGGCACAACCGGCGTGGCCCTCATCCTCGGGGCGATCTTCATCTACTACCGCCGCTTCCGGGTGCTGGTGCCCATGGCGGTCACGATGTTCGCCGGGCTCACCTTCACCTTCGGGCTGACCCGGCTGGTGATCGGCCACCTCAACGTCATCACCGGGTTCCTGGTCTCCATCATCGCCGGGAACGGCATCAATTTCGGCGTGCTCTACGTCGCCCGCTTCCTCGAGGAGCGCCGGCGGGGCGTGGACCTCGCCGCGGCCATCCGGCAGGCACATCTTGCAACGTGGGTGGGCACGCTCACCGCCGCGCTCGCCGCCGCCGCCGCCTACGGCAGCCTCGCCGTCACCCAGTTCCACGGGTTCAAGCACTTCGCGTTCATCGGCACCTCCGGGATGCTGCTCTGCTGGCTGGCGACGTACTTCCTCGCCCCGGCGGTGCTCGTGCTGCAGGACCGCCGCTGGCCCATCGCCGCGACCGGTTCCTCGCGCAACTGGTTCCAGCGCTGGCGGCAGAAACCCTCGGCCTACGAGCGACCCTTCGTCTTCCTCGTGTCCAGGGCGCCGCGGGCGATGGCCATCCTCTCACTGGTGCTGGCTGCGGCCGGTGCGGTGGCCTTCGTCTGGTGGCTCCGGGCGGATCCGATCGACTACGACATGCGGCACATGCAGAACGACCTCGGCGGCGGCAAGGAGGTCTACCGGGTCGCCGCCAAGGCCGCCGACGTGCTGGGCAACAACACCGAGAGCGGCATGGTGGTGCTGGCCAACACCCCGGACGAGGTGCCGGATCTGAAGCGAGCGCTCGACCAGCGCCGGGACGCCGCGCCTCCGGACCTCAAGCCCTTCGAGGGAGTCCACGCGCTCCAGGACTTCGTTCCTCCGGACCAGGCGGCGAAGATCCCCGTGCTCGAGGAGGTGAGGAAGAAGCTCCTCAAGGCCCGGCGGCAGGGCGGCATCTCCGACGCGGACTGGAAGGAGATGAAGGAGCTCATCCCCCCGGAGAATCTCCGGCCGTACTCCCTGGCCGACCTGCCCGAGGACCTGGCCCGACCCTTCTCCGAGGTGGACGGCACGCGCGGGCGCCTGGTCTTCATCACCCCCACCAACGGCAAGGACGACAACGACCTGCACTACCTGCTGCGCTGGGCGGACAGCTTCCGGCTCACCAAGCTGTCCAACGGGGACCTCATCCGCGGCTCGGGCCGGGCGGTCATCTTCGCCGACATCCTGGACGCGGTGCTGAACGACATCCCCAAGGCGGCGGCGGTGTCCCTCTCTCTGACCATCCTCACCGTGTTCCTCGCCTTCGGGCGGGGGAAGGCAGCCATGGAGGTGGTGGGCTCGCTGGGGATCGGGCTGCTGTGGCTGATGCTCCTGCTCGCCGTGGGGCACATCAAGATCAACTTCTTCAACTTCGTCGCCTTGCCGATCACCTTCGGCATCGGCGTGGACTACGCGGTGAACGTCATGCAGCGGGTGCTGAACGGCGGCGGCGTCATCCCTGCCATGCGCTCGACCGGCGGCGCGGTGGTGCTCAACAGCCTCACCACCACCCTCGGTTACCTCGCGCTGCTCTGGTCGGTGAATCAGGCGGTGCGCTCGCTGGGGCTCATCGCGGTGCTGGGCGAGGTCTGCTGCCTTGCCGCGGCGATGGTCGCCCTTCCCAGCTGGCTGATGTGGCGCGAGCGGGTGCGGCTCGAGCGGACCGAGCATCTCCCCTCCGCCACGCCCCGGGAGGTTCCTGGAGGATGAGACGTCTCTTCACGGTGTCCGCGGTGGCATGTCTGCTCGCCTCGTGCGGCGTCTTCAATGGCCCTGGTGTGCCCGACGGCTTCACCGGGTGGTTCCACGTCGATCGGCCGGGGCGCGCCAGCAACCTCCAGTTCGTCAGTCCCTCGGCGACCCAGCTCGATGATCTCGGATGTGACCGCTCGCTCATCGGCTCGACGAGCTGGGTGGCCGACGGCACGACGGCGCTCGTGCTCCCGGAGTGGCCCGGGATGCCCAGGTTCACCAAGGACCCGGGCGACGCCGGCACGCTGATCGCGACCCCGGGGATGTACTCGTCCGCTCCGGAGCAGTGGCTCCCCGGCGCGACCTGCCTGGTCTGCACCGCAGGGGATGCCGGCGTGGCGGTGGCCTGCAACGGCCCGGCGGTGATCGACGGTGGGACCTGAGGCGT
>JADGQZ010000024.1 GCA_017881345.1 Myxococcaceae bacterium | reverse complement strand
CTGGCAGCGCCCGGGCTTCGAGCTCGGGGTGATGCTGCAGAAGGCGGTGCAGGAGAGCCCGGGCTGCGACGGCGTCCTCCTGGGCGGGCACGGCCTGTTCACCTGGGGCGAGAGCTCTCGCGCCTGCTACCGGAGTTCGCTCGAGGTGATCGACGCGCTCGGGACCTTCGTCCAGGAGCACGTGGCGGCCAAGGGCGACGCGCTCTTCGGCGGGCTGCGCCACCAGCCGCTCCCCGAGCGCCGCGCCGCGGCGCTGGCCATCTTCCCCTTCCTGCGGGGACGGGTCTCCTCCCGGGCCCGCAAGATCGGCCACTTCTGCGATCTGCCGGAGGTGCTGCGCTTCGTGGGCTCGACCGACGCCGAGCGGCTGGCGGCGCTGGGGACGAGCTGCCCGGATCACTTCATCCGGACCAAGGTCTGCCCGCTCTTCGCCGCCTGGACCCCGGGCGCGGATCTGGCGGCCCTGCGCCGCGAGCTCGACGCGGCGCTCGAGCGCTACCGCGACGCGTACCGGCGGTACTACCAGGCGTTCGCCCGCCCGGGCTCGCCGGCCATGCGCGATCCCGATCCGACGGTGGTCCTGGTCCCGGGGCTGGGCATGTTCAGCTTCGGGAAGAGCAAGCCCGAGGCGCGGACCACCAGCGAGTTCTACGTGAACGCGATCCACGTGATGGAGGGAGCGACTGCGCTGGGAGGCGTCCCGGGCGAGACCCGGCACGACGTCCCGCAGGCCGGGCCGGCGGCGCCGGCCCAGGCCTTCCAGTCCTTCTCCAACTACGTGGCGCTGCCCCCCTCGGAGGCCTTCCGCATCGAGTACTGGGACCTGGAGGAGGCGAAGCTCCGCCGCCAGCCGCCGGAGCGCGAGCTGTCGCGCCGGGTGGTGGTGGTCATGGGAGGGGGCAACGGCATCGGACGGGCCACCGCGCTGCTGGCGGCCGAGCGCGGCGCGATCGTGGTGGTGGCGGACCGCGACGGGGCCGAGGCCGGCGTCACCGCCGAGCGCGCCCGGGAGAAGGCGGGGGCGGAGGGCGCCATCTCCGTGCCGGTCGACCTCCGCGATCGCGAGGCGATCAAGGCGGCGCTGGCGCAGGCGGTGGCGACCTACGGTGGCATCGACGTCGTCGTCAACACCGCCGCGGTCTTCCTGGTGGGAGCCGGCGGCCGGCTCTCCGACGCGCAGTGGGCGACCACGCTCGACGTGAACGTGACTGCCAACGCCAGGCTGGCCGAGGAGGTGACGCCCATCCTCCAGGAGCAGGGCCTCGACGCCAGCGTCGTCCTCGTCTCCTCCGCCAACGCCGTCGTGCCCAAGCACGGCAGCGAGGCCTACGACGCCAGCAAGGCGGCCGTGAACCACCTCGTCCGGGAGCTCTCGATCGCGCTCGCCCCCCACGTCCGGGTGAACGGGATCAGCCCTGCCACCGTCGTCCAGGGCTCCACCATGTTCCCTCGCGACCGGGTGATGGCGTCGCTCCGCAAGTACGCGATCCCCTTCGACGAAAACCTCTCCGACGACGAGCTGCGCGGGCTCCTGGCCGGGTTCTATGCGCGGCGCACGCTCACGCACAGTGACATCCGCCCGGAGGACTGTGCCCGGGCCATCCTCTTCCTGGCCGGTCCCCAGGCCCGCTGCACGACCGGTCACGTCATCCCGGTGGACGGCGGGCTCACCGAGGCGTTCTTGCGATGACGCGGCGCTGGGGGGGGGCCGACGCTACGTGAACGAGGTCCTCCGGGCGAAGGGGGATTCGAACGTGACGAGCGTCGTCGAGCTGCGCGACATCACCAAGACCTTCGCGGGCTTCGCCGCGCTCAAGGGGGTGAGCGTGGACGTGCGCCCGGGCGAGGTGCACGCCCTGCTGGGCGAGAACGGCGCGGGAAAGTCGACGCTCATCCGCGTCCTGGCCGGCGCGCACCAGCCGGACCAGGGCGAGATCCGGGTCCGGGGCGAGGTGGTCCGCCTCGGCTCTCCGCGCGAGGCGCGCCGGCGCGGCATCGCCACCGTCTACCAGGAGCTCCTGCTCTTCCCCGAGCTGACGGTCGCCGAGAACATCTTCCTCGGCAATGCGCCCCGGAAGCGCTGGGGGCCCCTCGACTGGACCCAGATGCGGGCCCGGGCCAGGGCGCTGCTCGACGCCCTCGACAGCCCGGACCTCGACGTCGACACCAGGGTCATCGGCCTCTCGGTCGCGAACCGGCAGCGGGTCGAGATCGCGAAGGCGCTCTCGCAGAACCCGCAGGTCCTGGTCATGGACGAGCCCACCGCCTCCCTGGCGGCCGCCGACGTGGAGCGGCTCATGGCCATCGTGCGGCGGCTGCGGGAGCGAGGCGTCGCCATCCTCTACGTCAGCCACCGCCTGGCCGAGATCTTCGCGCTGGCGGACCGGGTGACGGTCCTGCGCGACGGCGCCTGCGTCGGGACCAAGGCCATCGCCGAGGTGAACGAGGCCACCCTGGTCTCGATGATGGTCGGGCGCTCCATCGAGCAGCTCTTCCCCAAGAGCCAGGTGGAGCCGGGCCGGACCGTGCTCGAGGTGCGCGGCCTCTCGCACAAGGCCAAGGTGCAGGACGTCTCCTTCCACGTCCGGAGCGGCGAGATCCTGGGCATCGCCGGGCTGGTCGGTTCCGGGCGCACCGAGCTCGCCCTCACCCTCTTCGGCATCACCCCCTCCACCGCCGGCCAGATCCTGCTCGACGGCCAGCCCGTCACCATCGACACCCCGCGCCGGGCGCGGGACCTCGGCATCGCCTACGTCCCGGAGGACCGCGGGCTGCAGGGCGTCATCCGGTCGCTCTCCCTCCGCGAGAACGTCTCCCTCCCCATCCTGCACCAGCTCTCGCGCGGTCCGTTCGTCCGTGCCGCGCTGGAGGAGGCCCGTGCGCGCCAGGCCGTCCACGAGTTCGGGATCCGGGCGCGGGGGACGGAGCAGATCGTCCGCCAGCTCTCGGGCGGCAACCAGCAGAAGCTGGTCCTGGCCAAGTGGCTCGGGACCCACCCGCGCGTCCTCATCATGGACGAGCCGACGCGCGGGATCGACGTGGGGGCCAAGGCCGAGGTCCACGCGCTCATGGGCAAGCTGGTGGAGCAGGGCCTCGCCATCATCATGATCTCGAGCGAGCTGCCCGAGGTGCTGGGGATGAGCGACCGCGTCCTGGTGATGAGCCGGGGCCGGACGGCCGGGAGCTTCGAGCGGGCGGCGGCCACGCCCGACGCCATCGGCGCCGCCATGACCCGCGTCGGCCGGGGCGAGGACGCGGCGTGATGGAAGCGACCGCCATCGCCACGCCCGGGAGCCAGCGTCGCGGCCGGACCGCCCGGTTCGTGGCCGCCTACGGCCAGGAGCTGCTCGTCCTCACCGCCATCCTCGTGCTCATGGCCCTGGTGGCCGTCAAGAACCCGCGCTTCCTCTCCGAGTACAACCTGCGGAGCATCTTCGTAGGCAACGCCTACGTGGCGGTCGCGGCCATCGGCATGTCGATGGTGATCATCTCGGGCAACATCGACGTCTCGGTCGGCTCGCTCATCGGGGTGCTCGCCACCATCGCCGGGACGCTGGCGGTGGACGGCTACCCGGTCTGGCTCGCCTGGCTGGCGGCGGTGGTAGTGGGGAGCGCCGTCGAAGCGGTGCTGGGCGCGCTGGTCGCCTACGCGCGCATCCCGGCCATCGTCGGGAGCCTGGCCTTCCTCTCCATCCTCAAGGGCGGGCTCATCAGCGCCACCGGCGGCCGGTGGATCATGGGGCTCCCGCCCGACTTCTTCCTGGCCCAGCGCCGCTTGCTCGGCGTGCCGTCGCCGGTCTGGTTCGCAGGGCTCCTGACGGTCCTGGCCGCGCTCTGGATGCGCTACGCCGCCACCGGCCGGGCCATCTACGCCATCGGGGGCAACGCCGACGCCGCGCGCGCGGCCGGGATCCAGACGCGGCCCACGCTGGTGCTGATCTTCGCCATCCACGGCGCGTTCGCGGGCGTGGCCGCCGTCCTCTTCGCCACCCAGCTCCAGGTGATCCAGTCCACCGTGCCCCCCAACCTCGAGCTCAACGTCATCACCGCCTCGGTGATCGGCGGCGTGTCCATCCTGGGCGGCACCGGGACCGTGGTCGGCTCCACCCTGGCCGCGCTCCTCTTCGCGGCCATCAGCTCGGCCCTCATCTTCCTCGACGTGTCCCCCTACTGGCTCCGGGCCGTGCTCGGGGTCCTGATCCTGGCGACGGTGCTGGCGGACATGGTCCGCCGGCGCCGGAACGACTGAGAGGGGACGCCGTGCGCCCTTCCCTCCGCGCCCTGGTCCGCCGCGAGTCGATCCTGGCCGTGCTGGTGGTGGTCGCGCTCGCCCTCCTGGCCCAGCGCTCGGACCGGCTCTTCACGGCCGCGAACCTGCTCAACCAGGGGCGGTTCATGACGGAGGTCGGCCTCATCGCGCTGGCCATGACCTTCGTCATCGTGACGGGCGGGATCGACCTCTCGGTCGGCTCGATGCTCGGGCTCTCCGCCATCCTGCTGGGCGTGTTCTGGAAGCGGGCCGGCCTCCCGCTGCCCGCCGCCATGGCCCTGGCGGTCTGCGCCGGGGCCGCCGCCGGCTTCGTGAACGGGCTCGTCATCACCCGCTTCGGCGTGCCGCCGCTCATCGCCACCCTGGCCACGCTCGCCCTCTATCGAGGGCTGGCCGAGGGCATCAGCGAGTCGCGCTCGGTTCGCGGCTACCCGGAGTGGTTCTACGAGCTGGGCCAGGGGGAGCTGGGGGGGGTGCCGACGCAGGTCTGGATCCTGCTCGGCGCGACGGTGGTGGCGGCCGTCACCCTGGGGTGGACCACCTTCGGACGGGCCACCTACGCGCTCGGCGCGAACGAGACGGCGGCGCGCTTCTCCGGGATCGCGGTGGATCGCACCAAGCTCCTCATCTACACGGCCTCGGGCCTGGCCTCCGGCCTGGCGGCGGTCATCTTCGTCTCGCGCGTCTCGACCACGCGCTCGGACATGGGGACCGGCGTCGAGATGGACGCCATCACCGCCGTGGTGCTGGGGGGGACCAGCATCTTCGGCGGCAGCGGCACCATCGTGGGGACCGCCCTCGGCCTGGTGCTGGTCCAGGCGCTGCGCAACGGCCTCGCCCTCGCCAACGTCAAGGGCGACGGGACGATCGTGGTCATCGGCGTGGTCCTCATCCTCGCCACCATCGTTGGAAACCTCTTCGGCCGGGGCGGCGACGGCTGAGGTGAACGGAGCGACACGCGCCGCCGGGAAAGACCCGTACCTGCCTCACACCACGCTTCACACACTCGAAGGAGCGACGATGATACCTCGTACAGCAATCGTGTTCGCATTGGCGATGTCCTTCACCCGGCCGGCAGCGGCGGCCGCCGCCTGGACCGGCGGCGACGACCTGCCCACCAGCCCGCTCCCCTGCGACAAGGCCAGCGCGCCCGCCGCGGCCAAGCCCTACGACGGCGGCAAGCCCACCAAGCCGCCGGATCGCAAGGGCAAGAAGCTCACGGTCGTGGACGTGCCCAAGCTCATCGGCATCGGCTACTTCAACGCCACCTCCAAGGGCATCATGGACGCGGCCAAGGAGCTCGGGAACGTCAACGCCAAGACCGACGGCCCGACCAAGGCCAACATCGACGAGCAGATCACCTTCATCGACAACTACATCACGCAGGGCGTGGACGGCATCCTGTTCGCCGCCAACGACCCGGTCGCCATCTCCCCCGTCCTCAAGAAGGCCCTGGGGAAGGGCATCAACGTGGTGGGCTACGACGCGAACTCGGAGCCGGGCGCCCGCCAGTGGTTCGTGAACCAAGCGGAGTTCAACGGCATCGCCAAGTCCCTCATGGACAACATGGCCAAGGAGATCGGCGAGGACGGGGCCTTCGCCATCGTCACCTCGACCTTCACGACGCCCAACCAGGCGCGCTGGATCGCCGAGATGGCGGCCTACGCCGCGGCCTGCCACCCGAAGATGAAGTGGCTGGAGACGGTCGAGGCGCAGGAGGACAACGTCCTCTCCTTCAACCAGGCGACCGCGCTCATCAACAAGCACGGCGACCGCCTCAAGGGCCTGTTCGGCATGACCTCGGTGGCGACCCCGGCCTCGGCCGAGGCGGTCACGCAGGCCAGCAAGTGTGGCAAGATCGCCGTCATCGGCCTGGCCACGCCGAACGCGATGAAGCCATACGTCAACAAGGGCTGCGTGAAGTCGGTGGTGCTGTGGAACCCGGTCGACCTCGGCTACGCGGCCATGTACGCGCTCCGGGCCGTGGCCGACGGGACCCTCAAGCCGGGGTCGACGTCGCTCAAGGCGGGCAAGCTCGGCGAGCTCCCCATCGTCAAGGGCAGCGAGATCCTCCTCGGCGCCCCCTTCGTGTTCACCAAGGAGAACATCGGCAAGTTCGACTTCTGAGTTGCAGTCAAGAAGCCACAGGGCATTGTTCCTGGGCTCCACCACGGCCAAATCGTCCGGCTGCGCCTGCCCGGCGCGGCCGGACGGTTCGCCTTACGATGGGGCCTTCGCCGGAGTAGCCATGGCCCACGCAGCGGAGAGCACCACATGACCGACAAGACCGTGAAGCAGCCCGAGGCGAAGCCCGGCCTCCCGCGTGGATACGCCATCCTTCGCGATCCCCTACTCAACAAGGGGAGCGCGTTCCCGGAGGACGAGCGCGTCGCCCTGGGGCTGGATGGCATGTTGCCCCCCCGCGTCTTCACGATGCAGGAGCAGGTCCTCCG
>JADGQZ010000216.1 GCA_017881345.1 Myxococcaceae bacterium | reverse complement strand
GGGCGGAGTCGCCGCTGGTGCTTCAGCTCCAGGCCGGCCAGCTCGTCCGCGGTCCGGGTACGGGTGGGCCCACCCTGGGCTGCGGGGCGTCGGCCGAGCCGGCGGCCTTCGTGCCGGGAGCGGCGCGCCTGACGCTCACCCGCGGGCCCGAGCGCGAGGTGCTCTGGGGCGGTGACGTGCGCGCGGGGCACCGGCTCCTGCTCCTCCCGGACGGCACTGCCCGGTGGATCCTCACCGGCACGGAGGTCCGCGTTCTGCGCGACGTGGGCGCCGGCGCAGCGCTCGTCCCGTGGCGTGGCGAGGTGCGGGTCGCGGCGAGCGGCGCGGCCCCTGCGCCCACCGAGGACAGGCTCCGGCTCGTCGGGTCGGGCGGCGGGGAGCCGTCGGTGAGTGTGCCCGGGCGCATCCTCCAGGTCAGGCCCGCTCCGGGGCCCGGCGGGAGCCCGGCGCTGGTTCTCGGGGTGTGGACGCCGGACGGAGGGTCCGAGCTGCGCGTGGTGCGGGGAGGGCCGTGAGCAGCGGGCGCACGGGGCTCCGCGGCACACCCTGGCGCTCCGTCGCCCCGTGGCTGGGGCTCGTCCTCGTCGTCGCAGCGGGACCGGCCGGCGCCGCGGCCCGGGCGCGCGACGGAGGAACCCTGCGCCTCGCCCTGCTCCCCGAGGTGCGCGCCGACCGCGCCGGCGAGACGCCCGAAGGTGCCAGCGTCCGCGGGCTGCTCGCGGCGCCGGTGTGCCGCCTCGACGCCGGGGGACATCCCGGCCCATTGCTCGCGAGCTTCCAGCGCACCGCCGAGGGGCTGAGCGTCGTCCCGAGGCCGGGCGCGCGCTTCGCCTCGGGCGCCGCGCTCGGGGCCGCCGAGCTGGCGCGCGGCTGGGCCCGTGCGCTCGAGCACAGCCCGGTGGCCCGTGCAGCGCTGGCCGCGGTGCGGGATGCTCCCGCGGTGCTCGAGCAGCAGGCACGCGCAGGCGGACCGTCGCTCGGCTTGCCCCTGGCCCACCCCTGGCCAGACCTGGAGGTGGCGCTCTGCCACCCGGCGCTCACGCCGACTGGCGGCGAGGGCGAGGGCATCGGACCCTATCTCCCCGAAGGCGCCGAGCGTGGGAAGGCCTCGCCCGCGTTCCCCGAAGGTCGTCCGCACCCCGACGCGCTGCTGCTCTCCACCCTCTCGCGCCGCGCGGGACAGCGCGCGCTCGACAGCCGCGGGGCGCAGGCGTTGCTCGGTGACGGGGGCGACCCCTCGGCCCCTGCGCTGTTCGCGACCTATCTCGTCTCCCGCACCGCCTCGCAGCCGCTGCTGGCGCTGCTGGACTCCCGGCTCGACCGGGCAGCCCTGGTCCGCAGCTTCGTCGGTGGCCCGGCGCTGCCGAGGCCGGGCCTCCTGCCGCCGGCGCTCGGCGGTCCCGACCGCGCCTCCGCCCGCGCCGCTCCCGGGCGCGGGTCCGGGACCGCGCTGCTCCTCTATGTGGCCGACCGGCCGGCCCAGCGGGCCGTGGCCGAGCGGCTGCAGATCCTCCTGCGCGACGCCGGCGTGCAGCTGACGCTCGCGGCCCGCACCGCCGAGGCGCTGGACCGCGACTGGCGCGCCGGACAGGGCGAGCTCGCGCTGCGCTCCGTCCTCCTGCCGCCGCTTCCCGCGCCGGCCCTGGCGGTGGTGCTCGAGCTGGCCGGAGACGTGGCCGGGCAGCGCCGCGAGCTCGCGGCGCTCGGTGCCGTGTTCGACGCAGCGGAGCGTGCCGCCCGCAGCCGCGAGCGGGCGCTCCAGCTTGCCGGAGCGTTGCCGGTCCTGCCGCTCCACGTGGAAGGGCTCCGGGCGCGGCTCGATCCGGGGCTCATCGACGTCCGCCGCGACGGCCTCGGGCTCCTCGTCCTCGACGACGCGTGGTGGCCCTGATGGCCGGCCTGCGGCTGCGGACCCTGCTCCTGCTGGCCTTCGCCGTCCTGGCGCTGCTCCCGCTGGTGGTGACGGTGCCGCTCGCTTCCCGCCGCATCGAGCAGACCTTCGCCCGCGAGCTCTCGGCGCGGGCCGACGCCGCCGCCGCGCTGGCCACGGCCGAGCTGGACCGCCTCGGCGCCGTGGTGGACCAGGCGGTGACCGCCTGCGCCACGGACCCGCTCACCGAGTCGGTCGCCCTGCAGCTCGAGACCGGCGTGCCGCCCGCGGCAGACGCGATGCGGGGAGTGGCCGAGGGACGACAGCTGTCGGTCCTCACGCTCCGCGATCCGTCCGGGGTGACCCGCTCGAGCGCCTTCCTCCCGGCGCGGGTGGGCGACGTGGAGCCCGGGCTCGCCGCGGTGCAGGTCGGGGCGCCCCCGGTGGTCGTCCCGGTCGAGGTGCAGCGGCCAGACGGGGTGCAGCTGCGCCCCGCCCTCGTCGCGGCCAGGGCGGTGGAGGCGGCGCACGGGACGGTGACCCTCGTGGGCGGCCAGGTGCTCGACGGCGCCTGGGCGGACCGGCTGGCCCGGCTCACCGGGGCGCGGGTGGAGCTCCAGGGACCGGGACTCGTGCCCGCGGTCGCCGGCGTCGCCGATGGCCGCACGGTGCGCCGCGCGCTCCCGCTCGGGGCCGCGGAGCTGACGCTCGGGGTGGGGAGCGCAGCGGTGGACGAGACGCGGGCGACGCTGCTCCGTGCCTTGCTGACCGCCGGCGCGCTCGGGCTCGGGCTGGCGCTGGTCGCAGGGTTCCTCCTTGCCCGTGGCATCACCCGTCCGGTGGAGGCGCTCACCGAGGGCGTGCGCTCGGTCGCAGGCGGCGCGCTCGATACCCGCGTGCCCGCGGCGGGGAGCGGCGAGGTCCGGGTGCTGGTCGACGCCTTCAACCGGATGACCGAGGACCTCGGCCACGCCACGCGGGCGCTCCGGGCCGCCGAGCAGGCAGCGGCCTGGGAGGGTGTGGCCAGGAGCCTCGCCCACGAGCTGCGCAACCCCCTCACCCCGCTGCAGATGTCGCTCGAGACGCTGCTCGCGGCGCGGAAGGCGCGGGACCCGCGCTTCGAGGCGCTCTTCGTCGAGAGCGCGCCGGCGATGCTCGAGGAGGTGGAGCGGCTCCGGCGCACCATCGACGCCTTCGCCCGCTTCGCCCGGATGCCCGCGGCGCAGCTCGAGCCGCTGGAGCTCACGTCCTGGACGGAGCAGGCCCTCGGCATCGCCGGCGCCCGACCCAGCGTGTCGCTGCGCTGGGAGCCCGGCCCACCCCTGCCGGTCCAGGCCGACCGGGATCAGCTCGCCCAGCTGCTCCACAACTTGCTGAAGAACGCCGAGGAGGCGATGGCGTCGGGAGGACAGGTCACGGTCCGGACACGCGCCGACGGCGACCGGGCGCTGCTCGAGGTGGAGGACACCGGCCCCGGCATCCCCACCGAGGAACGGGCGCGGGTGCTGGAGCCGGGCGTCACCAGCAAGGCGAGCGGGTCGGGGCTCGGGCTCGCGCTCGGCGCGCGCATCGCCCAGGGGCACGGGGGCTCGCTCGAGGTGGATGCGGGAGCGACGGGCGGCGCGCTGCTCCGGCTGCGGATCCCCCGCGCCGAGCCGGCGGACGCCGCTAGTCGCGGACGGGAGTCGCCTTGAGCGCGGCGCGTCCGTCCTTCACGTAGACCTGGAAGCGCACCGTCCGGCAGCCGTACTTCTGGACCAGCTGGTCGCGGTTCTTCCGGAGCTTCCCGGCGAACTTCTCGAAGGTGAGCCCGTCGCCGCCCTCGCCGCAGCGCTCGCGCACGGCGAGAAACTCGTGGAACACGTCCTGGAAATGCACCTCGTCCGGGGCAACGGCCCGGGGGAGCGGCAGCGGGCGCGGACCCGAGACACGGCTCGAGGCGAGCAGGTCGGCCGAGACGTCCTGCACGCGTGTCGCCTCGGGGATGGCGTTGGCAGCCGGCCCGAGCGCCGACGCCGGCGGCAGGTTGAAGTCCGGCAGGTTCGGGACCGGGTAGGCGGTGGTGGGCTGGTGGTCGTAGTCGAGCGGCTCGGGCGCGGGGGGCGGCTTGGGCGGCACCGGACGCGGGGGCGTGGCTGGCGACGGCGAGAGCCGCTGGGATGGAGGCCGGATGGGGGCCGGGGTCGGATCGGGCGGGGGCGGCATCGCGTCGAGCAGCGCCGCGAGGTCGTCCCTGGGCGGCTCGCGGGGTGTCCGGGCTCCGAGCAGGCCGTTGGCGGCGGCCATCGGATCCGCGGGGGCCGGCTCCGGCTCGGCCATGGCCTCCCGAGGCGGCGGGGGCGGACTCGGCGCGTCCTCGAGCTCGATGGGGGCGCGGGCGCGCGCGGGGGCGGCGGCCCGCGGCTCGGCGACCTCGGTCCTCACCTCGGGCGCGCGGAACACCGGGGGCTGCGAGGGGCCGAGCCCGAAGAGACCCCGCTTCCTCCGGATGCCGGGCTCGGTGTCCTCCTGGGTGACCGCGCGCGCAGGCTGCACGTCCTGGCCCATCCACAGCCAGAGCGCAGCCAGCCCTGCGAGGAGGAAGAGCATCGCCCCGAAGCTGAACCGCTGGGTGTCGGCCAGGGCGGACATCGCCGGCTCGGTGCTCACCAGCGCGAGCGCCTCGAGCGAGTATCCGGGGACGCTGCGGCGGAGCGCGACCCGAAGCGCCGGCTCCGGCCCGTTGGCGAAGAGCGGCAGGCGGAGGAAGCCGAGCGAGCCCGCGGGACCCCGGGCGACGACGGCGCTCTTGCCCACCGGTGCCTCGCGGAGGGCCTCGGGGAGCCGCGTCTTCTCGGGACCGCCGCTGGAGACGAGCTTGCCGGACTGGACGAGACCGAGCGCCGCCAGGCCCGACTCGAGCGCCACCTGGTCCGCGGTGCCCTCGGGCAGCAGCGGGCCTCCGACGACGAGCATGCCCTGGGCGCGGGCCTCCTTGTCGGAGCCGAGGAGCGGGAAGGAGAAGAAGAGGTAGGGATGGCCGAAGGCCTCGCGCGTCTGCCCGTCGCTCCCGGCGCCGGCGACGGTGTCGGCGTCGAGGCCGGTGAGCGCGGAGGTGGGAGGCTCTGCGCCGCGCACGAAGACCGCGCCGTTGTCGGTCCGGACCCCGAGGACCAGGCCGGGACGAAGGGTGGCGGACACGGCGTCCGCGGCGTTCCGGCGCACGCTGGCCAGCCGCTCCGCGGCGAGCTCGGCCTTGCCCGTCCGCAGCGCGTCGGCGGTGACGAAGGCGCCGGGCGAGCTGCCCAGCCGGAGCGCGAGACCCTGGAGCTCGGCCTTCCGGCCCGCAAGCCGCACCGAGACGGCGTCCACGCCCCGCTGCGCGTAGGCAGCAGCCTGCGTTTCCGCCTTCTCGCTGAAGGACGACGCGGTCAGGGAGAGGTCCGCGAGCCAGAGCACGAGCGCCGGCAGCGCGAACAGAAGCAGCTTGATGCGGGACATCCCCTTCCTTTGGGGCCAGTCGGGACGGCCCTTTATAGGCCGCGGGCGCGCGGCCCAGCAAGGGAACCTGGCGACGTCACGAGGCGAGGACGACGCGTGTCGTCAGCTTCCCTCGGTGGGGAGATCTGCGAGGGCCGGACCTGAGTGATCATGTCGCCGATCGACGTACTTCTTCGCCGCCCGCTCCACGCGGTCGCAGGCGGCGGCGATGGCACGGTGAATCTCGTCCGATGTCTCGGTGATGTGCAGCGCCGGCTGCCCGGGGACGTGGACGGTGACCCGAGCCTCCTTGTCCATCCCACCCTTGTTCTCGCCGGTCGTCTGGACCAGGTGGACCTCGACCTGGACGGCGGGCTCGCGTCCGAGCACCCGGTCCAGCGCGCGGCCCAGGTGGACCTCGCAGTACTCCCGCAGCGCGTCGGTGACCTGGATGTGAACGCCTCGTACCAGCAGTTGCATCGGAGGAGCCTCCTTGGGGGCTTCCTGCCTGTTATGGTCCTTTCGCCATGGAAGGCAACCCCGAGTCGGAGCGATTCGTACAGGTGGCCCAGGCGGAGGACCCGTTCACCGCCGACGCGCTGGAGGCCGTGCTTCACCGCGCCGGAATGGCCGTGCTCCGCACGGATCATCCTGGCGGGTCCGGCGTGGACGCGCTGGGCTCTGGCTCGCCGCTGCCCTGGTTCGAGCTGAGCGTGCTCGAGGAGCACGTGCCGCGCGCGCGCGAGCTGGTCGAGGTCGAGTGTCGCCGCCTCGCGGCGGAGGCCCCCGAGAACGAGCGCGCCGCCGAGGACGAGGAGCGGGAGACCGAGGCGCCCAAGCCGGCCTAGTGCCTCGAGGCACCTCTGCCGTCAGGGCGCGGTTGCGGACACGGCCTCGGTCCGGGGGCGCGGATCGCGCACCTCCCAGAGCGAGACGCCGGCGATCTTCCAGCTGTAGCGGGCATGTCGCGCGAGCAGGTGCGCGAGCTCCTCGTCGACGACTCCGTCCTTCCAGCCGCGGGTGGCGTGCCGGAGGTAGGTCTTCCCGCCGCGCTGGACCACGAAGCCCAGGTGACTCACCCGGGTGATGCGCCACGGCGCGTCCTCACGGACGAGCAGGAGGAGCGTGCCCGAGGGCCAGCGCCCCGCGCGGCCGGCAACGGCCTCGACGGGGAGGAGCGGGAGCGGGAAGCGCCCGGTCGGGCGCGCCTCGGGTGGCAGCGCCAGACCCTGTGCGGTGGCGGAGGCCCAGGCCTCGGGGCCGATGACCTTCCATCCCGGACGGGCCGCCTCACCGCCGAGCTCCAGGGTGACGTCACGGACGAGCCCCTTGGCGGCGTTGGACGGCAACCACTCCGCCTCCATGAGGTGGTTGCGGCCGGCGTAGTCGGGCCGGCTCCGGTAGCGGATGGAATCCAGGACGTGCACCACGTCCTCGACCGAGCTGGAGAGCACGAGCGCCATCACCGTCTCGACGAAGGTGAGGCAGTCCATGCGGTCGAGCCGCAGGCGCGGGTCGGGGTCCGGGCCCTCCCCCTCTCCGAGCGGTGAGTGCGCGTACGGCGTCCCGAGGAACTGCGCGCTCAGCCCGAGGATGCGTCCCTGGAGCGACAGGCCCCGCACCGACGCGAGCAGCGCCTCGAGCGCGACGGGGTCCACCGCCGGCGCCGGCGGCGTGGTGGCCAGCGAGAGGCTGAGGAGGGCGGCGACGAGCACGGGAGCGACCCGTCGCATCGTCCCCGGGCCACGCGCCACTGTCCAATGTGGAGAGGCGTCAGCCGGGAGGGAGCGCCGCGGCCTCCTCGACGAGCTGGGCCCAGAGCGCCGCGACGTCGTCGGCGGTCGTGGCCGTGGCGCCCACCGAGACCCGGAGGAGCTGCACGCCCTTCACCACGGCCGGGGTGAGGTAGGCCCGCCCCGAGGCGTTGATGGCACCGGCGAGCGCGAGGTTGTGCGCGTCGACCGCCTTGCCCTCCAGCCCGGGCGGGCGATGCCGGAAGGCGACCGTCTGCAGCGGGACCGGCGCCAGGCGCTCCCAGCCGGGCGTGGTGTCGACCTTCCGGGCGAAGGCCTGCGCGAGCGCGAGGTGCCGGCGAACCTCGGCGCGGACCCCCTCGACACCCATGGCGGAGAGGACGAACCAGACCTTGAGCGCGCGGAAGCGGCGGCCGAGCGCGATGCCCCAGTTGCGGTAGTTCTTCACCGCGCCGTCCTGGGCGGTGCGGAGGTAGCTCGGGTCGGTGGACATCACCCGGACGAGATGGTCCGGATCGCGCACGTGGTAGGCCGTGCAGTCGAACCCGATGCCGAGCCACTTGTGCGGGTTCCAGACGACCGAGTCGGCCTGGTCGACGCCGTCCCACATCCAGCGCAGCTCGGGACAGGCCATGGCGGTGCCGGCGAGGGCAGCGTCCACGTGGAGCCAGGCCCCGTGGGCGCGGGCGAGCTCGCCGATGTGGGGCACGGGGTCGAGCGCAGTGGTTCCGGTGGTGCCGACCGTGGCGACGATGGCGCAGGGGCGCTTGCCGGCGGCGACGTCACGGCGGAGCGCTTCCTCGAGCGCGTCGGGACGGAGCGCGTGGGCCTCGTCGGTGGGCAGGAGGCGAAGGTTCTCCCGTCCGAATCCGGCGAGCAGGGCGGCCTTGTCGATCGAGCTGTGGGCCATCTCGGAGGCGTAGACCGTGAGGGGCGCAGCCTCGTCCTGGAGCCCGCCCCGGACCTGGCCGTGACCGGTGGTGCGTTCCCGGGCGCAGAGGAGCGCGACGAGGGTGGCGGTGCTGGCCGTGTCCTGGATGACGCCGGAGAAGGTCGGCGGCAGGCCGACCAGCTGCCGGAGCCATTCCATCGCCACCTCCTCGAGCTCGGTGGCGGCGGGGCGCGTCTGCCAGCTCATGCCCTGGGCGCCGAGGCCGGCGGCGACCAGGTCGGCCAGGACGGAGGGCAGCATGGAGTTCGAGGGGAAGTAGGCGAAGAACCGCGGGTGGTTCCAGTGGGTGATGCCGGGGAGAATGGCCTCGTCGAGCTGGGGGAGGACGGAGGCGAGCGGGACGCCGTGCTCGGGCGGGTTGGGATCGAAGTGGCGGCGGACCTCGCCGGGCTGGACGGGGCTCAGGACCGGCAGGGTCGGGAGGCGTTCCCGGTAGGCGGCCACCCACTCGATCAGCTGGTGTCCAAGTGCGCGGAACTCGTCGGGTGTCATCGCGCCGCAAACCGTACACCTTGCCGCAGAGCACCGAGAGGTCGATGTTCCGACGCGTCGGGACGACAGGACGCCATGGGCAAGCTCGAACAGGACGAGGTCGGTCGCTGCAGCTTCATCGACGTGCTCGAGGAGGCGGTGCTGGTGAAGCGCCCGGTGTCCATCGAGCTGCGGGATGGGACGACGTTCATCGACCACGTGACCGACGTGACGACGGAGTCCGGGCAGGACTTCGCGGTGTTCCGGAGCCATTCCCGGGTGCCGGTACGGGACATCGCGGCGGCGACCCGGGCCGAGCCGCCCCGCCGACCCGAGCCGCCCGACCCCCGACGGTGAGGGCGCGGCCCCCCAGGCCGGGGCTGGCCGACCGTCCGCCCGTTGAGCCCGGGGCGCCCGTCTGCTAGCCACTCGGGCACCGATGGCGCGATTCGAGGTCTTCATTCCCGCCGCGGAGCCCGGCAGCTTCGACGTCACGCTCCGCGTGGACGCAGCGAACTGGATGCAGGCCCTGAAGACGGGCTTTCACCGGCTCGGTGAGCAGGGCCTGGTCCCGCACAACGTGCTGGTGGATGTGCAGGACGACGGCTCGGTGCACGTCACCGACGCGAACAGCGCCCGGGTGTTCCGCATCCGGGAGATGAGCGAGGCGGAGCTCGCCTCGGCAAAGGTGAAACCGCGGCCGACCCCCATCGGCACTCCGCTCCCGGTGGAGCCGGTGGTGCCGGCCCCGACACCGGCGATGGTGGATCTGGTCTCCAGGGCGGGCAGCCCCGAGCCGCCGCTGGTCGGCGTGGCGCGCGAGGTGAAGGACCCGCATCAGACGAGCGGGCTGGACGTGCCTCCGGGCGGCTTCGAGCCGACCGTGATGCGGCCGCCGGATCGTCCGACGGGCGCGGCGGCATCCCGGCCGACGCCGATGAGCACGCCGCGGGTGATCCTGCCGCCGACGGACGAGCTCTTCGCTCCCCACAAGCCACCCGTCGGACCGATCGGCCGGCGCAAGCTGGCGCGCTCGCCGGCGGCGCAGATGGAGGACGTGCTGGCCGAGGTGTTCGAGCGGGTGCAGGGCGTCTACCAGCGGCGCGACGCGGCCGACGGGCTCGGGTACCTGGTGGACCTGGCGATGGAGAAGATCCCGGTCGAGGCCGGGAGCGTGTTCTCCAGCGAGATGGTCTCGGGCGACCTGCGGTTCGTGGTGGTGCGGGGCCCGAAGGCGCAGGAGATCCTCGACGCGAAGATCGTCATCCCGGCGGGGACGGGCATCGTGGGCTTCTGCGCGGTGGAGGGCGTGTCGCTCGCGCTGTCGGACGTGCAGAAGGATCCGCGCTTCTACCGGGGTGTCTCGGACCGGGTGCACTACGAGACGCGGAGCATCCTCTGCTCGCCGATCATCGCCCACGGGCGCACGTTCGGGTGCATGGAGCTGGTGAACCGGCGCGAGTCGCCGATGTTCAGCGAGTACGAGGTGGGAATGCTCTCGTACATCGCGCATCAGGGCGCGCTGTTCCTCGACACGCTGGGCTGAAGCGTCTCGCGCCGGCGCGAGGACATCCATCGGCAGTCCTGGCCAGTTCAGCGAGTCGCGACGGTTCCGGCGTCCCCTGAGCTCTTCATCACCTCGTCGAGCAGGACGGTCGCGTAGGAGCCCGTCGGCAGCGTGAACGCGAGCTCGACGGTCGATCCCTCGACCGACCAGGTCGCTTCGCTGAGCGGGACCGAGAACGGGCGTCGCGTGCCCTCGGCGATGCTGCCGAGCCTCCGGAAGCTCTCGAGGGTGAGGCCCTCGGACGCGAGCACCGCCTGCTCGGCCGCGTCGACCTCCCCTTCCGGCCGCGGCATCTTCCAGCCGAACATCGGTCCGCTCGGTGCAATCTCGCCCCTCTCGATGCGCGGCTGATCGACCTCCGGCTCGCGGCAAACGAAGAGCCCGCCCGAGTCGGTCTTGCGCATGACGTCGCCCGCGAGCGCACGCCGCAGTGTGCCGGCACCGAGTCGGGCCTCGAGCATCCGGTTGAACAGGAGCGACTGGTACGCCGAGACATAGAGCTTTCGCTCGAAGGTGCTCGGCCGGCTCGGGAGCCGCTCGCCCAGCACGAGCGCGCGGCCGCGAAGCGCCGTGTCCCCTCGTCCGAACCGCTGCTCTCCGAAGGCGTTGGGGAGGCCCTCTGCGACGAGCCGCTCCATCACCGGGGCCGCGGCCTCGGGCCGCTCGGCGTCACGGATCCGGATGCGGAACCGGTTCCCCCGGAGATGTCCGACCCGCAGCTTGTTCCCGTGGCGTGCCTGCGAGAGGACGCGGAGCTCGGGCCCGGGCGCGATCGCGGCGAGTGACGCCTCGGCGCGCGCCGGGACCGAGAGCCACTGCCGCGTCACGGCGACGCGGTCCTTGAGGCCGGCCCAGGAGATCTCGTCCGGGCGGAGTCCGAGCGACGAGGCGAGCCGGCGGGCGGCCTCGGGCGTGTCGAGCCCGACCTTCTCGATCCAGAGGAAGAGGTGCTCGCCCTGCCCCGAGGGGAGGTAGGCGGGGAGCTCCTCGACCTCGAAGTCCTCGGGCGTGGCCCGGAACCTGCCTCCCGTGCCTGGCAATCCGGCGGTCAGCCGGAGGGCGCCCGGGCTCAATCGAGGGTGGCGAGCAGGTCCTTGACCCGTCGCGCGAGGTCCTCGTCGGCGCGCGACTCCAGCAGCTCGCCAGCCTGGAAGAGCAGGAAGAACATCACGTCGGAGAGCGCCTGCCGGAGCGAGGCCACCGGCTCGCTACCGAGCGACGGGCGTGCCTTCACGTAGGCGTCGAGCAGCTTCCGCGAGTCGAAGCGACCGTCGGCGCCGAGGCGGAGGTCACGGAGGACGGGCGACTCCGAGAGGGTGCGGCTCTCGAGCGCGGCGTTGGCGGCGGCAAGGAACTCGCTCGCCTTGCCCTGCGAGGCGACGTCGCGGAGGACCTCGGCGAAGATCTCCTCGAACGTGGCGACCACGCGGACGGCGGGCTCGCTCTCGGAGGCCCGGCTGGTCGACCGTCCGCGGGGGGGAGCGGCGACCTCGCCGTGCTTCAGCTCGGAGACCGAGGCGTAGCCGCCCTCGAGGAGGCGGAAGAGGATCTTGGTGGCGTCGAACTCACTGAGCTTCGCGGACTGGGCGAGCTCGAGCACTGTGCGCTGGCCGGTGGCGAGGGCGAGGAGCCGGTCCTCGTCGGGCTGCAGCTTGCCGTCGCTCGGGCGCCGCTTGCTCACGTAGAGGCGACCGTGGGGAATGCGTTGCCGGAAGTGCTGTAGCTCGTCGATCTTCCGGATCGCGTCCATCAGGAGGCTCTGGGTGGAGAGCTGGACCGCGGGTCCCGTCTTCTCGTCCGGCTCCTGATCGACGAGGGAGAAGGCGCCCTCGCGGGCGAGGACGATGGCGTGGAAGATCTCCGAGACCTGCTGGGTGACGCAGGCCCAGAGGTCGTGCGGCTGGAGCAGTCCGCGGTCGACGAGGGCTCGGCCCACGCGGCTCGGCGGGGTGTCGTGGAGGGCCTCGTCGACGTCCGCGCGCG
>JADGQZ010000215.1 GCA_017881345.1 Myxococcaceae bacterium | reverse complement strand
GTTCGAGCGCGCGCCGGTACTCGCGCTCGGCGCGCACCCAGTCGTGATCGTGGTGGGCGATGGCGAAGGCGAGGGACGCGTGCGCCTCGGCCACGGTCTCGTCGACGTCGAGCGCGACCCGCGCTGCGGTCATCGCGCGCTCGAACGAGGGGCCCGGCACCCGCGACCCGTACGCGCCGAGCAGGTTGTACGCGTCGGCGAGCCCCGACGCTGCCAGGGCATACCGAGGGTCGAGGTCGAGCGCACGCTGGAACTGGACCAGGCTCGCCTCCAGCGCCGACTCCGTCCGGCGCGACCAGAGGTAGCGGCCGCGGACGTACGCCAGCCGCGCCTCGGCGACGGAGGTGTCGCGCCGCGCGAGCAGCTTCCGCTCGTCGCGCGACAGCGACCTGAGCAGCGAGGTCGCCGCCCGCTCCGCGATCGCGTCCTGCACGCGGAACACATCGGACGCCTCCACCTCGAAGCGATCGTTCCAGAGCGCCGCGCCGCTCTCGACGGCGAGCAGCTGCGTGGTGACGCGCAGCGCGCCCCCGGCCCGCTGGAGGTGCCCCTCGATGACATAGTCCACGCCGAGGCGCCTCCCCGACGCGCGCGCATCGTCGCCGGGACCGACGAGGAGCACGGCGCTCGTCGGCCGCACGACGAGGCGCGTGACCGCCGAGAGCTTCAGGATGAGCGCGTCCGCGATGCCCAGCCCCAGGATGGTGTCCTCCTCGGCTGGCGTGCCGAGCGGACGAAACGGGAGCACGGCGAGCGCGCGGGGGCCCTCCGACGTGGGCGCATGAAGCGCGCGCCAGGCCGCGACGGCGCCGAGCGTGGCCACAGCGATCGCGACGGCAGCGGCGATCCACCGGCGCCTCGCGCGACCGCCGTCACCGCCGATGCGCTCGCGCGAGAGCACGTCCGCGGCCAGCATGTAGCCCCGCCGCGGGACGGTGCGGATGAGGCGCTGGCCCGGGTCGCCCAGCGCCGTCCGCAGCTCATGAATGCATTGCACGAGGGAGTCGTCGGTGACTCTGATCGATCCCCAGACGGAGGCAGAGAGGGTCTCCCTGCTCACGACCCGGTTCGGTGCCTGGGCGAGCACGGCGAGGACGTCGAAGGTCTGCGGGCGCAGTCGAACGTCGTCACTGCCGCGCTGGAGCTGGCGGCCCGCCAGGTCGACCGTGAATCCCTCGAACGAGAGCAGCGGCAGCGGAGCCGCCAGGGTGTCCCCTCGCCGCGACGAGGGGCTCCCATCGCCGAGGCCGGAGTCTCCGGCGGGCCTTCGGGACTTTTCGTCCATATTTCGTCTTCGGCCCCTGGATCCTTCGTACAGCCGCCGCGCATCGTCCTTCAGCGAGATCGTGCTCGCTCTTGGGCCGATCGCGCAGGAGGTGGCAGGTGATGACGATCGGACATCTTCGTGGGCTTGCGAGCGCCGCGATCGGCGCAGTCGTGCTCTCCGTGGGGCCGGCCGCCGCCGACGTGGTGACGGACTGGAACCAGGTCGCGATCGAGGCGACCGCGACACCCCCCAACGCGCTGCTCCAGGCGCGGGTGCTGGCGGCGACGCACGTGGCCATGTTCGAGGCCCTCCAGGCGGGGCGCACCCTCGACGCAGGCGGTCGAGACGCGGCCGCCGCTTCGGCGGCGCACGGCGTGCTCTCGCGCCTGACGACTGGGCAAGGCGAGGCCCTCGATGCGGCGCTCAAGCGGACCGTGGACGCCATCCCTCCGGCGGCTAGGACGGGCGGGCTGGCGCTCGGCGCCGAGACCGCGGAGAAGATCGTCGCGCAGCGCCGCGCGGACGGCGCCGATGCGAAGGTCTCGTTCACGCCCACGGCCGGCGTCGGGCGCTGGTGGCCGACGCCGCCCGCGAACGCGCCCGCGCTGCTTCCTCACTGGGGATCGGTCAAGCCGTTCGTCCTCGACCCGGTGACCCGGTTTCAGCTGAAGGGTCCGCCGAGGCATGACAGTCCGGAGTTCGCTCGCGAGCTGGACGAGGTGAGGACCTGGGGGGCGCGTCTGAGCGCGACGCGTACCGCCGACCAGACCGCAGCCGCGATCTTCTGGACCGTGCAGACCCTCGTCCCCTGGAACAAGGCAGCCCGCGCCGCGGCGGAGGCGCGCGGCAACACGCGCGAGGAGAACGCGCGCCTGTTCGCGGCCCTCAACGTGGCGTGCAACGACGCGCACGTGGCGGCCTTCGAGGCGAAGTACCGGATCCAGCACTGGCGGCCGGTCACCGCCATTCGCGCGCGCGCGGCACCCGGCTCGGCGGAAGCGTCATGGGAGCCGCTCCTCGCCACGCCTGCGCACCCGAACTACCCATCGACGCACGCGACGTGCTCGGGCGCGGCCGAGGCCGTGCTGAAGGGCTTCTTCGGCCGCGACCAGGTCGCGGTCAGCGTCACGTATCCGCCGCTCTTCGGCGTCACGCGCAGCTACGCGAGCTTCTCGCAGATGGCGCGCGAGGTGGACGAGGCACGCGTCTGGGGAGGGATCCACTTCCGCTCCGCGGACGTCGACGGTCACGACCTGGGCCGCCGCGTCGGTGAATACGTACTGGCGCGGTTCCCGGCTCCGCGCCGGGCATCGAACTGACCTCGCACAGATCGAGCACCGCGACCCGCCGTCAGGCTAGGTGAGCTGCTGGCTCGACGCACGCGACGGCCCGCGTGTCGTGCCCGGACCCGTCAGCAGGAGTCTCCGCAGCACCATCACCCAGGCCAGCGCGGCGAGCCACGCCCCGAGCACGTCGGTGGGGTAGTGCACCCCGAGATAGAGCCGGGCCGTGCTGACCAGGAGCACGAAGCAGGCACCGCATCCCACGACCCACCACCGGGCACGGGTGGGCCAGGCGAGGACGCCGAGGGCTGTCGCCAGGGCCATCGCGGCCAGCGCGTGTCCGCTGGGGAACCCGAACGAGCGCTGCGGCGCGGAGGAGAGCCACAGCGACGGGCGGTGGCGGCCAAGCACGGCCTTCCCGGCGGTCTCCAGTGCCCGGACGGCGAGCATCGACAGGGCGAAGAAGAGGCCCGCCCGGAAGCGACGTCTCCAGAGCAGCCAGCCGACGACGAGCACCGAGAACGGCACCACGCCGAACCAGGCGCCGACAGCGCTGACCCCGCGCATGAGTCGCTCGCCGGCGGGCGAGCTGTAGCGGTGCAGCCAGAGGAGCACCGAGACATCCGACGCCGGAGGATCGTGGTGGTGTATCGCCGCGACGAGAAGCGCAAGGCCGCAGAGCGGCAGCACGATCTCCGTGGGAAATCCTCGTCGCGCCACCGCACTCTCATAGCGGGGGGATCGGGCTCTTCGCTCGTGCCGACCCCGGATCGAGGAGTGGCTAGGCCCGGAATCGAACCGGGAACCTGCGGATTATGAGAGGGCCCTGCTGGTGCCTCATGGTGTCTCACCGAGGCCAAATCCGCGCAATCTCGCGCAGCAGGGTGTCTCGACCTTGCTCAAGGAGCCCACGGTTTCTCACCCGCTCGGCACAAATCGAGATAGCCAGCGCCGACGCAGAACGATTCATTCTGGCGAGCCCCCTGGGCTGGTGTAGCGAAACGCTTCCCGCTCCGTTCCAGTAGAGCAGACATCGAACATGCCGAGGTAGGTATCCGCAGCGCCAAACTCGGATGTGGCACTCTCTCGGATGGAGGTGGCCCGGATGGACATACGGAACGAGCCACCCCACCTACTGCTCGGGTGGGGGCTGTTGATTGGCGTTGTCATCGTCGCCCTCGCGCTCGCCATCGCACGCCGCCCGTACAAGCCTTGGCTAACCTCGGCCGGGCAGTTCTTTATGGTGTGGTGGTGCGGTGTCTTGGTGGGCCACACCGGCCCGGGCAGCGCGCTGTCCCTCTTCACCGGCTTGGCCGTCGTCTTCCTGCTTGGTGATCGGGTCGTCAAAGGCGCACGCGCAATGTTTGGGCCCCCGAGTAGTAGAGCCTGACGACGCTGGAGCAGAGCGCGTGGCCAACCGGCAGGACCGAAGGTGCTCCGTTCGGGGCTGCAACTCCCCGCAGTGGTCCCGGGGGATGTGCAGCCGGCACTACAAGCGCGGCCGTGAGCCGTCCAGCCCCGGTGCTCGGTCGAGGGATGCGGGAGACGGTCGAACGGCTACGGCCGATGCGCGCCGTTCACCCGCTGAGGAAGCCGGGGAATCGGGTGCTGGCGTGGGGTCGATTGCAAATCACGCGCGACGCGGTCAGGCGTCGGGATGGAGGCGCACCCGCTCGGGCCTCTGCCCACGCCTCCACGATGGCCGCCATTAAGCCCGACCCGGTCGCCGAGGTCATCAGGCGGGCCGTGGAGGCGACGACGCCGACCGGGGTATGAACATGCGCGTGCAGCGCCTGAGGCCATGCGCGGTCCGTCTCCAGCTCGTCGCCCCGTCGCTCGCGAACTATTCTCGGCACCTGCTCTTCGTCTGATGAAGGGGTGAAGGCGATGATTCCTGGAGCGAAGACCTACAACGCCAGTTGCCATTGCGGCTCGGTCCGCTTCAAGTTCACGAGCGAGGAGATCACGACAGGGCGCCGATGTAACTGCTCCATCTGCATCCGCAAGGGCGTGGTCATGTCCCCCCGCTACTTCCGACCTTCGGAGGTCGAGGTCGAGGGCAGCGAAAACCTCACCATGTACCAATTCGGGGACAAGGACGTGAAGCACTGCTTCTGTCGAACGTGCGGGATCGCTCCGTTCAGCACGGTCGCTTCCGTACCTCCCGACTACGAGGGACCAGCGAGACCAGGGGACTACCGTTTCAATCTTGGCTGCGTCCACGACTTGGACGCGCTTGCCCTTGATATCGACGTCATCGACGGAAGATCTTTCTAGCCGCTGCTCGGTGCCTGGCTGCGACCGCAAGGCGATTGCTCGCGGTCGATGCGGGCGACACGACAAGGACCGGACCAGCGCCATCGAGAACCACCGGGGGAAACACAGGACCGCGTCCTCGCGTGGGGGCGTCTCTCGGTCCGTCGGTCGTCCGTGCCGGTCATTGCGGCAGCGGCGCGCGTCCGGCTCCTCCCGGCCCATGTCCCAACCAGCGCCCAAGCCGTGGCCGAAAACGTTCCGACGACGTCCGCTACGGACCGGGGCACGCCAGCAAACCTGCGAGGCGCCGAGTGAATCGGGAAGTGGCTAGGCCCGGAATCGAACCGGGAACCTGCGGATTATGAGACCGCCGCTCTAACCAATTGAGCTACCTAGCCGATCGGGCGCGGGGCGTACCACGAGCGCCCCGCACGCGGAAGCCCCCGGAACCCTCGCGCCGCTCCGGGCATTGTTACGCTCCAGCCGAGCCCACCGTGTTCCCCGCCCTGGTCAGCCTGCTGCTCGCCGCCTCCCCGCCGGACGGGACACCGGTCGACGTCCGCACCTTCCAGGTCTTCAAGCAGAGCTCGGGCCCGGACGACTACTACCGGGTCGAGACCGGGCCGGATGGCCCGTACCTCGCCGCCCGGTACCACCCGCCGTTCGACACGATGGTGAAGGGCGTCGAGGCGCCCGAGGCCTACCGCCGCCACCTCGCCGGCCTCCGCTGGCGGTGGCGCGTCCGCGCCTTCCCGAAGGGCGGGGACGACTGCAACCCGGACGGCGGTGACGCCGCGGCCGGCGTCTTCGCCACGTTCAAGGCCGGGCTGAAGGTGATGACCATCAAGTACGTCTGGAACTCGGTCGGGGCCGTCAACCGCAGCTGCGAGCTGGCCAACAACTGGTTCTTCGCCAAGCGCGTGGTGGTGCTGCGAAGCGGCGGGGCGCTCGACACCTGGCAGACCGAGACGGTGGACCCGCGGCGGGACTTCGTTCGCTACTTCGGCGGCACGCTGGAGGACGTCCCGGATTTCGTCGCCATCGGGGTGCTCTCCGACGGAGACGCGACCAACTCGAGGAGCGAGGCGGACTACGCCGGCTTCGTCTTCCTGGACCGGCTCCCCAGGCTCGATGTCGGCCAGGCCGGCGCGCAGGTGCTCCAGCAGCTGACCGCCGATGCGGGCACGGCGGACGCCACGCAGTCCCTCGCCGCGAAGTCGCCGGACGCAGGCTCGGCCCCCTAGGGCCTCAGGGCAGCATGCAGTTCAGCTCGGGGGTGGGAGGCATCCGCCCCGTCACCCGGTTCAGCCGGTTCTGGGCCGCCAGCAGGTCGAACGTGGCCTGGGCGTCGCCGTACTGGGCTTCCGAGTAGCCGCGGTAGGCGTCGATGAGATCGCGGCTGTCGCCGACCCCTACCCCGAAGTTCAGGGTGGCGCTCCGGAACCAGCTGCGGCCCGCGGCGACGGCCTTGGCAGCGGCCTCGCGCTTGGTGATGGCGGCGGTCAGCTCGGCGACCCCGTTCTCGACCTCGACCTGGATGGCCCGGACCGCCCCGGCCCGCTGCTTGCGGAGCGTGTTCAGCTCGGACTGCTTCTTGTCGGCGGCGGTGATGACCGTCCAGAACGAGAGGTTCTGCCGGATGACCAGCGCGCCGCCGACGGTCAGCGCGTTGAAGTAGTCGCCCACGTACGGGTTGCTGATGATGTCCCGCCCGCGGGCGACGCCATAGGCAAACTGCCCCACGAGGCCCACCTGGGGCAACAGCTCCGCCCGGGCTGCGCGCACCTCCGCCTCCTTGGCGAGGATGCCCGCGTCCAGGGCCTTGAGGTCCGGGCGCTGCTGCACGGCGTCGGACAGGGCCAGCGCGAGGTCGGGCGCGCGCACCTGCGACGTGTCGGGGAGCGGGTCGTCCCGGAGCTGGAGCTGCTCCGGCTTCATGCCCAGGGTCGCCGCCAGGCCAACCCGGGCGATCCGCAATGTCCGGTCACCGTCGGCGATGCGCTGCGTGAGCTGGCTGCGGAAGATCTCGATGCGGTACCGGTCCTCGGGTGAGATCTCGCCGTCGTTCGCCTTCAGCGACTTCTGGACCCGGACGTCGGCGTCCTTGAGCGCCGACTGCACGTCTGCCCCGATGGCCAGCAGCTTGGTGGTGAGCCGGATGCCCATCACCAGGTCGAGGACCCGGTTGCGGATCGCGTTCGACGTCTCGTCGACCAGCTCCTTGCGCGCCACGATGCCCGCGGCCGCCGCGTCGTTCGCCGCGTCGATACGCCCCCAGGTCCAGAGCGGCTGGAGCGCGTTCACCTCGACCCGGAAGAACGGGCCGAGGTCGGTCAGGCCGCGGTTGGAACCGGTCTGGATGGCGGTGATGTCGTTGGGATTCGAGCCCGGCACGAGCCGCGCTCCCGGGACGACCCCCATCGGCACGTTGGCCGAGAACTCGGGCAGGAACCGGATGGCCGTGGCGTAGGCCTTCTCTGCCTCCGCCGTCGCGACGTCACTGCGCTTGATCGCCACCTCGTCGCTGCGCGCGAGCGCCGCCGCCTGGGCGGTCTCGAGGTCCAGCGGGCCACAGACGGGCGCCGCGATGGTGAGGGCCAACAGCGCTACGAGCAACGAGCAAACTCCGGGGGAAAGTGTCCTGGCGGAACTCCCCGGGCTCTATACACAAGGATCCGCGAACTCAAGGAAAGTACAGCTCGAGGAACCGACTGAAATCGAACCTGGGCGTCGGGGGCGCTCAGTGGCCGCGGCCGCGGCCGCCCCCGTCCTCGTCCTCGAAGTAGATGCTCGCCGCCTCGTCTTGCCCGTAGACGACGAGGACCGGCGAGCTGCACGCCTCCCGCCGCAGCCGCGCCTTCTGCTTCAGCGCTTCGAGCAGCTCCGCCGCCTGGGCGGCGCGGGCCTTGATGGTCTTGAGTGCCATGTCCTGGAGAGACTCCTCGCGCCGGTTCCCGGGTGTCCTGGGTCGCACCGGCATCGTGGGGTATGTGCCGACCACGAGGGCGGGTCCTTAATCGAGCCCCCTGACCGTTGACAATGTGCTTGGAAAACTGCCAAGCGGGCAGCCAGGTTATGCGCAGCACCTGCCATGGTCTGGCCTGTTAGGTTCGGACGCCGCCTTGGGTTCCCCGGATGAGCGGAGCGCGCCAGTTCCCCTGACCGCCGAGGCCTACGGGCTGAGCGACGTCGGGCGGAAGCGGCAGCACAACGAGGACGCCTTCGCGGTCGACCCGGAGCTCGGCCTGTTCGTCGTCGCCGACGGGATGGGTGGCCACGCCGCCGGAGAGGTGGCCAGCCAGCGTGCGGTGGAGGTGCTCCGACAGCAGCTCACAGCAGGGCGGCCGGTGCTCGAGGACCTGGGTCTGGCCAGCACGACGGAGGCCCGCGCGGCCGCAGCGGCGCTGGTCGAGACCGCCATCCAGCGCGCCTGCGCCGAGCTGTACCGGCTCGCGGCGTCCGATCCGAGCAAGCGAGGCATGGGGACGACGGTGGTTTGCCTCGTCCTCGCCGGGACCAAGGCCATCGTCGGCCACGTGGGAGACAGCCGGGTGTACCTGCTCCGCGGAGGCCAGGCGCACCGGCTCACCGAGGACCACACCCTCATCGCCGCGCAGCTGAAGGCGGGCACGCTCACCCGCGAGCAGGCCCATGCGTCGCAGCTCCGCAACGTCATCACCCGCGCGGTGGGAATCCAGGAGTCGGTCCAGGTCGACACCCTGATGCTGGACCTCCTCCCGAAGGATCTCTTCCTCCTCTGCTCCGACGGGTTCCACGGCTACGTCCCCGACGAGGAGCTGGCCTCGGTCGTCGCCGACATTCCCCTCGCCGAGCTTCCCGCACGGCTGGTGGCCCTGGCCAACGAGCGGGGCGGCAAGGACAACGTCACCGTCGTCGTGGTGGGCATCACCGACGGCGGGGCGCCGCTCGAGGAGCTGGAGGAGACCAGCAGCCGGATGGAGGTGCTGAAGAGCATCCCCATCTTCCGGCACCTCACCTACAAGGAGCAGACGGCGATCCTCTCCATCGCCTCGACGCGCAGCTTCCCCACCGACGCGGAGATCGTCGTCGAGGGCCAGTCCGGCGACGAGCTGTTCATCGTGGTGAAGGGCCGGGTGCGGGTGGAGACGGGTGGGGTGGGCGTCGCCGAGCTCCGCGCCGGGGGACACTTCGGCGAGATGGGCCTCGTGGACCACGCGCCGAGGAGCGCCACCGTCCGCGCGCTCGAGCCGACCCGCTCGATGGTGATCGCCCGGGCCGAGCTGATGCAGCTCATGAAGCGCGAGCCGATCCTCGCGGTGAAGCTGCTCTGGAGCTTCGTGCAGGTGCTCTCGGACCGGCTCCGGGCCACGAACAACGAGCTCTCCGAGGTGCGGCAGGAGCTTGCTGCCGCGCAGGCCGTGCAGCCCTTCGCCGAGGAGTGACGCCGCTGGGACCGCCCACGCTCCACGTCCGGCCGACCTACCGGCGACCGCGGCTCTGGCCGTGGATCGTGCTGGCGCTGGTGCTGCTCGCCCTCGGAACGGCGGAGATGCTCCATCGGCGCCGTGCAGCGCCGGCACCACCGCCGGTGGCCGGTGCGGCCGGACCGCGGTCCACCGGGCCGTCCTCACCGGGCGGTCAGCCCGCGGCGGTCCCGGAACGCGCGCCTGCGCCCCAGCCCCGGAGGGCAGGGGTCGTGGGCCTGGTCCTGACTCCGGACGGCCGGCCTGCGCCGGGGGTGACGGTGGTCGTGGCGACGACCGCCGCCGAGAGCCGCTCGGACGCCGAGGGAGCCTTCCAGCTCGACGTCGAGGAAGGCAGGACGGTGCGCCTCGAGGCCCACCACTCGGACATCGGGTTCGCGAGCGCGCAGGTCCGGGCGCCCGCGGTGGGCGTGACGCTGCAGCTGCAGCCACGCGCCGGCCTCGAGATCCGGGTGCTCGCAGAGGGAAGGCCGCTGCCGGAGGCAGCCATCACGGTGCAACAGCGGGGGGGCGAGGGAGCGTTCTTCCACGCCGACCGCACCACGGGCACCACCGGCATCCTGCGCTTCCTCGGGCTTCCCACCGGGACGTTGAGCGTCGAGGCGCTGCTCCCGATGACCGGTGCCCGCGCTTCGCTGGTGGTCGAGACGCGCGAGGCAGAGGTGACGCCGGTGACGCTGCTGCTCCCGGCGGTCGGCGTGGTGCGCGGAACGGTGGTGACCCGGGCCGGCGCCCCCGTCGCCGGCGCCTTCGTCGGGGTCGAGGAAGCCGAGGGGCTGCCCGCGCAGACCGGCGAGGACGGAAGCTTCGAGCTCAAGGGACTTCCGACCGGGCGCGAGTTCCGGCTGATCGCGCGAACCCCCGAGCTGTCGCTGGACGTGCCGGTGAGCGCGCGTGCGGGGCAGACCGGAGTGCGGCTGGTGGTGCGCGATCGGGCGCTCTACCGGGGACGGGTGGTGGGACCCTCGGGCGCGCCCCTCCCTGCGTTCTCCATCGACGGCCGGGCCTTCAAGGCGGAGGACGGTCGCTTCGCGACGCCGCTCGACGCCCGCGACGGGCAGCTGGAGGTGAGGGTGGCCGCGCCGGGCATGCTGACGCGGACGATCCGGGTGGGCCCCACGCTCTCCGAGCTGGGGGACATCGGCCTGCAGCCCGCGCCGCGGATCGACGGCATGGTGCGGCTGGCCGGCGGCCAACCGGTGCCGGGGGCGGTGGTGACCGCCGGTCCGGACACGACCCGCTCCGGACCGAACGGCGCGTTCGCGCTCCCCATCGGCGAGCCCCCCGCCGCGGGGACGCCCGTCTTCGTCCACGCGGCCCAGGGTGACCTGGCGGGCAGCGCCGAGGTGACGTTCGGGACGTCGGCAGAGATCGTGCTCGCGGCCGAGGCGCCGGTCCGGGTGCGCGTCTTCGGGGCGGATGGCAGACCCGCCCGTGGACGCGGGGTGCAGCTCGCCGGGCCGAGGACCTATGCCTGGACGACCGATGCGGACGGGACCGCGGGCGGGCGAACGCTCGCCGGCGACTACCGCGTCTCGACCGACGCCCAGCCGAGCAGGGTGTGGTTCGTGCGTCTTCCGACGTCCGAGCTGGTGCTCGGCGGGCCCGTGGGCTCTGCCACTCTCGAGGTGAGCCTGGACGCGCCCGTGGAGGCGCTGTGGGTCGAGAAGGGCGCCGTTGGTGCCCCGGCCCCGAGCGAACGTCCAGGGCCCCACGGCGAAGGTCAGCTCCTCTTCGGGGTCAAGCGTGTGGCCCGCTTCGAGGGCCTGAGCCCGGGAACCTGGACGGTGGTTGCGGTCCGTCGGGGCAAGGCGGTCCTCCGGACCGTCCAGGTGCCCGGAGCGACCCGGCTGGCGCTGTGAAGTTGCCGGGGCAGGGGGGCGGGGCTAAGCCTTTCCGGAGCATGGACCGGAGTGTGCTCCAGGGCCGGCGCATCGGGCTCGGCGTCGGTGGCGGCATCGCGGCGTACAAGGCCGCCGAGCTGGTGCGCGCGCTCCAGCGCTCGGGCGCGCAGGTCCGGGTGGCGATGACGCCCGCGGCGGCCGAGTTCGTGGGCCCGCTGACGTTCCAGGCGCTGAGCGGCCACCCGGTGCTCACCAACATCCTCGACCGGTCGCAGGAGGCAGCGTTCGGGCACATCGACTTCGCGCGCTGGTCCGAGCTGTTCGTCGTCGCGCCTGCCACCGCGGACCTCCTGGCCCGCATCGTCGCCGGGATGGGCAACGACGCGCTCGCGGCGACGCTGCTCGCGTACCGCGGGACCGTGCTGCTCGCCCCGGCGATGAACACCGCGATGTGGGAGCACGAGGCCACACAGCGCAATCTCGCCGTGCTGGCGAAGGATGCGCGCTACCGCTTCGTCGGTCCCGGCTCGGGGCTCCTGGCCTGCGGCGAGGTCGGCTCGGGCCGGCTGAGCGAGCCGGAGCAGATCGCCGATGCCGCGGCCGAGCTCCTCGGTGAGGGTCCGCTCGCCGGAACCCGGGTGCTCGTCACCGCCGGCCCGACGCGCGAGTTCCTGGATCCGGTCCGCTTCCTCAGCAACCCGAGCACGGGGAAGATGGGGCTCGCCATCGCACGCGCGGCGCGCGCCCGTGGAGCGCAGGTCACCGTGGTCCTCGGGCCGGTGGGTGCCGTGGACCGGGCCGGGCTCGAGATCGTCGACGTGGTGAGCGCCGAGGACATGCGTGACGCCGTGCTGCCGCGGCTCGAGCACACCGACGTGCTGGTCGCGACGGCTGCCGTCAGCGACTGGCGCCCGGCGCACCGGGTGGACCAGAAGGTGAAGAAGGACGAGGCGGGGGCGGATGCCCCGCTCGCTCTCCTGCGGACTCCCGACGTGCTGGCCCTGGCCGCCGAGCGGGTCCGGGGCCTCGCGCGCCGGCCCCTGGTCGTCGGCTTCGCTGCGGAGACCGAGAACGTGGTGGAGAACGCGACCGCGAAGCTCCTGCGCAAGGGGCTCGACCTGATCGTCGCCAACGACGTCACCCGGACGGACGCGGGCTTCGGCACGGACACGAACACGGTGGTGATCGTGGACCGCGCCGGTGGTCGGCTCGAGCTCGCCGGGACGAAGGACGAGGTCGCCAGCGGTCTCTGGGACCGGATCCAGGCGCTCCGCGGCGCCGCCGCGGCGGCAATCTCCTGACGCGCGGTGCCGGTCTCCGGCTTCAGGCGACCAGCTCCGGATGGGGATTCACCCCGAACGGGTGATCCTCGACCTGAAGCACGCTCGCCAGGAACGCCCAGAGCGCCGGGGGCGGGCTGCTCGGCGGCGGCAGGCCTCCCGGAGTCTGCCACCCAGGAGATGATGACCCATGCCGGGGTGCAGGGAGGGTCCGTGCGCATCGGCTGCGCCCTCCAGACGCTCGTCGAGGGACGGCTGCCGGGGCTGCTGGCGTCCTTCATGGCGCGCCATCCCCGCATCCGGATCGTCTTTCGCGAGGTCCACACCCGGCAGGTCCTGGAGCTTCTGCGACGCGGGGAGGTGGATCTCGGCCTCATCCATCTCGGGCGGGTGGGAACGACGCTGGTGGGCATGCGGTCGGCGGGCCAGACCATCGCCCTGGCGCGGCTCTACACCGAGCCGCTCATCCTCATCGTCGGGCCCGAGCACCGGCTGGCGGAGCGGACGGTGGTGGAGCTGGACGATCTCCGTGAGGAGACCTTCGTCACCTTCCGCGCCGGAGCGACGGTCCGCAAGATGCTCGGCCTCGCCACCCGGCGGGTGGGATTCGCTCCCCGGATCGGGTTCTCCGCTCCGAACATGGGCACCGTTCGTGCCCTGGTCTCGGCGGGTCTGGGGATCGCCCTCGTCCCGCGCAGCGCGCTGGATGTGCCCAGCCCGCCGCTCCGGGCGATCGCGCTGGGCTCCCCGAGGCTGGAGCGGGTGGTGACGCTCGCCCGGAACACCGCCCGCTACGAGGCTCCGGCGGTCAAGGAGATCCGGAAGCTCCTCTCCGACGCGCTCCGCCCCGCGTCGAGCTCGGGCAGCTGATCGCCGGGGATCGTCGGATCGGGGTGGCACAGTGGCGACCTTCCGCGTGACCGTGGATCGCGGGCAGGGGAGGGGCGTCGAACGTGGCAGACGAGGTGCTTCCGGCAGCGGATTCGCTGGCGCAGGTGCTGACGGACGTGCGCAGGTACCTGGGCTGGCACCGGGACGTCGCGGGCGAGGAGCTGCATCCTTCCGCAGACGGGACGCTCGACGCGATCTCCGCGGCGATGTCGGTCCTGGTCACCGTCGAGGGGTCCAGCACGCCGCCGGTGGTGGTCGAGTACCTCGAGGTCTCCACCGAGGTGACGGAGGAGGCCGTGATCCAGCCACCTGCGCCCGCTCTCTCCCGCTCGCCCGAGCCCGCGGGCTCGACGTCGCGCGCGCCGCCGGTCCGGCAAGTCCCCGCACCGGCCGTGGCACCCGTGGCCGCGCGCGCAACGGACACGCCGCCGCTGCTCGACGAGGTCCGCAGCACCCTGGGCGACTGCAAGCGGTGCAAGCTGTGCTCTGGCCGCAAGAACCTGGTCTTCGGCGTCGGCAATCCGAAGGCGCGCCTGGTCTTCGTGGGCGAGGGCCCGGGCGCCGAGGAGGACAACCAGGGCATCCCCTTCGTGGGCGCGGCGGGCCAGCTCCTGACGAAGATGATCCTCGCGATGGGCTACTCGCGCGACGAGGTCTACATCTGCAACGTGGTGAAGTGCCGCCCGCCCGGCAACCGGAACCCCGAGCCGGACGAGATCCAGGCCTGCCAGCCCTTCCTCGAGGCGCAGCTCCACGCGATCCGGCCCGAGGTCATCATCGCCCTCGGGAAGTTCGCTGCGCAGACGCTCCTCCGGACCGATACGCCGATCACCCGGCTCCGGGGACAGTGGCGGGAGTACGTCGGCATTCCCCTGATGCCCACGTTCCACCCGGCCTACCTGCTGCGGAACCCGCCCGAGAAGAAGGCAGCCTGGACCGACCTCCAGGCCGTCATGGCGCGCTTCCCGAAGCCCGGGGCCTGAGGGAAGCTCCGCCGCCGTGCCTCGCGGCCAACTCGACATCCGGACGTTGCACTGTGCCGCCCTCGCCGGGAACCCGCGGGGCGATCCCGTCGATCGGCCGTGTGCGGTGTACCTCCCCGAGGGGTACGTCGCGGGGGCCAGGGGCTACCCGGTGGTGGTCCTGCTGCACGCGTTCATGGGCTCGGCCCCCGGGTGGTTCAACGCCGCGCCATTCGCGCCGGGCATCCTCGACCGGCTGGACGCGCTCTTCGCCGCCGGTGCGCCGCCGTTCCTCGCGGTGTTCCCCGACGGGCTGACCGCGCTCGGCGGGAGCCAGTGGATCGACTCGCCGGGCAACGGCGCGTACGGGCAGATGATCGTCCAGGACGTGCTCGGGCACGTGGATCGGACCTACGCGACGCTCACCTCCCCCGGGGCACGGGCGGTCGCAGGCCGCAGCTCCGGCGGATATGGGGCCTGGCAGCTGATGCGCCGCTTCCCGGGCGTGTTCGGTCACATGGCCTCCCACTCGGCGGACGCCTACTTCGAGTACTGCTACCTCCCCGAGTTCCCCAGGGCCGCCTCTGCCCTCGCACAGGCAGGAGGGGTGGATCCGTGGTGGAGGGGGTTCGAGCGGCGGATCCGCGAGACGAAGATGGGGGGCGACGACCACGCGGTCGTGAACCTGCTCGCGATGGCCGCCGCGTACTCGCCGGACCCCGCCCAGCCGCTCGGGGTGGCGCTTCCGTTCGACCTCGCGACGGCGCGCATCGACGAGCGGGTGTGGTCCGCGTGGCTGGCGGAGGACCCGGTGCGCTTCGTCGAGCGTGACCCGGAGGCGTTCCGTCGGCTGCAGAGCGTCTTCATCGACTGCGGGACGCGCGACGAGTTCGGCCTGCGCTGGGGCGCGCGGATGCTTGCCCGGATGGTCGGGGGTGGGCGGGCGACGGTGGTGCACGAGGAGTACGAGGACGGGCACATGGGGACGGGGTACCGGTTCGACCGGTCGCTCGCGTTCCTCGCCGGGCGGCTCGAGCGCGAGCAGGGGTGACGGCCGGCGCCGGGTCGTGCTAGCCGCGCCTCCGTGACGAGCGATCCCTACGGCCTGGGCCGGGTGGTGGGCGAGCCGGGCGTGCTGCCGCAGCGGGCCGCGCGCCTCGACCCATCGCTGCCGGTCCGGCCCTCCGAGCTGCTGATCGACGTGGAGAGCCTCAACGTCGACGCCGCCTCGTTCAAGCAGATCCGCGAGTCGTGCAACGGGGCCCCGGAGGCGGTGGTCGCGCGCATCCAGGAGATCGTCCAGGCCCGGGGGAAGATGCAGAACCCGGTGACCGGATCGGGCGGGATGCTGCTCGGCCGCGTCCGGAAGATCGGCCCGGAGCACCCGGCGCACGGGAAGCTCAGGCCCGGAGACCGGATCGCGACGCTGGTCAGCCTCTCGCTCACGCCCCTGGTCATCGACGAGGTCCGCGCCGTCCGGATGGAGGTGGACCGGGTCGACGTGCGCGGCCAGGCGATCCTCTTCGCCAGCGGAATCTGGGCCCGCGTGCCGGACGACATGCCGGAGACGCTGGTCCTCGCCGCGCTCGACGTGTGCGGTGCCCCGGCGCTCGTGGCGCGGCATGCACGACCGGGGATGCGCATCGCGGTCCTCGGAGCGGGGAAGAGCGGGGCCCTCTGCCTGGCGCAGGCCCGGAAGAGCACCGGGGGCAAGGGTCAGCTCCTCGCCCTCGACATCTCCGAGAAGGCGCTCTCGGCGCTCGCGGAGCTCGGCGTGTCGGACGTGAGCCTGCGTGTGGACGCGACCCGGGCGGTCGACGTGCTCGAGGCGGTGCGCAAGGCAACGGACGGCGCGCTCTGCGACCTGGTCATCAACTGCGCGTCGGTGCCCGGGACGGAGATGGCGACCATCCTCTCCACCCGGGACGGCGGCACGACCATCTTCTTCTCGATGGCCACGTCATTTACCGCCGCCGCGCTCGGGGCCGAGGGTGTGGGGAAGGACCTGACGATGCTGATCGGCAACGGATACGTGCCGGGGCACGCCGATCTCACGCTCGACCTGCTGCGCAGCGACAAGCGGCTCCGCGAGTTCTTCGCCGCGCGCTACCTGTAGGCGCCTCGGGTGAGGCTCGCACGAGAGCGCTGGGGTCATGGTCGTCTGGCGCTGGTTTCGGGCTACCGCATACGAATCGTCGTCACGACGTCCGCGGCGCTCTCGGTGCCGCCAGGCTGACCATCGGAGCCCAGTGACGAGAGGGTGACCTCTCCGCCGTTGACCACGTACTGATACGGGGACCCCCAGGGATCTCTGGCGAGCTCTCGCGCGATCCTGGCGTTCACCAGCGCCTTCAGGCCCTCGCTCTGGGACGGAAGATGCCCCTTCTGGACGAAGTAGAGATCGAGCTGAGTCTCGAGCGTCTTGAGATCCATTGCGACGGTCCGTTGCTGGGCGGTGCCAAATTGGCCCATCGCGTACACGCCGACAGCCGCCGCCATCATCCCCAGGATGGCGACGACCACCATGATCTCGATGAGCGTCAGTCCGCGCTGCTGGCGTGCGTTGGGTTTCCGCGTGCGCATGTTCGCCTCCGTGTGACGGGTCGACAGGAGGACTCGATCCTCGGCGTGACGAAATGTCCGGGAGCCCGGCGATCGAGATCTCCGATCGCCACGTCGTGCAAACAGCACGCCCGACTTGCGCAGACATCGTGGGGGCGACACGCGAGACGGTCAGCGACGACCCGGGCGAGACCGGGCCGGCTTCCCCGAGGGGGCTCGACCGAGTTGGACGCCGTCGAGTTCGACACACGGTGTCGACGCGACGCCCCCTGGGACGGCTCGACGCTGCCGGAGACCGGTTGCCCCGGCTCCACAGGGTGGGTTACGGGTGGGAAGTCATGCCAGGACCCTTCGTCGACGACACCCAGGTCGCCGCGGCCCGCGGCATCGCCTCCCAGGTCATCGAGCCGGTGTTCGACCTCATCCGCCGGCACACCACCATCTCGGTGGAGCGGACCGTTCTGCGCCTGTTCGGGATGTCGGACGCCGGACCCGGGGGCATCCCCCTGACGAATCTCATGACCGACCGGCTCAAGGCAGCCGGCGTTCTCAACCGCGGCGCGGCGTACTGGTACGGACGTGCGCTCCAGCTCGGGGCGGCGAGCCCGCTCGATGCGGTGGAGCGCATCGCCGCGCTGCCGGCAAGCAGGCTGGCTCCCCTGTCGTCGGAGATGGAGGGCAACATCCGCGAGGAGGTCCGCCACGAGGCCGAGGCCGCCGTCGACGAGCTCCGCCGCCGCATCGACGAGCGCGACGCGCTCCGCCGCGAGTTCCCGATGTCCCCGGCCCCGCACCGCTACGTCATCGTCGCCACCGGCAACATCTACGACGACGTGGACCAGGCCCGGGCGGCCGCCCAGGCAGGCG
>JADGQZ010000214.1 GCA_017881345.1 Myxococcaceae bacterium | reverse complement strand
CCCTTCCGCGAGGCGACCTGGCGTCAGCTCGCCGAAGGCATCCGGTTCGTCCAGGGCAGCTTCGACGACCCCGACGCGTTCGAGCGGCTGAGCTCGACCGTGAGAGATCTCGATGTCGAGCGCGGGACGGGCGGCAACCACGCCTTCTACCTCGCGGTGCCCCCGAGCGCATTCCCCCTCGTCTGCCGGCAGCTTGCGCAGTCCGGGCTCTCGAAGCCCCAGGAGGGCACGTGGCGCCGGGTGGTCATCGAGAAGCCGTTCGGACATGACCTGGCCAGCGCCGAGGCCCTCAACGACGTCGTCTCGGAGGTCTTCCCGCCCGACTCGGTCTTCCGGATCGACCACTACCTGGGCAAGGAGACGGTGCAGAACCTGCTGGCCCTGCGTTTCGCCAACCAGATGTTCGAGCCGATCTGGAACTCCAACTACGTGGACCACGTGCAGATCACCATGGCGGAGGACATCGGGGTCAGCGGGCGGGCCGGATACTACGACGGCATCGGGGCCGCGCGCGACGTCATCCAGAACCATCTGATGCAGCTGCTCGCGCTGACCGCCATGGAGGAACCGGTCTCGTTCGACCCGCGAGACCTCCGTGCGGAGAAGATCAAGGTGCTGTCCGCCGTCAAGCTGCCCAAGGACCTGGGACGGCACACGTCGCGCGGCCAGTACGCGGCCGGATGGCAGGGAGGGGAGCAGGTCTGCGGCTTCCTCGATGAGACCGGCATCCCGGCGTCGTCGACCTCGGAGACCTTCGCTGCCGTCCGGGTGGACATCGACACGCGGCGCTGGGCCGGCGTCCCGTTCTACCTCCGGACCGGCAAGCGGCTCGGCCGACGGGTCACCGAGATCGCCGTCGTCTTCAAGCGCGCACCGCACCTCCCCTTCGAGTCCACCGCCACCGAGGAGCTCGGGAGCAACGCCTTGGTCATCCGGGTTCAGCCGGATGAGGGTGTCACGCTACGGTTCGGCGCGAAGGTCCCGGGTACAGCGATGGAGGTCCGCGACGTCACGATGGACTTCGGCTACGGTCACGCCTTCACCGAGTCCTCCCCCGAGGCCTACGAACGGTTGATCCTCGACGTCCTCCTCGGCGACCCCCCGCTCTTCCCGCGTCAGGAGGAGGTCCAGCTCTCGTGGAAGATCCTCGACCCGGTCATCGAGTTCTGGGCGAGCAAGGGAGCCCCCGAGTCGTATCGTTCGGGCACCTGGGGGCCCGCCTCCGCGGACGCGATGATGGCCCGCGACGGACGCACCTGGCGGCTTCCGTGACCGGGAGCCCGCACCTTCGCACCCCGCACGTATGGAGGTCGGCAGCATGATCATCGAGCTTCCCAGCACCACGACGAACGAGGTCAACAAGCGTCTCGTCAAGCTGCGAGACGAAGGAGGAGCCGTCGCGCTCGGGCGCGTCCTCACCCTCATCATCGACGTGGGTGACCGCGACGTCGAGGAGGCGGTCGCCGCCGCCAACGAGGCGAGCCATGAGCACCCGTGCCGGGTCATCGTCATCGCTCCACGGGTCGGTTCGACGGGCAACACCCTCGACGCGGAGATCCGTCTCGGCGGGGACGCCGGAGCCAGCGAGGTCATCGTGCTGCACCCCTCCGGCGACCTTCCTGCTCACGGTGACACGCTCGTGATCCCGCTGCTGCTGCCCGACGCGCCGATCGTGGTGTGGTGGCCCTATGCGGCGCCCGAGGATCCCGCCGAGAGCCAGCTCGGACGCATGGCCCAGCGCCGGATCACGGACGCCAGCCAGTGCACCCACCCCCTCACGACGCTGCGCCGGCTGAGCAGGGTCCACACGGCCGGGAACACCGATCTCGCCTGGACCCGCATCACCATCTGGCGCGGGCTGCTTGCGGCGACCCTCGACCAGGCGCCGTACGAGCCGGTCCAGCGGGCCGTCGTGTCGGGCGAGAGCACCCACCCGTCCGTCGACATGCTCGCAGCGTGGCTCGCCCAAGAGCTGCGCTGCCCGGTCGAGGTCGTGCGGCAGCACGGCGCTCTCGCGATCACCGAGGTGCGATTCGAACGTCGGTCGGGCGACATCGTGCTCTACCGCCCGGACGGCAAGACGGCGGCACTGCGTCAGCCGGACCAGCCCGAGCACCGGATCGCGATGCCGATCCGCCAGCTCCAGGAGTGCCTCGCCGAGGAGCTGCGTCGGCTCGACCCGGACGAGGTGTACGGAGAGGTCCTCACCAAGGGCCTTGCGAGGCTCGACTCGTGAGTCGAGCCCGGGTCGTCGTCCATCCGGATGCCGCCCTGCTCGCTGAGGCGGTCGCTGCCCGGCTCCTCACCAGGCTGCTCGACCTGCAGTCCGACCACTCCCCCGTGCACGTCGTGCTCACGGGTGGCTCCATCGGGTCCGCCGCGCTCGGTGCAGTGCGATCGAACCCGGTGTGCGACGCAGTGGACTGGTCGGGCGTCCACCTGTGGTGGGGCGACGAGCGCTTCCTTCCCACCGGTGACCCCGAGCGGAACGAGACGCAAGCACGCCAGGCTCTTCTGGACTCCCTTGCCGGCGAGCTCCCTGCCGCGAACATCCATCCGATGCCTGCCCCTGGTACCGCGGGGGTGAGCACCCCCGAGGAGTCGGCGGCCTCCTACGCGGCTGAGCTCGCCGCCCACGCGGGCTCCGAGGCCTCCGCCGGGTCGCTGGTCCCCCGGTTCGACGTCGTCCTGCTGGGAATGGGACCGGACGGCCACGTTGCGTCGCTCTTCCCGGGACACCCCGCCCTGGAGGTCAGCGGCGCCTCCACCATCGGAGTCCACGGCGCGCCCAAACCCCCGCCCGAGCGCGTGTCGCTGTGCTTCGAGGCGATCCGATCTGCGCGAGAGGTCTGGCTCGTGGTCGCCGGTGCCGAGAAGGCGGAGCAGGTGGCCGCGGCCCTGGCGGGCGCTCCCGTCGTGGGGACCCCGGCAGCCGGCGCGGTTGGTCGCGAGTCCACGCTGTGGCTGATCGATGCCGCGGCAGCCTCCGGGGTGCCCATCCCCTGACTGGGCTCACGGCGAGCCACCCGTGCGGCCGCCCTCAGAGCCGGCGCCGGCCGTCGCCCTCCGGAACCGCCTGCACCCCTCCGGAACCGCCCGCACCCTCCGAGCCGCCCGCACCCTCCGGAGCCGCCCGCACCCTCCGGAGCCGCCTGCACCCTCCGGAGCCGCTTGCACAGGACAAGGGGCCGACCACCCGCAGGTGGACGGCCCCGTCGATCAGCGGCCTGTCAGCCCCCGCGCCGTGCCCGCAGCGCGGCAAGCGCTTCGTCGAGGATGTCCGCACCGTCCTGATCGCTCCGGCGCTCCTTGACGTAGGCGAGGTGGGTCTTGTAGGGCTCGTTCCGCACCGGAGCGGGGGGGTTGTCCTGCTCCTGCCCGGCCGGGTACCCGCACCGAGGGCAGTCCCAGGTCACCGGTGCGTCGTCCCGCACCTCCTCGGCGAAGCTCGGCCGCGTCTCGTGACCGTTCGCGCACCAGTACGAGACCGCCACGCGAGGAGCGCTGTCCCCGCGTTCGACCTCGCCCATGGGACCGGCGCCCACGCGTGAGCCTCTGATCGCACTTCCACTAGCCACGGTGATCCTCCGCTGTCAGGAACCGACGCGCTGGAGCAGCCCCAGCAACACGAT
>JADGQZ010000213.1 GCA_017881345.1 Myxococcaceae bacterium | reverse complement strand
CTGTTCTCAGCGCGATCCTCATCGGAGTCGTAGGAATGCGCGCAAGACGTCGCACACCCGCTCCGAGTAGCTCCACGTCGTGACGACACGTTGCGTGCAGGTGAGGCGAAACAGACCCGCCTCCCGGCCGATCTCCGCGGGTGGCAAGCTTTCGTGTTCCGTCGCCCTCTCCCGATGACATCTGGGGTTTCGAATGAAGACCACGCTTGCCTCGGCAGTGCTCGCACTGGCCCTGCTCCATGGCCCGGCCGCACGCGCGCACGATAAGGACGACGTCCGCTCGGGTCCGTTCTTCGTCACCATCGACGGGATCACCGGCGAGTCGAAGGCCAAGGGCCACGAGGGCCAGATCGAGGGGTTCAACTTCTCGGAGACCTGGCGCCAGGCCGTGACCACCGGCGGTGGTGGCGGCGGCGGCGGCGCGGGGAAGCCCACGCTCGGGCCGGTCGTCTTCAACAAGTTCCAGGGACCGTCGAGCATCAAGCTGATCAAGGTCCTGCTGACCGGGGAGCACATCAAGAAGGTCACGCTCGAGTTCTTCGACCAGGCCCAGGATGGAAAGACCGTTCTCAGCTACCGGATCACCCTGCAGGACGTGCTGGTCGTCGGCCTGAACGAGAAGAGCCTGGACGTGCGGCTGGTGGACGAGGTCCAGCTCGCCTTCGATTCGGCAAAGTGGGAGGTCTTCGACCCGGCCGACGCGACCAGCTGGGACGGGAAGACCGGCAAGGTGAACATCACCGCACCCGCGCCCGGCCGCGGCACCCGGTGAGATGATCCACCCAGCGAACATGGAGCGGAGCCCGCGCCGCGCGCTCCTCGCGGCCGTGGTGCTCGCGCTGGCCTGCGGTTCGGGCACGGACGGATCCCCGGGCGGGACGTCCCCGACCACCGACCCCGCGCCAGACACGCCGGGCGTGACCCTCACCGAGACACCCGGCCCGTGGGACCCGAGCCGCGCGCTGGCGGTGAACCGGTTCGCGCTCGAGACCGCGGTCGGCTCGGCACTGCTGGAGCCCGTCGGCGCAGAGCTCAGCGAATCCACCCTCTGGACGCTCGGAGGCGACGGCGTCGAGCTCCAGTTCCAGGTCCGCACCTGGTTCAACGGCGCCGAGGCCGAGAGCCGATGCGCTGCCGCCGCCGGCGACGGCGCGGAGCAATCGCTCGCTCTCGGGACGCCCGTCTGGACCGCCGCCGACGCCGTCTACGTCACGCAGGACGCCGCCTGCATCCGCGTGAGCGTCGTCCGCGGGAACCAGCTGGACCTCGCCGGCGCGGCATCGGTGGTCAGCGCGCTGGTGACCGCCAGCTAGCCGAGCGGGGCCCGCCGGGCGCTCGCAGGCGATCCTCGACGTGCCGGAGGCCCAGAGGGCTCCGGGCCCGGCGCGAGCCGCCGCCCCACGCTGCACTCCGGCCGCAGCACGCAGCGGGCACACAGCTCGGCCCGGGCCCGCGGCGGACAGGCGCCGCTCATGCCGTGGTGACAGAGCACGAAGTCGAACCGGACCGGATCCACCGGGTCGATGACCTCGAGATTCCGGGTGATGTCCTCGGCCGCCGCCCACCCCATCGTCCGCCGGCGCACCAGCCCGAGCCGCCACGCGAGCCGCGCGACGTGCGTATCCAGCGGTACGATGAGCGCACCCGGAGACACCCGCTTCCACACGCCCAGGTCCACCCCATCGGGCCCGCGCACCATCCAGCGGAGAAAGAGGTGGAGCCGCTTCGCCGCCCCCGCACCGAGCGGCACCGGCAAGAGGTGGTCCAGCCCGCGCGTCCTTCCCAGCGCCCGCTCCACCGCGCGCACGTCCACGTCCCGGATCTCGCGGACGAACGCTCCCAGCGCTCCATGGAGGTCCCCGCCGGAGGCCTCGTGCGCCGCCACGAAGCCGGCCTCGAGCGAGCCACGCCGCTCGAGCATCCGCCCCATCCCGAGGAGCAGCACCGCCACGTCCGCGCCCACGTTGAAGCGGTAGACGAAGCCCGCCAGCAGCTCCCGCGCGCCTGCAACATCGAGCCCACGCACGAAGCCGGCCGGCGACGGTCCCATCCCCGCGAGCACCCGCTCCACGCGGGGAAGGAAGAGGTCCGCCCGGCCGTAGGCTAGCGAGGCCGCCAGGAGCGCCGCGACCTCGATGTCGCGAGGGTCCCGATAGCGATGCGGCAGTGAGACTGGATCCAGCGGAACCCGCCGCCGCGGCGGGGAGGCCCGCTCGAGTCGGTCCAGCGCCCGGCGCAGGCGTGCGGCCCGCTCGGGCGACAGCCGGTGGGTGCGGCCCCGGCGCATCGGCCTACCGGCTCAGCTCGCGCACGGCGTGCCCCAGCTCGGGGAGGATGAGGCGGTCCAGGGCGAGCCGGACCGCGTTGGGGCTTCCGGGCAGCACGAAGACCAGCGCTCCGCGCACCGTCCCGGCCAGCGCCCGGGACAGCCACGCCGCGCTGCCGATCTCCTGGAACGACAGCATCCGGAACAGCTCGCCGAAACCCGGGATCTCCTTGTCCAGGAGCGGTCGGATGGCCTCGACCGTCTGATCTCGCCGGGTGATGCCGGTGCCCCCGGTGATCAGGACCGCCCGTGCGCCGCCCTCGAGCCCGCGCTCCACCGCCGCCCGGATCGCCTCCGGCTCGTCGCGGACCACCGACTGCCCGACGACGGCGTGCCCGGCCGCCTCCAGCCCCTCGCGCAGCGCCCGGCCGCTCACGTCGTCCGCCTGGGCCCGGGAGTCCGAGCAGGTCAGGACGAAGCAGGAGACGTGGGTGGGCGCGTGGCTCCGGTGCTCCTGGGCCGGGCTCTCGCCGTGCGCCGGCGTGCCACCGTGCTTGTGGCCATGGCCATGGCTGTGCGAGTGCCCTCCGTGGCCCCCGTCCCCATGCTCGTCGTCGTGACCGACCATCAGCCCTCCTCGACGTCGAGAATCAGCCGTCCTGCCTCGACCGTCACCCGGGCGGTAGGCTGGTCGTCGCAGACGCCGGGCGACGTGGCGTTGGCCCCGCTGTCGAGGTCGAACCCCACCTCGTGGCACGGGCAGACGACCAGGTTGCCGTCGACCCGGCCGCCGGACAGCAGACATCCTGCATGGTTGCACCAGTCGTCCAGGGCCTTGTACCGCCCGTTCACCCGCGCGACGCAGACCGCGCGCTTCCCGAGGTCGTACCCCCGCAGCTCCCCCTCTTCCAGGTCTGCCGCTCCGAGCTCGATTCGCATCTGTCGGGCCGAGACATTAACAAGAGAGTCTCCCCACACATGGATCCCTTGAGCATCGCCCGGGCCTTGCGCGAGGTCTCGCAGTACCTCCAGCTGAAGGGCGAGGATTTCTACAAGTCACGCGCCTACGACCTGGGCGCCGACCGGATGGCCGGCTTCAGCGGCGACCTGGACGCGCTCGTGCGTGAGGGCCGCCTCACCGAGCTGCCCAACATCGGCAACGCCCTGGCGGAGAAGATCGCCGAGCTCCACCGGACGGGGAGCCTGACCCTGCTCGAGCAGCTCCGCGCCGAGTTCCCGCCCGGAATCCTCGAGCTGCTCCGCCTCCCGGACCTCGGGGCGAAGAAGGCCGCCGCCCTCCACAAGGCACTCGGCATCGGGAGCATCGAGCAGCTGGAGCAGGCCTGCCGCGACCAGCGGGTCCGCGGACTCAAGGGCTTCGGGGAGCGGAGCGAGCAGAAGATCCTCGCCGGCATCGAGCAGTTCCGCTCCGCCCACGCTCGCCGGCGCCTCGGGGATGTGCTCCCGGTGGCCCATGCGCTCCTCGCCGAGGTCCGCGCCGCCCCGGGCGTCGTCCGGGCCGACGTCGCCGGCAGCGTCCGCCGGTGGTGCGAGCTGGTCTCGGATGTGGACATCGTGGCCTCGGCCCCTGATTCCGGGCCGGTCCTCGCGGTCCTCGCCCGCCAGTCCGGCGTCCGCGAGGTCCTCGGGCAGGGCGAGAGCAAGTGCTCGGTCCGGATGGAGGACGGGCTCCAGGTGGACCTCCGCGTGCTCCCGGACGAGGACTACGCGACCGCGCTCCACCACTTCACCGGCTCGAAGTCGCACCACGTCCGGCTGCGCGGACGCGCCCGCGACCTCGGTCTCACCATCAGCGAATGGGGCGTCATGCGCGGCGAGGAGAAGCTCCCCGTGCCGACCGAGGAGGCGCTCTACGCCCTCCTGGGGATGTCGTACGTCCCGCCCGAGCTCCGGGAGGACGTCGGAGAGTTCGAGGCAGCGCTCGCGGGCAACCTGCCGGCGGATCTCCTCCAGGGCTCGGCCGTCCAGGGCGTCGTCCACAGCCACAGCACCTGGAGCGACGGCCGGTCGACCCTCGAGGACATGGCCCGCGCCGCGGCCGCCATGGGCCTGCGCTATCTCACCGTCACCGACCACAGTGCCGCCGCGGCCTACGCCGGCGGGCTCGACGAGACGCGGGTCCGCTCCCAGTGGGAGGAGATCGCCCGGGTCCAGGAGGCTGTTCCGGAGATCCGGCTCTTCAAGGGGCTCGAGGTCGACATCCTCGAGGACGGGGCGCTGGACCTGTCGGACCGGCTCCTGGCCGAGCTCGACGTGGTCATCGCCTCGGTGCACGTCCGCCACGGGCAAGACCAGGCGGCGATGACCGCCCGGGTGCTCCGCGCGCTGGACCACCCCTGCACCGACGTGCTCGGGCATCCCACCGGCCGGCTTCTCCAGAGGCGCGACCCGTCCCCCCTCGACATGCCCATGGTGGTCGAGCGGGCGGCGCGCCGGGGAGTTCTGCTCGAGGTGAACGGCAACCCGGACCGGCTCGACCTCTCGGCCGAGCACGTGCGGCTCGCCCTGCAGGCCGGCGCAAAGCTGGTGGTGTCGGCCGACGCCCACAGCACGCAGGCCCTGCACAACGTGGCGTTCGCCGTCCACACCGCACGCAAGGGGGGTGCCCGGACGTCCGACGTGCTGAACACGCGCGGGCCCGACGAGTTCCTGGCCGAGATCCGCCGGCGGCGCAACGGCACCTGATCGACCGACTGCGCGGCGATGCGCCGACCCCACAGGCGTCCCTCGGTGCGTGGGGCCGAGCCGGCGCTTTGCACCTGTCATCGCGGCGTGGGACATTTTCCCGGCGTTCCCTGAGATGGCCTCGACCCCCGCGACCAGCCCGCCCGACCCGCTCCTGGGAACCACGGTGGGCAGCTTCCGCATCGTCCGGCGCATCGGCCACGGCGGGATGGGCTCGGTCTATCTCGGCGAGCAGACGCTCATCGGGAGCAAGGTCGCGGTGAAGGTGCTCCACGAGCACCTCGCCTCGGACGCTTCGCTGGTGCAGCGGTTCTACGCCGAGGCGCGGGCGGTGAACCTCATTGGCCACCCGAACATCGTCAACATCTTCGACATGAACGTGGTGCCGCCCCGGCGGTACTACCTCATCATGGAGTACCTGGAGGGCGAGCCGCTCTCCGCCGCTCCCGCGGCACCGATGGCGCCGGAGCGCGCGCTGCCGATCCTCATCCAGGTCTGCCAGGCGCTCCAGGCCGCGCACGCCCGGGGCGTGGTGCACCGCGACCTCAAGCCCGAGAACATCTTCCTCTGCCGGCGGGACGGCCCGCCCTTCGTGAAGATCCTCGACTTCGGCATCGCCAAGCTGTTCGGCGGCGAGATGCAGGAGGGGCAGACCCACGCCGGCTGGATCGTCGGCACGCCCGAGTACATGGCCCCCGAGCAGGGCTCCGGCGGCCCGCTGGACGGCCGCGCGGACATCTATGCGCTCGGGGTCATCGCCTACCGGCTTGCCACCGGCCGGCTGCCGTTCACCGGAGGTGGCGTGACGGGCGTGCTGCTCGCGCACCGCGACACGCCCCCGCTTCCCCCCCGAGAGCTGAACCCCCGGGTGAGCGAGGCATGGTCCGAGGCCATCCTCGCCGCGCTGGCGAAGCGGCGCGAGGACCGGTTCGCGGACGCCGACGCGTTCCGGGCCGCGCTCGAGCGTGCCCTCGCCCGCACCGCCGCGAGCAATACCCCTGTTCCGGTCGCCGGGGCCGCAGCGCCCCCCGGTGCCAGCCCGCGGGTGCCCACGCCGCACGTCACCCACGCGCCCGCCCCCTCGAGCGTCGCCCCGGCGCCGGCCGGCTTCCGGGGAACGCTGCTCATCGACGGCGTCCCGCGGGCGGTCGACCTGCGCGACCTCTCACGCGCCGGCGTCTACGCCTGCATCCCCGAGCCTCTCCCGGCGCTCTTCACCCGGGTGCAGGTCTCGCTCGAGGATCCTGCGGGCGCGCTCACCCCGGCGGAGGTGGTGCGACAGGTCCCCGAGCTGCAGGCCCGGGCGTGGGGTTTCGCCGCCGGCGTGGCGCTGCAGTTCCTCGAGCCGGCGCCTCCGTTCCGGGAGGCAGTGTCGCGGCGGCTCCGAGGCCTGGCCCCGCTCGCCGCGTCCGGGTCGGGGGACCCCGTGGTGGAGCGCATCCTCGCCCGCGCCCGCACCGCCCCGGGCGACCCCTACGTGCGCCTCGGGCTCCCACCCGACACCGAGTTCGACGACATCCGCTCACGCTGGCGCGAGCTGCGGACCGAGCTCGAGAGCATCCAGCAGCGGGGCACCAACCCCGGGCAGCAGGACGAGGCGCGGCGGCTACTGGCGAAGCTCAACGAGGCGATGGAGCGCATCGCCACCCCGGCGCGCCGGGTGGAGACCGACGCCGAGGCGGGGAACTTCCGCGGCGTGGCCCGGTGCATCTCGGCGGGCCTCACCGTCACCGCGCTCGAGCAGCACCGGGCGCGCTTCCTCGGCCGGCACCCCGGCGCCGGCGCCAAGGCCCATGTCCAGGCAGCAGCGGCGCGCGGCTTCGAGTCGAGCGGGCAGCGCGTCCAGGCGCTCGAGGCCTACGAGCGTGCGCTGGAGATGGACCCGCTGAATCTCGCGCTCCTGCAACGCTACCTGGCGCTGCGCCAGCGCGGAGTCTCCGGTCCATGAAGAGCTTCCTCCTCTCCACGCTGCTCCCCGAGCTCGATCTCCGCGACGAGGCGGCGTTCGCCCGCGCGAACCCGCATCCCTGGCTCCTGCGTGAGCCCACCGCCTGGCACCCCACCAACCCGGACAGCCCCCAGACGCTGCACATGCCCGCCACGGTGGCGGCCCCGCTCGAGGGCTCGGCCCTGGCCATCGGGCTCGAGCCCGTGCTGCGCGACGCCACGCAGATCACCCTCGGCCGGAGCCCGTCGTGCGATCTGGTCATCGAGGAGGGCACGGTGAGCCAGCTCCACCTCGTCTTCCGCCAGGCCGGGGACGGCTGGACGGTGGAGGACCCCGGGTCCACCAACGGCTCGTGGCTCGACGGAGTGCGCCTGGAGAAGGCCGTGCAGCGCAAGCTGGCCGAGGGAGCGCGTCTTCAGACCGCGCAGGTGCTCTTCACCTTCGCGTCGTCCACGGGGCTCTGGCGCCGGCTGGAAGCCGAGGCGCTCCGGCATTGAGCCCGCCGCTGGTCGCGGTGCTCGCGGCGCTCGCCCTCGGCGAGCCGGCCGCCCCTCCTCCTCCCTCCTCGGGAGCGCTCAAGCGCGCCGCGGAGACCGCGGGTCGTGCGTCGGTCCGGGTCCTCGGGAGCGGGACGGCGCCCGGGGTGCTGGTCGGTGCGGACGGACAGGTGCTCACGCTCGTCGGCCTGGTGCACGGGAGCGCTGCCCTGGTCGAGCTCGGGAACGCACGGCGCACGGCACGCGTCGTCGAGCGGCTGCCCTCGCTCGGCCTCGTGCTGCTCGCCATCGACGGGGACGGGCCCTTCCCCGCGCCGGCGGCACGGCTCGACGCCCCGGCGACCGGGGAGTGGGTGGTCGGGCTCGGCGACGACGGGCGGTCGCCCCGGCTCGGACGGGTCATCCAGGGCGCCAGCGGCCCCTGGTTCGAGGTGTCGCTGCGCCTGCCGCCGGGGACCCCGGTGCTGGACGGGCAGGCGCGGCTGGTCGGGGTGGTGACTGAACGCCGGAGGTCCTCGTCGCGCGTCGCCGCGCTGGGCTCGGTCCGCGCGCGGCTGGGGCAGGCACCGTGAACCGGGAGGCCGCCTCGAGCCGGGAGGGTGTGCTGCGGCAGGCGCTCCTCCTGTGGAGCATCGCCTTCGCCGCCATCGTGGTCGTGTCGCTCCTCGCCCCACCGCCGTGGGCCAAGGTGACGGCAGTCCTGGTCTTCCTGTACCTGCCTCTGGCCGCGATGCGCGGAACGGGCGAGGACGCGCGCGACTACGGCGTGACGCTGGCCCGCTGGCGCACCGACGTGCTGCTCGCCCTCGGGCTCTTCCTCCTGGTCGCCCCCATCTTCGTGCTCGGATATCGGGCCTGGCTCGGCTGGCTCCTGACGCAGTCACACTCTGGCGCGCCGCCCGGACTGGCCTTCCACCCGCGGCTGCCCGCCGACTTCGGCTGGAGCAACGTGGTGGACGAGCTGTTCGTCACCGCGCTCCCCGAGGAGTTCTTCTACCGGGGCTGGCTCCAGGCGCGGCTCAAGCGCGTGTGGCCCGGCGGGGCGCACCTCACCGGAGTGGTGGTGGGCCCCGCCTTCCTCCTCACCGCGGCGCTCTTCGCGGTGGGCCACCTGGCCATCTTCCAGGCCTCACGGCTCGCGGTCTTCTTCCCCGCGCTCCTCTTCGGCTGGCTGCGCGAGCGGACCGGAACCGTGGTGGGCAGCACCCTGTTCCACGCCGCCTGCAACGTCCTGGCGAAGGTGGTGACCGCCTCGTTCAACCCGCTGTGGGACGCCCGCTAGCTCACTGCGGGCGCCCTGACCCAGGGGCTCACTTCTTGGTCGTGTCGGGGGTGGTCGACGAGCCGCCGGTGCCGGTCGCGCCCATGTCCTTGTCCTTGTCCTTGTCGGCGGTCGTTCCCTTCGGAGGGGCCTTGGTGTCCTTGGCGGTGCTCTTGGGCTCGCTCTTGTAGGTGTCCGACTTTGTCTCGGTGCTCTTGGTGTCGGTGCTCTTGTCCGGCGCCGCGCCAGTTCCGCCCATGCTGCTCTGTGCGAAGGCGGCCCCCGCCGCCAGGCACGCCGCCACCGTCACTGCCTTTGTCCAGCGCATGTCATCCTCCAGAAGGAGACGGACGTTTGGACCCGCCCCCGCGAAGAACCAAGGACATGGAGGCCCCGGAGGGGAAGTCCCCCCGTCCGTCTTAAAGCAGCTCTGGCTCCATGCTCGGTCCCACACCGAGCGCCCCGCCGTCCGGGATGGGCAGCCAGTGGGCGCCGGCTCCCAGAGGGATCGACGTGACGGCGACCGAGCGCGACCGGAGGTGCGCCCGGACGAGCGAACGCGCCTTCGAGTGCTCCTCCAGCGTGCAGCGGGCGCAATGCGCGTCGCCCTCGAGGAGACGCATCTGCGCCGGGAGGTCGCCGGAGCGGGCGGCAAGGAACACCCGGCCGTCCGTCGCCATGAGCAGGAGCCGTGCGGCGCGCGCAGCGCCCTCGGTGGCAGAGCGGCCGGCGAGCACACGGGCGACCTGGCCGAGCATGCGTGCTCCGTCGCGGGCGACGAGCGGCCGGTTCTGGTCGAGCGCAGGCAAGGCGCCGAGGAACAGGGCGAAGCTCGCCGCCGCCGGGGTCCGCGTCCCGATTGCCCGGAGCAGATGGGGCGGCAGCTCGGCGTCGAGCCATGCCTGGACCCGGGGGAAGGCCTCGAGATCTCCCTCGCAGGAGAAGAGCCAGGGACCGTGTCTCAGTGGCTGCACGTCCTCATCGAGCGACGAGGCGCCGGGCCCGAGTGCCTGGGCACGGTAGATCAAGGCCGACGCCGTGCCACCGAGCTCCGGGTCGGCGAGCGACCGAGGGGCGACACGCGCGGCCCAGCGCCGGAGGAGCAGCTCGCCCGCGGCGACCGTCCCGAGTCCGACCAGGGTGGTCGAGTGTGTGCCGATTCCCAGCTGCACCTGAGCGCCGAGCCGGAGCAGCTGGCAGCCGAGAAGGTCCGGGTGCGAGGTGAGAATACCGAAGCTTCCGCCCATCTGGTTCCGTCGTGCCTCCGCGGAGAGAAGGTAACATCTCGGGCTGCCGCGAGCCGGGGGGCGTCGGGTCGTTGCCCCCGTTCGCCTGAAAACCCTGGTCCCCGCGACACTGGACTCGCACTGGAGGGTGCATGGCAGACGACATCGCGATCGGCATCGACCTCGGGACGTCGTACTCCTGCGTGTCGATCGTCGAGAACGGTGAGCCGGTGGTCCTGCCCAACGAGTGGGGCGAGGTCAACCATGCCTCGGTGGTCTCGTTCCTCGAGGACGGGACGGTGCTGGTCGGCAACACCGCCAAGCGCAACATCATCACCCGTGCCGAGAGCACCGTGTACTCGGCCAAGCGCCTGATCGGCCGATACTTCTTCTCCGACGAGGTCAAGAAGGCGATGGCGGTGATGCCGTACCGGATCGCCGAGGGCGAGAACAACTCGGTGCGCATCCAGGTGCGCGACCAGCTCTACTCCCTGCCCGAGATCTCCGCGCTCGTCCTCAAGGAGATGAAGGCCATCGCCGAGCAGTACCTCGGCCGACCGGTGACCAAGGCGGTCATCACCGTCCCCGCCTACTTCAACGACAACCAGCGCCAGGCCACCAAGGACGCGGGCCGCATCGCCGGGCTGAACGTCCTCCGCATCCTGAACGAGCCCACCGCGGCGGCGCTGGCCTACGGCTTCGGGCGCGACGTCAACCAGCGGGTGGTGATCTACGACCTGGGCGGCGGAACCTTCGACGTGTCGATCCTCGAGATCGGCAAGGACGTCTTCGAGGTGCTCGCCACCGCGGGCGACACCTACCTGGGCGGCGACGACTTCGACGATCGCATCATGAACTGGCTCGCCGACGACTTCATGCAGCGCACCCGCCTCGACCTGCGGCAGAACAAGTACTGCCTGCAGATGCTCAAAGAGGCGAGCGAGCGCGCAAAGATCGACGTCGGCCAGAACGGCACCGCGAGCATTCACTGCGCCGGCATCTGCCAGGACGCGAACGGCCAGGTGCTCGACCTGGTGCAGACGCTGACCACCGACGCCTTCAACCGGATGGTGATGGACCTGGTGCAGCGCACCTTCAAGGTCTGCGACGAGGCGCTCCAGTCGGCGCGGATGACGGCCGCCGAGGTCGACGCAGTGATCCTGGTGGGCGGCCCGACCCGGCTGCCGATCGTGCGCAACTCGGTGCAGCACTACTTCGGCAAGACGGTCAAAGAAGGCGTCGATCCGGATCAGGTGGTCGCGATGGGTGCCGCGCTCCAGGCCCACGCCTTGATCGACAAGTCGACCGAGACATTCCTCGTCGACGTGACGCCGCTCGCGCTGCGGATCGGCACCGTGGGCGGCTTCACGGAGAAGATCATCGACAAGAACACGCCGATCCCGATCGACAAGTCGAAGACCTTCACCACCAGCCGCGACGGTCAGGACAAGGTGAAGATCCGCGTCTACCAGGGCGAGTCGAACCGGGCCGACGAATGCGAGATGCTCGGTGAGTTCGAGTTCGCGGGCTTCCGGATCGGCTACCGCGGTGAGGTGAAGATCGAAGTGACGTTCGAGATCGACTCCAACGGGATCGTGAACGTTGCGGCGACCGACGTCGAGACAGGGCAGCGCGCTTCGACCACGATCAGCCTCTCATCGGGCTTGAGCGAAGAGGACATCCAGGCCTCGCAGGACTTCAACAAGAACACCCGCCTCGCGGGGCACAAAGAGCAAGACCTGCCGACGGTCGACGGCTGACGCGCGATGGCGACTCCTCCAGACAACCGGGGCAAACCGCCCGAGGGTCCGAATGCGCCCCCACCTGCGCAGGGGGCTCCGCGCCCGGGGATCCCCGGCGCGATGTCCCAGCGGCCGTCGGG
>JADGQZ010000212.1 GCA_017881345.1 Myxococcaceae bacterium | reverse complement strand
CGAACACCTTCCTCCTGCCTCACATGGGGAGCGCGACGATCGAGACGCGGGAGGCGATGGGGTTCCGGGCGCTGGACAACGTCGACGCGGTCATCTCGGGAAGGCCCGCGCCGGAGCGGGTGACCTGACCGCCCGTGCCCCACCTCTTCGACCCGCTGGCGCTGCGCTCCGTCACCCTGCCCAACCGCGTCGGTGTCTCTCCGATGTGCGAGTACAGCTCCGAGGACGGCTTCGCCAACGACTGGCACCTCGTCCACCTGGGCTCGCGGGCCGTCGGCGGCGCCGGGCTGGTGATGGTCGAGGCGACGGCGGTGGAGGCGCGCGGGCGCATCACCCCGCGGGACCTCGGGCTGTGGAAGGACACGCACGTCGAGCTCCTCACGGGGATCGCCCGGTTCGTCGAGGGACACGGCGCGGTGCCCGGCATCCAGCTGGCTCACGCCGGCCGCAAGGGGAGCACCTCGGTGCCCTGGGAGGGAGGGACCGGCATCGACCCCGCCCGGGGCGGATGGGAACCCATCGCCCCGAGCGCGCTGGCCTTCTCGGAGCGGTACATCCCTCCCCGGGCCATGTCCCCCGACGACATCGGTGAGGTCGTCCGGGCCTTCGCCGCGGCGACACGCCGAGCGGTGGCCGCGGGCTTCCGGGTCATCGAGCTGCACTTCGCGCATGGATACCTGGTGCACGAGTTTCTCTCGCCGCTGTCGAACGGCCGGGACGACGGCTACGGTGGCGGGTTCGAGCAGCGCATCCGGCTCGCGCTGGAGGTCACCCGGGCCGTGCGGGCCGGGTGGCCCGACCGGCTGCCCCTGCTCGCCCGTCTGTCCTGCACCGACTGGGTGGACGGCGGATGGACGGTCGACGAGAGCGTGGAGCTCGCGCGCCGTCTCGCCGCCGAGGGGGTGGACCTCGTCGACTGCAGCTCGGGCGGGCTCGTGCCGTACGCGAAGATCGAGGCGGTGCCCGGCTACCAGGTGCCCTTCGCCCGCCGCGTGCGGGCCGAGTCCGGCGTGCGCACCGCGGCGGTGGGACTCATCTCCACGCCCGCCCGGGCAGACGCCGTCGTGCGCGAGGGGGACGCGGACATGGTGATGCTCGCCCGGGCGATGCTGCGCGACCCGTACTGGCCACTGCACGCCGCCGCCGAGCTCGGCCACCCCGACGCCCGGCGCATCCCGGTCCAGTACCTCCGGGCGTTCTGAGCGCGCCGCCGCTTGCACCCGGGGCCAGGGAGGCGACGCGCTGACACCTCCCGGCGCTTGCGCTAGACACGGGAGGTCTCCCATGCGTGCACCCCTCGTCGTGCTGTGCATCGTCGCTTCACCGGGGCTCGCCCAGGAGGCCGTTCCTGCGCCAGCGCCCGGCGCGCCCGCGGCCGAGATCCCGCTGGAGGTGCCGGCGCCGGCCGGCACCGTGCCCCGGCACCGAGACGAAGAAGACGGGCACCGCCACGTCGGCGGCTTCTTCCGCATGACCCTGGGCGGCGGCTTCCTGAGCACGACGCCGTCTCCGTCGGGCGCGGCCGCATTCTCCTCCGGCGCAGCGTCTCTCTCGGCCGCCGCGGGGTACGCCGTCGCCGAGAACTGGATCCTCGCCGGCGACGCCTGGGTGTCCGCGGCACCGGCCGGCAAGCTCGGCCGGGACTGGACGCTGGGGCTGACCGCGTTCGGCCTCAACATCACGCACTACCTCATGCCGGCCAACGTCTACCTCTCGTTCGTCCCCTCGGTGACGGTGGTGACCGTGAGCGACAAGAACAGCGAGGTCGTTCGCGAGACGCAGGCCGGGTTCGGGGCGAGGTTCAGCGTCGGCAAGGAATGGTGGGTTGCCGACCACTGGGGAATCGGAATCGCCCTGGAGGGGTTCTTCGCCTCCAATCACGAGCAGGCATCCGCCCAGCCGATCTGGACGACCGTCGGCGGTTCCATAGTCTTCACCAGCACATACAACTGAACTGCGTCTGACGGAGGTGTTTGACACCTCGCTCGGACAGCGGTCCCGGCCCCCGGCACCTCGGCCGGGGAGGGGAGAGGAAGCCTGCAAGGTTGGAGACTCCTGAAAGAGTTCGAGATGTTCTACACCCACGACCCGCCGTGAAATCGTCGCGGGCGTCGGAGTGCCACCTGAAGATTCGGCCGAGGCCATGACCAGTCCCCGCTCGAGCCGCCCGGTTCCCGAGACCCATCCGGTCCTCGAGCAGCTCCACGCGCTCCCGGCGGCCGTCATCGAGGTCGACGCGCGGGGGACCGTCCGGACGTGGGCCGGCGGCGCCGAGCGCCTCTTCGGCTGGACTGCAGACGAGGTGCTCGGACGGGACGTGGACTCGCTCGGGCTCGTGGCCGCGGCGGATGCCCCGCTGGTGGACGGCATCCTGGAGCGCTTCAGGGCCGGTCGCGACCGCCACCTGGTCCACCGCAGCCGCATCCGGACCCGCGCGGGGGAGGTCCGCCATGCCGAGTGGACCCGCGTCCTCCTCGGAGGGCCGCGGGGCCGGGGGCAGGCGATGCTCTCGTACGTCGTGGACGTCACCGCCCTCGTCGAGGCGGAGCGCGCCACGCTGGCCGCGCGGGCGGAGCTCGAGCGATGCCTGCGCGGCAGCCTCGAGGGAATCTGCGGGCTCGATCGCGACTGGCGCATCACCCACTGGAACCCCGCGGCCGAGCGGATGCTGGACCGGAGCGGCGCCGACGTTCTCGGCCGGGAGCTGTGGGCCGTCTTCCCCGAGCTGCGCGGGACTGCCTTCCACCGGGCCTTCGACGCGGCGCTCGCCGATGGACATGTCCGCGTCGTCGAGGAACGCGCCCCGTGCGGACGGAGCTGGTACGCGGTCACCGCCGCCCCCTCCCCGCAGGGGCTCTTCGTCTACTTCTCCAACATCACCGGCCGGCGCCAGCTCGAGCAGGAGTTCCTCGCGCTCGACGCCGAGCGGAGGCAGACCCGCCAGGGCTAGCGGCTCGACGGGCGGTGCGGAAACCAGTGCCCGGCGATGGCCGCGCCCACCAGGGTGAGCGCGTCGAGGAGCGCAAACCCGGCGAGGCGCCGGAGCACCGTCGGTACCGGGGCGACCGCTCCACCGAGCAGGAGCGGCAATACGAGGTGGAGCGCGATGGTCTGCGCGAGGGCGATGGAGCCGGCCAGCCCGAGCGCCTCGCCGATGCGCTGCGGGCGAAAGCGGACGAGGAACGCCGTCACCGCGACCAGCGCCACCACACCCCAGACGAGCATCGCCCAGGTCGGGGCCTCGGCGCGCACCATGAGCACGAAGGCGCCGGCGAGCAGGCCGGTGCCGACCGCCGCCGAGAGCACCGCCAGCACGCGGGCCCGGCGAGTCACGGCTCGACCCGCACCGAGACGCTGCCCAGCCAGCCGGCGTCGAGCTCGACCTTCATCCCTGCGGCGAGCGGCTCGGCCACGGTGGCCGCCCCGGCGAGCACCACGCTGCCCGGCGGCAACGACTGCCCCCGCTCCTCGAGCAGCGCGCAGAGCTGGACCACCGAGAGCACCGGATCTCCGGAGATGGCCGCACCCGTGGCCCGCTGGCGGGGCGTCCCGTCGATGGACATCACCAGCTCGACCCGTGAGAGGTCCCGCCCCTCGACGTCGAGCCATCGCTCGGGGAGCACCACGTGCGAGGACGACGCGTTGTCCGCGACCACGTCCGGCAGGCTGAAGTACTTGAAGTCGCGGTAGCGCGAGTCGAGGATCTCCAGCGCCGGGCCCACCCCGGTGCAGGCCGCGAGCACGCCCGAGCGGTCTGCGGCGCGCGGCAGACCGCGGCCGAAGCGGAAGGCGATCTCCGGCTCGATCTTGGGGTGCAGCGTCCCCCCGAGGTGGAAGGTCCCCCGGACCACCATCGCGTCGGTCAGCACCCCGTAGATCGGGGCCCCGAGCGACATCTGCTTCCGCTTGGCCTCGGAGGTGAGGCCCATCTTCAGGCCGATGACCCGCTCGCCGTGCGCGATGCGCAGCGCGATGCCGGCGTCCATCACCCGGTACGCCTGGGGGAGGTCCAGCTCGGGGGCCTCGAGCGTCAGCCGCTCCACTTCACGGCCGTGCCGCCGCGCGTCGTCCAGGTGACCCGCCAGGCGCTCGATGTCCATGCTCAGCTTCCTCCGTGCACCGTCCGCCCCCGGCCCCGGCCCGGGTGGCGCATACTAGGTGACCCGGGAGGGTTCATGGACGGTGTCCTCAACGTCATCGACGGTCGCGAGGTCCCGGCGCGGTCCGGGGCGACGCTCCCCAACTGGGAGCCCGCCACCGGCGCGCCGCTCGGCACCCTCCCCGACTCCGACGCCACCGACGTGGCCGAGGCAGTCGAGGCCGCCCGTCGGGCGTTTCCCGCCTGGAGCGCCACCCCGGCCCCGGTCCGGAGCCGCGTTCTCCGGAAGATCGCCGAGGGGCTGCGGCAGGCCCTCCCCGAGCTCGCCCGGGCCGAGTCGGTGGACAGCGGCAAGCCCATCTCGGTGGCGACCGAGGTGGACATCCCGCGCGCCATCCTGAACTTCGAGTTCTTCGCCGACGCCGCCACCCAGCTCTCGAGCGAGTGCCACCCGATGGACGGGCATGCGCTCAACGTGACGCTCCGCCATCCGCTCGGAGTGGTGGGCACCATCTCGCCCTGGAACCTCCCGCTCTATCTCCTGACCTGGAAGGTGGCGCCCGCCCTCGCGGTCGGCAACACCGTGGTCGCCAAGCCGTCAGAGGTGACGCCGGTCACCGCGCACTGGCTCGGGCGCATCGCGCTCGAGGCGGGGCTGCCGCCGGGGGTGCTGAACATCGTGCACGGGCTCGGGCCGAAGGTGGGCGATGCGCTGTCCCGCCACCCCGAGGTGAAGGCGATCTCCTTCACCGGGAGCACCCGGACCGGCGCGGAGATCGCCCGGACCGCCGGTCCGCTGTTCAAGAAGCTCTCGCTGGAGATGGGCGGCAAGAACCCGGTGGTGATCTTCGCGGACGCCGACCTCGACGCCGCGATCGCCACCACCGTGCGCTCGTCCTTCTCCAACCAGGGGCAGATCTGCCTCTGCTGCCCGCGCATCTTCGTGGAGCGGAGCGCGTACGCCCGGGTCCGGGACGCGCTGGTGGAACGCACCCGAGCCCTCCGGATGGGCGACCCTCTCCTGGCCGAGACGGAGCAGGGGGCGCTGGTGAGCCGCGCGCACCTGGACAAGGTGCTCGGCTACATCGCGCTGGCCCGCGAGGAGGGCGGACGGCTCCTCACCGGCGGCAAGCGCGCCGAGGTGGGCGGGCGGTGCCGCGAGGGCTGGTTCGTCGAGCCCACGCTGATCGAGGGCCTCGGCCCGGATTGCCGGACCAACCAGGAGGAGATCTTCGGCCCGGTCGCGGCGCTGATGCCCTTCGACTCGGAGGACGAGGTGCTCCGGGCGTGCAACTCGGTCCGGTACGGGCTCGCCGCGTCGGTGTGGACCCGCGATCTGGTCCGCGCCCACCGGTTCAGCGCCGCGCTGGAGAGCGGCATCGTCTGGGTGAACACCTGGATGCTCCGCGACCTGCGCACCCCCTTCGGCGGGATGAAGGACTCGGGGGTTGGCCGCGAGGGCGGCCAGGAGGCGCTCCGGTTCTTCACCGAGCCCCAGAACGTCTGCATCCATCTCGCAGGAGGTTGACCGCCCATGTCGGACCGCGTGACCTCGCAGCGCGCCGCGCCCCCGGTGGGCGCCTTCCCGCACGCCCGGCGGGTGGGGAACCTCCTCTTCCTCTCCGGCATCGGCCCGCGCGTCCGCGGCAGCCACGACATCCCCGGAGTGACGCTGGACCCGAGAGGGAACGTCGTGGACCACGACATCGCCGTCCAGTGCAAGAGCGTCTTCGACAACGTGCGGGCCATCCTCGAGGACGCGGGCACCACCTGGAACCGCCTGGTGGACGTGACGGTCTTCCTGACCGACATGGAGAACGACTTCGCGGTCTACAACCGGCTCTGGGCGGAGTACTTCAAGGAGGCCCAGCCCTGCCGGACCACGGTGGAGGTGACGCGGCTTCCCACGCCCATCGCCATCGAGCTGAAATGCATTGCGACGATGCCGGAGTGACCATGTCCAGGCTGCAAGCGCTCAACTTCAAGAAGTGGATCGACGAGCACCGCCATCTCCTCAGGCCACCGGTGGGGAACCAGCAGATCTGGGCCGACCGCGAGTTCATGGTCACGGTGGTCGGCGGCCCGAACGCCCGGCGCGACTTCCACGTCAACGAGGGCGAGGAGTTCTTCTACCAGCTCGAGGGTGACATCGCGCTGCACGTGCTGGTCGACGGCAAGCGGGAGGTGGTCCCGATCCGCGAGGGGGAGATCTTCCTCCTGCCCCCCAACGTGCCCCACTCCCCGCAACGCCCGGCGAACACCGTCGGGCTGGTGCTCGAGCGCAGACGGCTGCCGCACGAGAAGGACTCGTTCCTCTGGGTCTGCGAGAAGTGCGGGCAGGAGCTGTACCGCGAGTCCATGCACCTGACCGACATCGTCAAGCAGCTGCCACCGGTGTTCGACCACTTCTACGGCGACGAGAAGGCCACCACCTGCCGGGCCTGCGGCACCCGCGCCACCCGGGCCTCCTGAGGTCCGATGCCGGTCGTCGACGTCCACACCCATCTCCTCCCGCCCGAGCTGCCCCGCTGGAAGGAGCGGTTCGGGTACGGAGGGTTCATCGGCCTCGAGCACACCGGGCCCTGCCGCGCCCGCATGGTGAAGGACGACGGGCAGGCGTTCCGGGAGGTGGAGGAGAGCCTCTGGGCGCCCGCCGCCCGCCTCGCGGACTGTGACCGCGCGCGGGTGGACGTCCAGGTGCTGTCGACGGTCCCGGTGATGTTCTCCTACTGGGCGAAGCCGGAGGACGGCGCGGAGGTGGCGCGGTTCCTCAACGACCACCTCGCCTCGGTCGTCGCCGGCGCGCCCGGGCGCTTCCTGGGCCTCGGCACGCTGCCGCTGCAGGCGCCCGGCCTGGCGGTGCGCGAGCTCGAGCGGTGCGTGAAGTCCCTCGGGCTGTCCGGCGTGCAGATCGGCAGCCACGTCAACGCCTGGAACCTGAGCGACCCGGCGCTGTTCGAGGTCTTCGCCGCCGCCGCCGAGCTGGGGGCGGCGGTGTTCGTCCACCCCTGGGACATGATGGGCGAGGAGCGAATGCGGAAGTACTGGCTCCCGTGGCTCGTGGGAATGCCGGCGGAGGTCTCGCTCGCCATCTGCTCGCTCATCTTCGGTGGCGTCCTGGAGCGGCTCCCGGGCCTGCGCGTCGCCTTCGCCCACGGCGGCGGTGCGTTCCCCGGGACGCTCGGGCGCATCCAGCACGGCTTCGACTGCCGGCCGGATCTCGTGGCGGTGGACAACCCGGTGCCTCCGCGCGCCTACCTCGGTCGCTTCTGGGTGGACAGCCTGGTGCACGATCCGGACATGCTCCGGTTCATCGTGAAGCTCTTCGGAGAGGACCGGGTGATGCTGGGGAGCGACTACCCCTTCCCGCTCGGGGAGACGGAGCCGGGAGCGTTGATCCGGTCGTTACCCGACCTGGCAGCGGCGCGGACGCAGCTGCTCGGCGACAACGCGCTCCGCTGGCTGGGGCGAGCATGCTGAGCGCGGAGGAGGGCCGGGCGATCGCCGAGGACCAGGACGCACGCGATGCGCTCGGTCCGATTCGCGATTCATTCCTGTTCCCGAGCGGCCCGGGCGGTGTCCCGGTGGTGTACCTGACCGGAAACTCGCTCGGGCTCCAGCCGCGGACGGCGAGGGCGCGGGTCGAGGAGGTGCTCGACGACTGGGCCGGCCGCGGCGTCGAGGGGCACGTGCAGGGCACGTCGCCCTGGCTCCCGTACCACCGCTTCCTCACCGCGCCCACCGCGCGGCTCGTCGGCGCGCAGCCGGACGAGGTGGTGGTGATGAACACCCTGACCGTCAACCTGCACCTCCTGATGGTCTCGTTCTACCGGCCCGCCTCGGCGCGCACCCGCATCCTCTACGAGGGGAGCGCGTTCCCCTCGGACCGGTACGCGCTCGCGAGCCAGGTGAGGTTTCACGGGCTCGACCCGGCGGAGGCGCTGGTTCCGCTCGTTCCCCGGTCCGGGGAGCACGTGCTGCGACCGGAAGACGTGCTCGACGCCATCGCCCGCGAGGGCGAGCGGCTGGCGCTGGTCCTGATCGGCAACGTGAATTACCTCACCGGCCAGGCCTTCGACGTCGGCGCCATCACCCGCGCCGGGCACGCGGTGGGCGCGATGGTCGGGTTCGACCTCGCGCATGGGGCGGGGAACCTGGTCTTCCATCTCCACGACGACGGGCCAGACTTCGCGGTGTGGTGCTCGTACAAGTACCTCAACGGCGGACCCGGGGCGCTCGGCGGCGTCTTCGTCCACTCCCGCCACCGCGATGGCCGCGGTCTCGCCCGGTTCGAGGGCTGGTGGGGTCACGACGAGGCCAGCCGCTTCGAGATGGGGCCACGCTTCGAGGGCATGCCCGGGGCCGAGGGATGGCAGCTGTCGAACCCGCCGATTCTCCAGATGGCAGCGCTCCGGGCGTCGATGGAGCTCTTCGACGCGGTGGGAATGACCGCCCTCCGGAGGAAGTCCGAGCGGCTCACCGGCCTGATGGACCAGCTGGTCCGCGGCATGCCCGGGGTGGAGGTCATCACCCCGGCGGACCCGGCCCAGCGCGGTGCACAGCTGTCTCTGCGCATCACCCGGGACGCGCGGGGGCTGTTGCAGAGGCTTGCCGCAGCGGGCGTTCTCTGCGACTTCCGCGCCCCGGACATCATCCGCGCCGCGCCCGCGCCCTTCTACAGCCGCTTTGCCGACGTGGTGCGCTTCGCGGAGGTGCTCCGGGGTCATGTCACCGGGAAGTGAACGCACCGTGCTGGCCGGCGCGGGCCTGGTGGGCTCGCTGCTGGCGGTCTTCCTCGCCCGGCGGGGAAAGGCGGTGGATCTGTTCGAGCGGCGGGCGGACATGAGGCGCGAGCAGATCTCCGCCGGCCGGAGCATCAACCTGGCGATCAGCGTTCGCGGGCTGCACGCGCTGGCACAGGTGGGCCTCGAGCAGGAGGCGCTGGCGCACGCCATTCCGATGCTCGGTCGGATGATCCACGCCCGCGACGGTTCGCTGGCCTTCCAGGCGTACGGGAAGGACGACACCCAGTGCATCCGCTCCATCTCGCGCGGCTTGCTGAACCGGATGCTGCTCGACGCCGCGGAGCGAACCGGGCGGGTGCGGCTGTCCTTCCGGCGGCGGGTGGTCGGGCTCGCCCTCGGCCGGCGCGAGCTGACCGTCGAGGGCGAGGACGGACGCACCGAGCGCCTCGACGGCGCCGTGGTCTACGGGACGGATGGCGCCGGGTCGGTGGTGCGGCGGGCAGTGGTCGAGGCGCGCGGCGGGACCTCGCAGGAGATGCTCCTGGCCCACGGCTACAAGGAGCTGACGCTCCCGGCGGGGGCGGACGGCAGCTGGCGGCTCGAACGGAACGCGCTGCACATCTGGCCGCGGGGCGACTTCATGCTCATCGCGCTGCCCAACGAGGACGGGAGCTTCACCTGCACCCTGTTCCTCGCCTTCGAGGGAGCGCAGAGCTTCGCGACGCTGGAGCCGCCGGGTGCGGTCCGGGCGTTCTTCCGCGCGCAGTTCGCCGACGTGG
>JADGQZ010000211.1 GCA_017881345.1 Myxococcaceae bacterium | reverse complement strand
CCGCCAAGGCCGTCACCATCGCTACCGCCCTGAAGTCGATGGGCTACGCCACCGGGCAGTTCGGAAAGAACCACCTCGGAGATCTGAACGAGTTCCTTCCCACGGTGCACGGCTTCGACGAGTTCTTCGGCTACCTGTACCACCTGGATGCGATGGAGGACCCCTGCCACCGGAACTATCCGCAGGCGCTCAAGGACAAGGTCGGTCCGCGCCACATGGTGCACAGCTGGGCAACCGACAAGAACGACCCGACCAGTCAGCCGCGCTGGGGCGTCATCGGCAAGCAGCGCATCGAGGACGCCGGCGAGCTCTGCCCCGAGCGGATGAAGACGATCGATGACGAGATCCTGAAGTTCACCCTGGACTTCATCGATCGCTCGAAGAAGGCCAACAAGCCGTTCTTCGTCTGGTTGAACCCGACACGGATGCACGTGATCACCCATCTCTCCGACAAGTACGAGGCCCTCCGCACGCCGGAGAACGGCTGGTCGCTTCAGGAGGCGGGAATGGCCCAGCTCGACGACGTCGTCGGCTCGGTGATGGCGAAGATCAAGGAGATGGGCCTCGACGACAACACCATCATCGCCTTCACCACGGACAACGGGGCGGAGAACTTCACCTGGCCGGACGGCGGTCAGACCCCGTTCGCCGGCGGGAAGGGGACTGCGATGGAGGGTGGCTTCCGGGTGCCGGCGATGGTTCGCTGGCCGGGAAAGGTCGCTCCGGGGAAGGTCTGCAACGAGATCGTCTCGGGGCTGGACTGGTTCCCCACCCTGGTCGCCGCGGCGGGGAATCCGAACATCGTCGGCGAGCTGATCAAGGGAAAGAAGCTCGGCGCCACGACCTACAAGGTCCATCTCGACGGCTACAACCAGATGGACCTCCTCACCGGGAAGGGCCCGTCGAAGCGGCACGAGATCTTCTACTTCACCGAGGGCACGCTCGCCGCGGTGCGGATCAACGACTTCAAGTATCGATTCACCGACCAGCCGGGTGGGTGGCTCGGTGGAACGGTGAAGGTGGACTGGCCCATCCTGACCAATCTCCGTCTCGATCCCTTCGAGCGCACCGGACTACCCAACGGCGCCAACGGCTCGCTCGCCTTCTACAACTGGTTCGCCTTCGAGTTCTGGCGCTTCACCTTCGTCCAGCAGGAGGTCGGCAAGGCGGCGCGGACCTTCATCGAGTTCCCGCCCATGCAGAAGGGCGCGAGCTTCAACCTCGAATCGGTGAAGGCCCAGGTCGAGAAGGCGGCGGCCGCGCACTCCGGCCAGTGATGTGACCGAAACAACCTGGGTCGGCCGGGGTTTCCCAGCGCCGCCCGACCCGGGACGTCGGGCAGCCGGTCGTGCAGATCACCGCGGGGCGCTGGACCGCCGGGGCGGTAGCGAGTCCGCCATCACCTGGGCGGCCTCCCGCGTCCCGAGGTCATCGCGCCGGGGGAGCGCTCCGGTGCAGGCGGTGATGCACCACTCGAGCGCGGGGAAGATGCGCCCCCAGCCGAGCGGCCAGTTCAGCCACCCGGTGGTGATGCAGTAGTGCGTGGTGAACGGCCGGGTGTGGTGCAGCGCGTGGTGTGCCGGCGGGAGAATCAGGTGCCAGCGCTGCAGGAACGCGAGCAGCGGTGGCGGCTCCCGCAGGTGCGCCCACTTGTGAAACTGGTTGGTGAGCAGCACCCAGAACACCAGCGCACCGAGGAAGGCCGGGAGGAAGACGCTTCCCTTCCCATCGGCCCCGGGAGACAGCCAGACGGCCACCCCAAGCACCGGCAGGCTGATGAGGCAGTTGTTCCCGTTGGTCTCCACGAAGTCGTGCTGGGTGATGGCCAGCGGATCGCGGTGGTGCTCGCGGAACGGCTGGAGCAGGGCAGGGCCAACCACGGGCAGGTCCGGTGACCCCCAGGTGTCCGCCGCCCAGTGCACCGCCCCCGAGACCAGGTCTGCCGCCAGGTAGCCGAGGAGCACGGCGGTCAGCACGAACCAGGGCCGGTGGGGGACCTCCGGCGCCAGGCGAACCGTGAGCCAGCCGAGCAGGGCGGCGTAGGAGAGCAGACTTGCCCAGTCGAGCCGCCGGATGGCCCCGCTGGCATGCTGCTCGCCCTTCGACATCTGGCCTCCGCTCGCCCTTGACCGAGGAGAACGCCCGGATGTCGAACAGCTTACAGGAGGGCACCGCCGTCGGTCTGCTCCTCTACGGTCGGTGCGGCTCCCCGGATTCGCCCGGCGTGTGTGTACAGGTTGAAGCTTCCGTTCCGGACGAATGTGGCGAGGGCGACGCCCGCCCGCTCGGCGAGGTCCACTGCCAGACTGCTGGCTGCGCCGACAGAGGCCAGGACCGGAATCCGGGCCATCGCGGCTTTCTGCACCATCTCGAAGCTGCTCCGGCCGCTGACCACCAGGAGGGCCGGGCGGGGACCGGTCGACGGGCTGCGGCATGGCCCGATGACGCCGGCCAGGACCAGGGTGCCCACCACCTTGTCGACTGCATTGTGCCGGCCCACGTCCTCGTGGACCGCCAGCACCGAGCCGTCCTCGGCCACCACCATCGCCGCGTGGGTGCCGCCGGTGCGCTCGAAGGCCGCCTGGGCGGCGCGGAGCCGGTCGGGCCCGGAGGCGATGAGCGCGGCGTCGATGGCCGGGGCGTCCCCGAGCGGCTCGATGCGGGCCAGGAGGTCGTCGATCTGCTCGCGGCCGCAGACGCCGCACGCCGCAGAGGTGAGCGTGCCGCGGCGGCTCGCGGTCACCCGCTCCCAGACCAGCTGAACGCCGGGCGCGGGGAGCACGTCGAGCGCGTTCCCGTAGCCCTCCTGGTCGGTGCGACCGCAATGGCTGATCGTCCCGAGGTCGTCGACCGAGCGGATGATGCCCTCGGACAGGAGGAAGCCCGCGGCGAGCGCGTGGTCTGCTCCGGGCGTGCGCATGGTGATGGCCACCGTGTCGCCCGCGACGCGGACCTGCAGCGGCTCCTCCACCGCGACCACGTCCGTGCGCTCCGGACCGGGCGCGCCGGGGGTCACGCGGCGATACGGTCGCTCGACGGTTCCGCGGTTCCGCACGCCGGGCACGCTACCCCCGGCGTGGAAGCGGCGCGAGCGGGCGGCGCCTGCAGCCCGTCGCGGACCCACTCGAAGCCCAGCGCGGCGGCGAGCCAGTACGGCGCGTAGTCCAGCCGGACGAGCCCGTGCAGGTGCATGCCGTCGCGGTACCGCCACGGACAGTCGCCAAGGACGTGGCGCAGCACCGCGCCCGAGGCGTACTCGGTGGCGTAGATGACCCCGAGGGACGCGGTGGCCCGGGTCAGGCGCGACCGGTGCGCGAGCTTCTGGTGCACCGCATCCAGTGCCAGCGCAGCGGCGCCGTAGATGGGGTGCATCCAGAGATAGGTGCGCGCCGCGAGCTTCTTGTCCCGTGAGAGCGCGGCCTTGGTGCCGGTGAAGAGGACCTCGAGCACCCAGCCAGCGCACCCGTAGAGGGCAAACTTCCGCGCCAGCTGTCGACCCGTCGCCATCACCACCTCTGTGCCTTGCAAGTTGTAGACGAGCGCCGGGCGATGCAATTCAGTCCCCGCGGGCGGCTGGAACGGAGGCGGGTTGGACTGGCATGCTGGACGACATGCACCGACTCGTGTTCACAACCTTGCTCGGCGTTTCGCTCGCCGCGTCGGCCCATGACGGAAAGGGAGACTGCGCCGACGAACACGCCAAGGCCGCCGGGCAGCCGTCCGGTCCGACGACGCTGAAGCCCGGGGCGGTGCTCGTCCGGGGCGAGCCGCTGCCGAAGAACCAGAAACCGGTCGCGCTCGCCTCGGTGCTCGGCAAGCCGGAGGATGGCCGAACGGTCCTGGTGGAGGGCGTGGTGCGCCGTGCCTGCAGCCAGATGGGCTGCTGGATGGAGCTCGCGCCGGCCGAGGGTGGCCCCGGCGTGCGGGTGACGTTCAAGGACTACGGCTTCTTCGTCCCCACCGACTCGGCCGGAGCGAAGGCGCGGGTGCAAGGGACGGTGAAGGTGGCCCAGCTCTCCCCGGCCCAGGCCGAGCACCTGCGCGCCGAGGG
>JADGQZ010000210.1 GCA_017881345.1 Myxococcaceae bacterium | reverse complement strand
GCGGTGCCGTTCGCGGTGGGCGCCTACATCACCGCCGCCTACTGGTTCACGGCGTCCACCTCGTTCGCGAACCCGGCGGTCACAATCGCCCGGTCCGTCACCGACACCTTCGCCGGCATCCGGCCCGTCGACGTGCCGTCCTTCATCGCGGCCCAGCTGCTCGGGGCGGCGCTCGCCACCGCGCTGTTCCGGTGGCTGGTGCCCGCACTCCCGGCGCGGGCGCCGGACGTCCTGCTTCCCCATCCCGAGTTCAGCGATGAGTGAAGCCAAGGCCCGCGTGCTGTTTCTCTGTACGGGAAACTCGTGCCGCAGCCAGATGGCCGAGGGCTGGGCGCGGTTCCTCTCGAGAGGCCGGGTGGATGCATTCAGCGCGGGCACCGAGCCCAAGCCGCTGCACCCGCTGGCGATCCGCGTCATGCACGACGTCGGCATCGACATCTCCGGCCAGCAGAGCAAGGCGATGGAGACCTACCTCGACCAGCCGTTCGATTTCGTCATCACGGTCTGCGACCGCGCAAAGGAGCGCTGTCCCGTGTGGCCCGGCATCAAGGAGCGGATCCACTGGTCCTTCGACGATCCCGCCGATGCGACGGGCACCGAGGAGGAGCGGCTGCGGGTCTTCGCCCGGGTGCGCGATGAGATCCGCACCCGCATCCGGCTCTTTCTCACGGCCCACAAGATCGACGCCTGAGCCCCGCGGCGCGGGTATAGTGCCGGCATGTTCATCGGACACTTCGCAGTGGGCCTCGGGTCCAAGCGGCCGGCGCCGGAGGCGTCGCTCGCCACGCTGCTGGCGGCGCCTCTGTTCCTCGACCTCCTCTGGCCGATCTTCCTCATCACCGGTCTCGAGAGCGTGCGCATCGTCCCCGGCGACACGGCCTTCACGCCTCTCGACCTGCACGACTACCCGTACTCGCACAGCCTGCTGATGGCGGTGGTCTGGTCGCTGCTCTTCGGCGGGGTCCACTACGCTTTCAAGCGCAACCGGCGGGTCGCCCTGGTCCTGGCGGCGGGCGTCTTCAGCCACTGGGTGCTCGATTTCGTGACCCACCGTCCCGACATGCCGCTCTATCCCGGCAGCACCACCTATATCGGGCTCGGTCTCTGGAACTCCATTCCGGGCACGATGATCGTCGAGGTCGCCATGCTCGCCGCAGGCACCTGGCTCTATGCCACCACGACGCGGGCCCGCAACCGGACCGGGTCGATCACCTTCTGGGCGCTGGTCGTCTTCCTCTTCGTGATGTACTTCGCCACCGCGTTCGGCCCGCCGCCCCCCAGCGTCGAAGCGTTGAAATGGATGGGGCTCATCGCCTGGCTCTTCATCCCCTGGGGCTGGTGGATCGACCGCAACCGCACCGCCGTCGCGCGGTAAGCCTCCTCGGGGGACCCACGCCCATGCGCGCCATGGTCCTCCGGGCGGTCGGTCATCCCCTCGAGGCAACGGAGCTACCGGCCCCGGTGGCCGGCCCGGGCCAGATGCTGCTGCGGGTCCGGGCCTGCGGGGTCTGTCGCACCGATCTCCACGTGCGCGACGGCGAGCTGGCCGACCCGAAGCTGCCGCTGGTGCTGGGTCATCAGATTGTCGGGGAGGTGGTCGCGCTCGGCGAGGGTGTGACGCGCTTCAAGCTCGGCGACCGCGCCGGTGTTCCCTGGCTGGGGTGGACCTGCGGCGTCTGTCGCTATTGCCTGGCGGGACGCGAGAACCTCTGCCCCACCGCGCGCTTCACCGGATACCACCTCGACGGTGGCTTCGCCGAGCTGGCGGTGGCCGACGCTCGCTACGCGTTCCAGATTCCGCGCGAAACCCCGGACGCGCAGGCGGCGCCGCTCCTCTGCGCCGGCCTGATCGGCTACCGGGCTCTGCGGATGGCAGGGGAGGGCCAGTTGCTCGGGCTGTATGGCTTCGGAGCCTCGGCGCACCTCGTCGCGCAGGTTGCCCGCCACCTGGGCTGGCGCGTCTTCGCCTTCACCCGTCCCGGGGATACTGCCGGGCAGGCGTTCGCGCGCTCGCTCGGTGCCGCCTGGGCGGGGAGTTCGGAGGACGAGCCGCCCGAACTCCTCGACGCCGCGCTGATCTTTGCGCCGGTGGGGGCGCTGGTGCCTCGCGCGCTGGCCGCGGTCCGGCCGGGCGGCACGGTGGTCTGCGCCGGCATTCACATGTCCGACATTCCCGCGTTCCCCTACGCGCTGCTCTGGGGTGAGCGGACACTCCGCTCGGTTGCCAACCTCACGCGTGCCGAAGGGGAGGAGTTCCTGGCGCTTGCGCCCAAGATCCCGGTCCGCTCCGAGGTGACGCTGTTCAGCCTGGAGGACGCAAACGTCGCACTGGACGCACTGGCGGGCGGAAAGATCAGCGGTGCGGCGGTGCTCTCGGTGTCCCCCCGCTCATCCTGAGCAGGGCCCGCCATCTAGTCGTCGTTCATCACCTTGGATTCGGTGGTGCCGCCAAAGCCGTCGCCCCCGAAGGCGAAGCCGAGGTTGGCCTGGAAGGTCGCAGTGCCGGTCTGGAGTTCGTACCCGTGGGTCAGGTCCCAGCCCGCCGCGTAGTAGATCCCGACCTCGGGCATGATCCGGAAAGCCTCGCTGACCCGGAACGAGAAGCCCATCGTCCCGCCGGCGAGCAGCGAGAAGACGGTCGGGTGGACGATGCCGTTTACGACCACGTTCTTGCCGTATATCGGGATCAGGGTCGGGCCGAGGATGAGCTGGCTTCCCGCCGGCCCGTTGAAGCCGATCAGCAGGGGCAGCGTGACCGAGTAGTCCTTCGGGCCGATCGTGACGGGGGCCGAGACGTTGGGGGCGATATGAT
>JADGQZ010000209.1 GCA_017881345.1 Myxococcaceae bacterium | reverse complement strand
GTTGGCGTTGGTGGTGGTGGCCGGGCCGCTGTCGCTGGTCCCCGCAGTCCCGGTGGCGGCGGCCACTCCATCGAGCGGGCTGCTGCCGTCGATCCCGCTGTACTCGAGGATGCGGACGTCCACGAAGATCGCCGCCTTGGAGAAGACCACCTTGACGGTGTTGGCCCCGGCCGCCGCGGCCTTGATGTTGGCCGAGTAGTAGATGGACTGGGTGAGCGCGCCCGGCCACGACGTGGGCCCGACCGCAAGGGCGTAGACGTTCCCCGAGGTGTCGGTCACCGAGCTGACCGTGGCGCTGGTGTCGTTCCAGCCGACCGCGACCACGTTGAGGTCTCCCAGGCTCTGCGCCGCCACGTACTTCACGTTCACCGTCGAGGTGTTCGACTGCGGCGTGGCGTAGGAGAGCTGGACGAACTGGATCCCGGCGCCGAGCGCCGCCGTCCGCCGGCCTTCGCCGAGACTGGTGGTGCTCCGCGTCTGATCGGCATCGGCGGGCGCAGAGTTGTTCTGGTTGCAGCCGAGCGCCCCGAGCACCAGCACCGCCGCCAGCAGGGAAGACGACGACGAAGCGCGCAGCGAGCGCGAGACGTCGCAGGTGCAGACTCGATCCATGTGTGCTCCCCCGGGGACGTGAGCGCCTCCGTGCGGCCGTATCGCACGGAGACCTAGATTGGGCACCTCCATCGTGCCTGAACCCGAGGCGACGCTGCGAGGCGATTGATCACCGGGTCACCGAAGACCGCGGGGTCAATCGCGACACGGTGCCCGCGCCGAGTTCAGCGCTGCGGAGAAGATGCGTCTGCGCTGCGGATCCGGACCGCGGCGGGGCCTGGAGGATTGACCCAACGGCCAGGTCCCGCCACTCGCCGGCATCGGGCGACACGGGTGCGGGGAGGAGAGTCGTGCGCCACGGGCTGTCGACCACCGAGCAGTGATCTCGTCGCGACGCTCCCGCACCCATGCGTCGTCGCAGCGATCCGCGCTTCCGCTGCACCGCTCGCCGTGCCGAGGAGTGCTGCATCCTTGCTAGGCTCGCCGCCGGCGTGCAGGCGCGAGAGACGACGGCGGCGAGCGCAGACGTGGGCGTGATCGGCGCCGGGGTGATCGGGCTGGCGATCGCCCGACGGTTCGCGCTGGCCGGTCGCGAGGTGTTCTTGATGGACAAGGAACGCTTCGTCGGCTTCCACACCAGCTCGCGCAACTCGGAGGTGATTCACGCCGGCATCCACTACCCGCTGGGTTCGCTGAAGGCGCGACTCTGCGTGCAGGGGCGCCAGGCGCTCTACGCCTACTGCGCCGAGCACGCCGTTCCCCACGCCCGGCTGGGCAAGCTCGTCGTCGCGACGCGGGAGGAGGAGCTTCCGGCGCTGGAGCAGATCCGGAGCGCCGCCGCGGCCAACGGGGTCGAGCTGGGGTGGCTGGATGCGGCCGAGACCCGCGCGCTCGAGCCGGAGGTCTCGGCGGTCCGGGCGCTCTGGTCGCCGGACACCGGCATCGTGGACAGCCACGGGTTCATGGCGGCGCTCAGGACGGACGCCGAGCGTGCCGGGGCGATGGTGGTGCTGGGCACTCCGGTCCTCTCCGGACGCGTCCTCGACGACGGAGTGGAGCTCTCGCTCGGAGGCGACGAGCCGGCGCACGTGCGCTTCCGGCTGGTCATCAACTGCGCCGGGCTGTGGGCGCCCGAGATGGCGCGGAGGATCGAGGGCTTCCCGCCGACCACCATCCCGCCGCAGCGCTACGCCAAGGCCCACTACTTCGTGCTCTCTGGTCGCTCGCCCTTCCGGCACCTGGTGTATCCGGTCCCGGTCCCGGGAGGGCTGGGGACGCACGTGACCCTCGACCTCGATGGCCGGGCGCGCTTCGGGCCGGACGTCCAGTGGGTGGAGGCGGTTGACTACGGGTTCGACGAGTCCCGGGTGGACGGCTTCTACCAGTCCATCCGCCGCTACTGGCCCGGGCTGCCGGAGGGCGCGCTCCAGCCCGGCTACACCGGGATCCGCCCCAAGGTGACCGGCCCCGGCGAGCCTGCCGCCGACTTCCTGGTCCACGGCCCGGCAGTGCACGGCGTCCCGGGGCTGGTGCACCTCTACGGCATCGAGTCGCCCGGTCTCACTGCCGCGCTCCCGCTGGCGGACGAGGTGGCGGCGCGAGCCGGAGGCTGACCCGGGCTCACTGCCCCACCGCGGGGACGACCGGGCGCCCGGGGCCTGCCGGGTCACCTCCGCTGAGCTCGGCCAGCTCGGAGAGGCGCTCGCGGCGAGCGCGCATTCCCTCGGTGGGTGCGAGCCCGACGGCGGCGAAGACCTTCTCCAGCCGGTGCACCCAGTCGTGCCGCAGCGCCGCATGCCGGGCGTTGGTGCGGCCGAGGTGGGCCAGCCGCTCGGGCTCCCGGCCGAGCCGGGCGAGGAAGTCACCCACGTCGGGAGAGTCGTACGGGAGCCGCACCACCGCCTCGGGCCAGTCGAACTGCCGCTCGAACTCCTCCGAGCGAGGCGGCTCGCCGAGGAGCACCGCGCCGGCCGCAGCACCCTCGTAGAATCGCCCGGAGATCTCCTCGCGACCCTCCGTCTGCTCGGGCTCGTTCACCCGGGACCGATAGGCCAGGTAGTACCGGCTCCGGCGCAGGACGCTGGCCAGGAACTGCCGGTGCTCCGCCGGGCTCCCCACCTGGAAGGTCATCTGCTTGCCGCGCGGCCCGCTCGCCTTCACCGTGTCGTAGAAGTAGAAGATGCGCCGTTCTCGCGCGAGCGCGAGCAGCGCGGCGTGGGTCACCGCCGATCGCCGGCCGAGGTTGCACACGTCGATCGAGCGGGGCGCCGGATGCGGATACGGCGAGAAGCGGCACACGTCGGCGGCCAGGGGCAGGTAGGTGCAGGGCTTCCCTACGATGCGCGCCACCTCGGCGGCCGGGTGCTGGAGCGAGATGAACAGATGGTCGAACTCTGCCAGCAGCTCGATGAGGTACTCGGGCAGCTCCTGGATCCAGATCTCGCTGACCAGGCACACCGCGCGCCTGCAGCGCGCTCTCCAGTCGGGGATCGCCGCCAGCGCGAAGAGCTCGAAGGGGTGATTGAAGACCGGGAAGAAGAGCTCGTATTCGCGCTCGAGGCGGGGAACCGCCAGCGGTGGGACCAGGCGGCGCGCCAGCGCGCGCGAACGCAGCACCTTCCGTCCCAGCTTGTACAGCCGGCGCGCCCACTCGATGGCCCGGTAGTTGGTGATCTCGACCCGGTCGGCCCCGGTGACCGAGGCCACCACGTCCTCGAACTCGTAGGGCGCGCAGAACGCGACCAGGTCGTGCACCCTCCGCATGGAGAGCTGGAGCACGGAGCCCGCCGAGCCGGGGACCACCGAGGCGACCTCACGCGCGGCTCTGGCTTCGCTCATGGCTGGTGTCTTCCGTCACCCGGGGTCGCGCTTGCGTGACGTGTCCGCCACGCTGATACCACGCTCGCTGGCCGATCCCGAGTTGGGCCGCGCCCGTGGTATTCGTGCGCCTGTCGGAACGGCGGAGGAGACGGGAGACAATGTCGACGGGAGGATTTCGGCGCGGTGACCTGGTCGAGGTGAGGAGCCCGGCAGAGATCTTCGCCACGCTCGACGCCACCGGCGCTCTGGACGGGCATCCGTTCATGCCGGAGATGATCGCGCTCTGCGGCCGCCGGCTCACCGTGGAGCGCCGGGCCGAGCGCATCTGCGACACCGTTCACTACAGCGGCACCCGGCGCCTCGCGGACGCGGTGTTCCTCGAGCAGGAGCGGTGCGACGGCAAGGGACATGGCGGTTGCCAGGCGGAGTGTCGGATCCTCTGGAAGGAGGCCTGGCTCCGTCGTGCCGACCCCGCCACGCCCGCCGCCGGTCCCTTCCCCCCGGAGGACACCTCGGCCCTGCTCGGGCGTGCGTCGTCGGGGACCCGCACCCAGCGCGACGGCGAGCAGCGCTGGAGATGCCAGGCCACCGAGCTCCCCGGGTGCAGCGAGCACGTGAAGCTCTGGGATCCCCGGGGCTACGTGCGTGAGCTCACCTCGGGCAACGTGGGGCTCGCCCACTTCGCGCGGGTGATGTCGCGGGCGGTGGTCCAGGAACCGATGCGCAAGGCGGGTCTCATCGACGAGGTTCACCTGCGTGGCACGGCGCAGAAGGGAGATGTCTTCCCGGCGCTGGAGCTCCAGCCCGGGGAGCGAGTCCGGGTGAAGTCGCGGGTGGAGATCGCCAGAACCCTCAACGCCGAGGGCCGGAACAAGGGGCTGTGGTTCGACCGGGAGATGCTGCCCTACTGCGGTCAGGAGTTCCGGGTCCGCCAGCGGGTGCACCACTTCATCAACGACCAGGACGGCAAGATGGTCGAGCTGAAGAACGAGGCCATCACCCTCGAGGGCGTGGTCTGCTCGGGGAACCACAGCCTGCGGCGCTGGTTCTGCTCTCGCGAGATCTACCCCTACTGGCGCGAGTGCTGGCTGGAGCGCGTGGAGCAAAAGGTCACCCTGTCCGACCCGGGCCCGGCGCGAGCCTCGGGCGACGAGCGCTGATCACACCACCAGCTTCCGGCAGTAGAACGCCTCCGCCAGCCGCTCCTCCGCCTGGCACTCCATGCCCCGGATGCGGGCCACCGCGCGGAAGAGATCGGCGCTGAACCAGGACTTCCCGGCCTGGGTGGGGAAGGCCTTCAAGACCAGCTCGATCTTCTTCTCCACCGTCGCCGGGCTCAGGGGGACGAAGGCATTCGGAGTCCCGAAATCACCGTCGTACTTCGGGATCTCGAACTCGAGGATCAGATGGTTGCGCCAGGTGTTCCAGGTGAGCTCGGAGACCACCCGGTGATCCTGGTGCCGGTCCTCCCGGTAGTGGGTGAGGATCAGATCTGGCGTCACCTCGCGCTTCAGCTCCTCGAATTCCTCCTTCACCCGCGCCCACTCGGTGGGGAGGAACCCGTCGCGGTGCGAGCGGATGACGATCCGCTTGCGCGCCGCGCCCTGGAGGAACTGTTCCGCCGAGGCCTCGGCCTCGCGCGCCCGCTCCGGCGTGGAGCAGAACACCGCCCAGGTGACCTCGAGGTCCGGGCGCTCCGCGAGCAGGCGGAGCAGCGTCCCCCCGCAGCCGATCTCGATGTCATCGGAGTGGGCGCCCAGCGCGAGGATCCGGCGGATGCCTCCCGGCTCGCCGAACAGCGACAGACGCTGCATCGTCAGGCGCTCTTGCGGCCGGCCGAGGTGCGGGGGTTGGCCTTCCACACCTCCCAGGGCACCTGGCCGCGGGCGTAGAGGTCCTCCAGGAGCTGCTTCTCCTTGAAGGTGTCCATGCAGGCCCAGAAGCCGTCGTAGTTGTACGAGAGCAGCTTCCCGGCCTTGGCCAGCCGCTGGAAGGGCTCCTGGACCAGCTCCTCGCCCTCCTGCATCCACTGGAAGACCTCGGGGCGGAAGACGAAGAAGCCTCCGTTCACCCGCATCCCGGTTTCCTTCACGTGCTTGATGCTCTGGACCAGCCCGCCGTCCCCCACGTTGACCAGGTGAAAGCTGCTGGTGGGCGCCACGCCGGTGAAGCAGGCCGCCGCCTCGGGCCGGGCGCGGAGGAACTGGATGACCTCCGGCAACGGCAGGTCCGAGAGCCCGTCGCTGTAGTTGGCGAGGAACATCTCCTCGCCCTCGACGTAGGGCTGGACCGCCTTGAGGCGCATCCCGATGTTGGAGTTCATCCCCGTGTCGACGAAGGTGATGTTCCAGTCCTGGATGTCGCTGCCCAGCAGCTCGATCTTCTTGCCGCCCTCGCGGAGCACGAAGTCGTTGGTGACCGTCTCCTCGTACTCGAGGAAGTAGCGCTTGATGGTGTCGCCCTTGTAGCCGAGGCAGAGGATGAAGTCCTTGTGCCCGAAGTGGGCGTAGTACCGCATCAGGTGCCAGAGGATGGGTCGGTAGCCCACCGGGACCATCGGCTTGGGGATGGCCTCGGAATACTCCCGGAGCCGCATCCCCAGCCCACCGCAGAAGATGACCACCTTCATCGTGATGACTCCTCTCCTGCCGGCATCAGGCCGGTGACGCCACCGCGCCCGGGGCGCGGACCTCCGGCCGGGTGGGACGGGGCTGGCCCTGGGACTGAAGAATATCCTGGAGCCAGGTCTCGCCCCGGAAGTGGACGTACTGCTCGGCGCGCAGCCGGTCGGCGATGCGGCCCTCGGGGAGCTCGACGTCCGCATAGGTG
>JADGQZ010000208.1 GCA_017881345.1 Myxococcaceae bacterium | reverse complement strand
TGCGGTGGGCGTACCTCCCGCGAAGAGGAGGTCCGTGTAGAGGGATCGGAGCTTGAAGACCTCCGTGACCGCCTTGCCGGCGTGCCCCACATCACCTGTGGGAATCACGTAAGTGTGCGCACCGGCGGGCCCCACATACGGGAGCTGGCTGCCGAACCGCCCGGCGCCACTCCAGGATTCTCCGTCGAAGTCTTCGAGCGCGTTCGCCCGCCAGTTGGAGGCGACGGGCGACTCGACGCGCATGATCTCTGCGTCGGTCTGCGGGTCGAGGAGCTTGGGGAAGTTGCGTGTCCAGTCGAAGTCAAGACGCGATGAGTCGTCACCGATCGGCTCCCACGTGCGCCAGTCCTGCCACGGCTTGCTCGCTTCGACGGACGTGGTTCCCAGCACGACGACGGCGAGCAGCGCAGCGAGGAGCACGATCGCGGACCCCGTCACGGCGTCTCGAGGCCGCCATCGCTCGCGCGCCAGGGAGCGCGAGAGTGCCAGCAGGGAACCGGCCAGAACCACGAACGCGAACGGCAACCAGACAGCCCTGGCGACGCCGTCGATCGTGAGGCCAAATCCCAGAAGCACAAGGAAGACGACGATGGCCGGCAGCGGCTTGCGAAGGCTGAGGGCCGCAAACGAGGCGACCGCGGTGGCGCCGTAGACGATCAGCGAGAAGAGAGGTCTGACCTCGGCCGAGCTCGCGGGATCCAGAGGGAGCGTGTTCGTCACGTATGTCTTCACGGCGGAACGGATCACTTCGAGGTAGAAGCTGTAGTGCCCCGGGAGACCCTGGACCGCAGGCGGGACGGAGATCTGCGCGCGGAGCATCAGGTAGGCCCCTGCAGGGAGCAAGACCAGGGCGAGCGGCCACGCCCGGCGATGGATGAGCCCTGGGGCGCCGGCCAGAGCAGCCATGATGGCGGTCCAGACCAGAAGGGGGGCGATGGAGGGACTTCCGACAAGGGCAAGGGCAAGAGCCGCCGTAGCGGCCAAAGCCGTGAAACAGACGAGGTAGAGAAGCTTGCGCGAGATCCTCATCGGGGAAGAGCGCGGCGGCTCTCTGTCTGCGAGAACGTCAGCGCCGAGCGCAGATCGGCGCCACGGTTCAAGGTGAGGCAGAGCACGCCGGCGCACTCGGGGGCCACCAGCAGACCAGCGAGCGCCTCGCCGGCCGGCTCAAGGGTGGAGAGCGCGCAGGAGCGAAGGTGGATCAGCCTTGGGAAGACGGTGACCGCCAGCGGACCGCCCGGCCGGTGGCGAGTGCGGATGAGGCCCAAAGGGTCTTCCCCTTCGGCCCGCAACGGCGCGAGACGGAAGACCCCCCTCCGCGCCGGCTGCGGGGCGGTACTCACCACTCGCTCCGCTCGTGGCCCCAGGCTTTCCAGCTCCATGGTCTGGCGATGCGCGGCCAGATCTCCGGTGACGTCCGGCCGCGTGAGCTGGGACCCGGGCAGCAGGGAGTCGTTCGTCACGCGCGAGGAGATCACCAGTTCGTCCCCGGCCAGAAGACGAACGGTGCAGTGAAGAAGGCGAGTAAAACCAGGCAGAGCCCCCAGGTGCCGACGATACGGGCCGCCACGCAGGTGCCGACAGCGACGGCCAGGAAGGCCAGACCCCGCGTGGTCGGACGGGCGATCGCTACGCTCCCGGTACGGGGATCGTCTCGAGCAGTCTGGCGATCACCGCCTCCTCCGTTTGCCTGTGCACCCTGGCATCAGAAGAGAGGATGATGCGGTGACCCAGGACTCGCGCGCAGAGGTCCTTGAGATCCTGTGGTACCACGAAATCCCGTCCGCGAAGCAGGGCGAGGGCCTTTGCGGCACGCACCAGGGCGATGCCCGCGCGAGGACTCGCGCCAAGATAGACGTCACTACTCGTGCGGGTGGCGGTCAGCAGATCCACGACGTAGCGGCGGAGCTCACGGACGATCTTGACCCGGCCCACGGCCTCCTGCATGGCGAGCACCTGCGCGGCGTCCACTACCGGCTCAAGCTCGGCGAACGGATCGCGCGAGGTCTGCGCGTGCAGTATCGCCTCCTCGGCTTCAACGTCGGGGTAGCCGAGGCTGAGGCGCATCATGAAGCGGTCGAGCTGCGCCTCAGGCAGCGGGTAGGTACCTTCGTATTCGATGGGGTTCTGGGTGGCGATGACCATGAAGGGCGGAGCGATCGGATGGGTGATGTTGTCGATCGTCGCCTGCTGCTCTTCCATGCATTCGAGCAGACTGGCCTGCGTTTTGGGCGATGAGCGGTTGATCTCGTCGGCGAGGACGATGTTGGCGAAGATCGGCCCGGGGCGGAACTCGAATTCCCCGGTCTTCTGGTTGAAGACGCTCACTCCGGTGACGTCGCCGGGCAGCAGATCAGGAGTGAACTGGACCCGGGCGAACCGGCACATGACAGAGTGGGCAAGTGCTTTGGCGAGTAGCGTCTTGCCCACGCCCGGATAGTCCTCGATGATGACATGACCGCCCGCGAGCAGCGCCACCACGACGGCTCGGATCGCCTCCTCCTTGCCGAGGATGACCGACGCGACACTGGCCTCGATGTGCCGCGCGCGTCGAGCGGCGTTCCGCATGTCCTGATCATGCATGGACGTGCCACTGCGAGTGTCTATCGCCATGCGCTTCTCCCGGCCCCGATGAGCCTTTCCAGTCACGAACAGCGGGTGCGGCCCGGCCTTCCGTGCATTCACGACCGCCGCCGCACGCTCGACCTGCACGGCGAACTCGGGCGTGAACAACTCGCCGGCTGCGCCGTGGATGCTTAGGGTGCCGAAGCAGGCGACAACGGTAAGGCCGGTCCGTATGTTCGAGGATGGTGACGCGCCTGCGCCGGTGCACAAGCCATGCTACGCGCCACGGAACGCGGCCGCAAACCGCGCCTCGCGGGTCCGGTCAGCGACGCCGCGGGCCGCTCACCAGGGGGCTTCGCCAGTCAGTCCCAGCTGCGCAGACTCAGGTGGACCCCCAGCAGCTTGGCCATGATCCAGACCGCGGCGGCGGCCACCACCACGGTGAGCAGGGCGAAAGGCAGCAGACCCCAATGGGAGGAATCGAGGAGAGACATCACGATGAGTACAGCCGCGGGTGCAGACAAGACGACGGCGACCTTCTTCCACGCGGGTGCGGTGTTCCTTCTCCACTTGGTCTTGGACGCCATCGTTGACTCCTCAGCAGCGATTGGAGCTCATCCTAGCACGTGGTGGTCACGCGGGACCGTGGAAGAC
>JADGQZ010000207.1 GCA_017881345.1 Myxococcaceae bacterium | reverse complement strand
TGCCGGCCATCGGCTCGTCGAGGAGGAGCAGCCGGGGCTCGGCGGCCAGCGCCCGCGCCAGCTCCACCCGCTTCTGCAGCCCGTAGGGAAGCCGGCCCACCGGGGTCCGTCGGACGTGCTCGATCTGCAGGAAGTCGATGATCTGCTCGACCTTCGCCCGGTGCTCCAGCTCCTCGCGCTGCGCCGGGCCCCAGTACACCGCCTGCCAGAAGAGCCCCCGCTTCATCTTCAGGGTCCGGCCGGCCATCACGTTGTCCAGCACCGACATCCCCTTGAACAGGGCGATGTTCTGGAAGGTCCGTGCGATGCCCTGCTCGGCGGCGCGGTGCGGGCGCATGGCCCGGCGGGTCTCGCCGCCGTAGCTGATGGTCCCGGCGTCCGGGGAGTAGACCCCGTTGATCACGTTGAGCAGGCTCGACTTCCCCGCCCCGTTGGGACCGATGATCGCGCAGACCTCCCCCTCGTGGACGTGGAAGTCGACGTCGCGGAGCGCGTGGACGCCGCCGAAGCTCAGGGAGATTCCCCGGACCTGGAGCAGCAGAGGACCTGGGACCCGGCCGTGCATCAGGCCGCCTTCCTCGCCTCATCCAGGTCGACGGTGTTCGCCTCGAGGATCGGGAGGTCGGCCCGCATCAGCCCGGTGCGTCCGTCCTCGAAGCGGACCTGCGTCTCGACGTGGACGCTGGGCTCCGCCGAGTACAGCGCGTCCACCAGACTCGCGTACTTCTCGGCGATGAAGCCGCGACGGACCTTGCGGGTGCGGGTCAGCTCCCCGTCGTCGGCGTCGAGCTCCTTGTGCAGGACGAGGAAGCGGTGGATCTGCGAGCCGCGGAGCCGCGGATCGGCTGCCAGATCGGCGTTCGCCTGCTCCACGCACGAGCGGATCAGATCGTGGACCGGGTGCTGCCCGGCCAGGTCGGCGTAGCCGGTGTAGGGCAGGTGTCGCCGCTCGGCCCAGTTCCCCACCGCCGCCAGGTCGATGCACACGAACGCCGCGGCGAAGGCGCGGCGGTCTCCGAAGGCCACCGCCTCCTTGATGAAGGGGAAGAACTTGAGCTTGTTCTCCAGATATTTCGGCGCGAACAGCGTCCCGTCCTGGAGCCGGCCCACGTCGCGCGCCCGGTCGATGATCCGGAGGTGCCCGTCGTCGTCGAAGAAGCCGGCGTCCCCGGTGCGAAACCATCCATCGGGGGTCATGGACTCCGCGGTGGCGGTCTCGGCGCGGAAGTAGCCACGGAAGACGCCGGGGCTCTTGACCTGCACCTCCCCGCTCTCGGAGATGCGCACCTCGACGTCGGTGGCCGGCGTTCCCACGGACTCGGGCTTCACCTGCCCGTTCGGCTGGATGCAGACGAAGACCGAGGTCTCGGTGCTCCCGTAGAGCTGCTTGAGGTTGACGCCCAGCGACCGGTAGAAGCGGAAGAGGTCCGGTCCGATCGCCTCGCCCGCGGTGTACGCGACCCGGATCCGGCTGAACCCCAGGACGTTCCGCAGCGGGCCGTAGATCAGCAGATCCCCCAGCGCGTAGCCGAGCCGGGCACCGAGTGGTACGGCCTTCCCGTCGAGGATGTCCGGGCCCCAGCGTCGGGCCAGCGCCATGCACCGCGCGTAGAGCCAGCGCTTGAACCGCGAGGCGTCCTCCATCCGGATGGACACCTGGGTGAGGAGATTCTCCAGGACCCGCGGTGGGGCGAAGAAGTAGGTCGGGCCGATCTCCCGGATGTCGGTGAGCACCGTGTCCGGGCTCTCCGGGCAGCTGACGCAGAAGCCGGCGACGTGGCCCTGGCAGTAACTGAAGAGGTTGTCGCCCACCCAGGCCATCGGGAGGTAGGCCAGCACCTCCTCGTCCGCGGTGAGGCGCTCCCGCTGGATGCCTCCCCGGCCGGTGACGATCAGGTTGTCGTGGGTGAGCATCACGCCCTTCGGCGTGCCAGTGGTGCCCGAGGTGTAGAGCATGATCGCCACGTCGCTCGGCCGCCCGCGCTCCACCTCGGAGGCGAAGAAGTCCGGATGGGTTCGCTCGAGGTCTCGGCCTGCGGCCTGGACGTCCTCGTACGCGCGAAGCTGCGCCGGGTCGTAGTGGCGGAGGCCGCGAGGATCGTCGTAGACGATCAGCTCGAGCAGCGGGCAGCGCGCCTTGACCTCCAGGAGCTTGTCCACCTGCTCCTGGTCCTCGACGATCGCGATGCGCACCTCGGCGTTGGCCAGGACGTAGGCCATCTCCTCGGCGACGGCGTCCTGGTAGAGCGGAACCGGGATGGCTCCCAGCGCCTGCGCGGCGTCCATCGCCCAGTAGAGGCGGGGGCGGTTGTCGCCCACGATGGCCACGGTCTCTCCACGGCGGAGCCCGAGCGTGTGCAGCCCGCAGGCGAGGCTCCGGACCTGCTCCAGCGCATCGCTCCAGGAGTGCGTTTGCCAGATGCCGCGATCCTTCTCCCGGATCGACGGCCGGTCTCCGCGCTGGCGCGCATGCGCGATCAGCAGCCGCGGAAAGGTGTCCGGCGCCGGCATTCTCGAGCCTCGCTGTCCCTGTGGTCGCGAGGCGGGATGCGACCGTTCACCCTGGCTCGCGACGCGGGCGGCATCCTAGGGGCGCGCGCCAGGCCATTCCATGCTTCCAGGATGCCCGGAGCCGTGCCGGGCAGGCCTCGCCGCAGAGCGTCATGAGCCTCGTGGGCTCGCGGCCGGCAAGACGATCAGGCGGAAGGATGGCCGGCGAGGCCGCGCAGATGCGCGAGCACCATCTCGAAGTACCCGGGCCGGGTGTAGAGGTCCACCGGACCAGCGAAGAGCCCGTCGGCGATGACCCGTGCCACCTCGTCCACCGGCTGTGCACCCGGGAGGCTCCGCGAGTCCGGGCCGCCACCGAGCGCGTTGTTGCCGAACTCGGTCGCCACCACCCCCGGGAGGACCGTCACCACCCGGATGGCGGGGAAGTCCTTCGCCAGCTCGGCCCGCGCCGCCTCGGTCAGCGCGTCCACAGCTGCCTTCGCAGCGCTGTAGGCCGCGCGGAAGGACACCAGCGGCACCCGCGAGAGCATCGACGAGACGTTCACGATCACGCCCTGCTTCCGGGCCTTGAAGTGCGGGAGCACCACCTGCATGCCGTGGAGCACCGAGCGGACGTTGTCGCGGACCATCGCGTCCACGTCCTGCTCGGTGATCGCCTCGAACGACGGTCGGGTGATGCCCCGCCCGGCGTTGTTCACCCAGACGTCCACCCCGCCGAAGCGCGCCATCGCCCGCTCCAGCACCCGCTCCACGTCGGCCCGCCGGGTCACGTCGCCCGGCACGACCTCCACCGGTCCGCCCAGCGTCACCGCCAGCTCGCGGAGCACCTCCTCGCGCCGCGCGGTCAGGACCAGCGAGGCGCGACGGCCCGCGAGCTCCCGGGCCAGCGCCGCCCCGATGCCCGCACTCGCACCGGTGATGACCACCACGGGTGCGCTCGGGTCCTCCGCCATGGCTAGAGCTTCCGGTTCTTGAGGAGATCCCCGAGCGTGCCGAAGCCCTTGTTGCCACCGCCGGAGGGATGCTGCGTGCGCTGCCAGGCCTCCATCTCCGCTCGCTCGGCCGCGCGCTCCGCCGCGGTGAGCGACAGGCGGATCTTCCCGGTCGCGTCCACCTCGAGGATCTGTGCCTTCAGCGCCTGCCCGAGCTGGAAGTGTCGCTTGAGGTCCGTCCCCCGCTCGGTCCCGGTCTCGCTCGCCGGCACCAGGCCGCGGCCGCCCGGGAAGAGCACGAAGACGCCGTAGGGCTCGATGCGGTCCACCGTGCCCTCGACCACCTGGCCCGACTTGGGACGCGGCGCGGACTCGCGCTTCGGGGCGGGTTCCTTCGCCGCCGCAGGCTCGGTCGCAGGAGCCGAGGTCGACACGCCGTGGCCCACCGGCACGCCCTCGACCACCAGGCGGAGCCCGATGCGCTTTTCGGCCGGGTCCACCTTCTCCACCGCGACCTCGACCGCGTCGCCCACCTTCAGCACGTCGCGGGGATTCGCGAT
>JADGQZ010000206.1 GCA_017881345.1 Myxococcaceae bacterium | reverse complement strand
TGGGCGAGCGGTAGAAGAGGAGCTTCCTTCCGCCCGCGGCGGCATTCGCCTCCGCCGGCGGGGTGTTTGCCGCCACGAGCTGCATCCCGCAGATGGGGCACTCGCCCGGCTTGTCCGAGGTGATGCTCGGGTGCATCGGACAGACGTAGGTGGTGTGGGCGTGGGGGACGCCCGCGGTGGCGGGCGCGGCCGGGCGGCGGAGGACGAGCGCCGTGGCGCCGACGCCGGCGGCGAGGCCGAGCACGAGCGCGATGGCGAGGACGAGCGGTCCGAAGCGTCGGGTGCTCATGGGGGACTCCTTCACATTCCAGGCGCGGAGGCGGGGGCGACGGCCGCGCCCGCTCCGGAAGAGGTTGGTGGCCCGGCTGCGACCGCGCCGGGCACCGTTCCGCGCCCGGCGGTCCCTGACCCGATCACGCCCGGGGACTGCAAGCTCACCTCGCGCAGACCGATGAGCACCCGCTCGGCGTCGGCGAGTGTGCCGAGGTAGCCGCCCTCGTCGGTCACCAGCCCCCGCATCACCTCCAGCACCGCGGCAAACGGGACCTTGCCCACCCGGTACTGGAAGAGCGTGGAGCGCACCGTGGCATCGGACTGGACCAGCAGGCCGTGGCGGTAGACCTCGAGCGACTCCAGCAGCGCTGTCAGGGCGGTGTGGCGCTCGCGCGTGCGGAGCACGAGGAGCTGGCGCACCGACTCGACGCCCTCCTGCTCGGAGGTCCGCACCGCCTCGGCCTCGTCCACCGCACGCGACCCCTTGTCCCACCAGTAGATGGGCAGGGTGAGCCCCACGCTGGCCGCCCACATGGGCTCGAGCTTCCCGCGGGGCATGATGGCCGCGGTCAGCGAGAGGTCCGGCCAGCGCTCGCGGTAGGCGCTCTTCACCCGGGCCTCCGCCGTGCCGGCGCTGCGGAGCGCGAGCGCCAGGTCGGGGCTCCGGGCCTCGGCGTCGGCGACCAGGGCCTCCGGTCCGGGCAGCGGTCCGAGGCGGGCATCGGCGAGGGCGAGCGGCGTCTCCACCGGCTCGTCGAGGGGGTGGACGCGCAGCCGGTTGACCACCTCGACACCAGTTCGCTCCGCTGCCTCGAGCGCGAGCCGCCGGAGCCGGAGCCGGGTCCGCTCGAGCTGCGCGCGGAGGAGGTCCGATTGCGGCGCCTCGCCCACCTGGTACCGGGCCCGGGCGATCTCCTCGGCCTGCTTCCACAGCGACTCCAGCCTCTCCTGGAGGACGAGCTGTCCGCGGATCAGCCGAAGATCCAGGTACGCCCGCTCCACCTCGCCGAGGAGGGTGAGGCGCACGCGCTGCAGTGCCGCCTCGGCCACCCCGAGCTGCGAATCGGCCACCTCCTCCCGGAGCCCGCGCTTGCCCGGCCACGAGAGCGGTACGTTCATCAGCACCTGCCAGAAGCTGGTGGGATCGACGCCGATCTTGAGGCCCTGAAAGCCGTCGTTCTGGATGCCGAGCACGAGCGTCGGGTCGGGCAGGGCGCCGGCCTGGGGGACATGCGCGCGCTGGGCCGAGACGTCGGCCCGGGCGCGGGCGTCGTCCGGGCTGTGGGCGAGCGTCTCGGAGACCAGTGCCGGCAGCACCCGGTCGGCCGGGTCGGGCTGGAGGAGCGCCGGAAGGGCGGTATCGCCGGGTGTGGCCCGGGTGAGCTGGAGAACGACGAGACAGAGAAGGGAGGGCACGTCCGGGCCTCCGCGGGGCTGGAGTGAGGGAATCCGGAAGACGGCCCTCATCGGGCGTCACCGGTCGGCGGCGGAGCGCGAGCGCGCACACGCCGGGGCCTTGGGAGCGCCGGGACCGGCGCTCCCTCTCACGACAGCAGCGGGAGATTCCTGGGAGGTGGCGACGGCGCCGGAGCGCGCGACTCGAACGGCGCGACGCGGAGCGCGGGCACGGCGAGCGGTGTGACGACGGCGCGGGGCGCAGCGAGCGCCACGGCCGAGCCCGGGTGCGAGGCGCGAACCGGCTCGGAGACCGCCGTCTCCACCGTCACCGCGTGGAAGGCGCAGCAGTCGGGCAGGGCGGGGCGGAGCGCGACGTCGGGCGGCGGGGGCGGGCAGTGCTCGCACCCGGCCTCGGCTCCAGCTCGGGCGCGCTCGAGCATCGGACAGGCAAGCCGCTGCGCAGCGCTCGCCGCCTGGCCGACCAGGGCGAGCAACAGCACGGTGGTGAGCGCGGCGCGAGACACGGGAACCAGCCTCATCACTAGCGCGGGCAGGGGCCGGACTCAACTTCGGGGGTCCCCGGGCCCACACCCACCTCCACGGCCGGCCCTCCGAGACTCCGGAGCCCTTCCCGGGTTCCTGGTGCCAGTGCAAGGCTTGCGGGGTCCAGTGAGGCACGTCCGACGGCTGCTGCTGCTCCTGCTGCTCGGTGCGCCGCCGGTGCGGGCGCACTCGGTCACGAACGAGCTCGCCCTGGGCCTGAACGACAGCACGCCGTCGTCGCCGCGGTCCGCCAACGTCGCCGACCAGCTCACGTTCCGCTTCGACCTGAATGACGACTGGACCCTCAAGGTTGGCGCCGCCTACACGGTCGATCCGGCGTCGGCTCCGGCCGAGGGCGCGGCGTTCGGGACGAGCAGCACGCAGATCTTCAGCGCCGTCGGGGGCGTCGACTGGGACGTGAGCTCCCGGGTGAACCTCTACCTGGACGTCTCCGGGTCTCCGGTGGCGGGCCAGACGTTCGATTCGCTCTTCGGCACCTCGACCATCCCCACGACCGAGGTGCTCCTGTACAACGCGACCTCGAGCGTCGGCGCGCTGGCAGGGGCGAGCATCACCCTGGGGGGCACCGAGTTCCTCGGCACGGTCCTCGGCGGCACGGTGCTCGACGTGAGCCTCGGCTGGACGCTCCTCACCACCCGGCAGCGGGTCGATGCGGTCGTCGATGGGCAGGGCAGGCCAGTGAGCCGTCAAGCGCTGATGGCCCTCTGCCGGGCCATCCCCAACACCCGGTTCTGCAAGGGGCTCCATCCGTTCCTCGTGGGAGGGCAGGAGACCCTCGACCAGCTCGTCGCGACCGTCGCGCTGCTGC
>JADGQZ010000205.1 GCA_017881345.1 Myxococcaceae bacterium | reverse complement strand
GACCGCCCAGTCCATCGACAACAACGTCGTCCGGACCACGCTCCAGGCCCTCGCCGCAGTGCTGGGGGGGACCCAGTCGCTTCACACCAACTCGCTGGACGAGACCTACGCCCTCCCCACCGAGGAGTCGGTCACCCTCGCGCTCCGGACCCAGCAGCTCATCGCCCACGAGTCGGGCGTGGACCGGGTGGTGGACCCGCTCGGCGGCAGCTACTACGTCGAGTACCTCACCGACGAGATGGAGAAGCTGGCGCTCGAGTACATCCGCCGCATCGACGAGATGGGCGGCATCATCCGGGCGGTCGAGGAGGGCTATCCGCAGAAGGAGATCGGCGAGAGTGCCTACCGCTACCAGCGCGAGGTGGAGCAGGGCGAGCGCCTCATCGTCGGGGTCAACGCCTTCCAGAGCGAGGAGCACGCGCCGGTGCAGATCCTCAAGATCGAGGAGCGGGTGGCCGAGGAGCAGGTCGCCCGGATCCGCGAGGTGAAGGCCGGGCGGAACGCCGCCGCCGTCACCGCCGCGCTGGCCAAGGTGGAGGCGGCCTGCCGCGGGACGGAGAACCTCATGCCGCCGGTGCTCGAGGCGGTGAAGGCCTACGCCACTCTCGGTGAGATCTCCGATGTGTTCCGGAAGGTCTGGGGGCAGTATCGCGAGGGCGGGATCTTCTGAACGAGGGTTCCGCCGGAGTTACCCTTCACCGCGAGACCTCGGATGCCTGACAAGAAGCTCAGAATCCTCGTGGCCAAGCCCGGCCTGGATGGACACGATCGCGGCGCGAAGATCATCGCCCGTGCGCTCCGGGACGCCGGCATGGAAGTCAGCTACACGGGGCTGCACCAGACCCCGGAGATGATCGTCAACGCCGCGGTCCAAGAGGACGTGGACGCGATCGGTCTGTCCATCATGTCCGGCGCCCACATGACGCTCTTCCCCGCGGTCATCGACCTGCTGCGCGCGTCGAAGGCAGGGGACATCGAGGTGTTCGGCGGCGGGATCATCCCCGATGACGACATCCCGCGGCTCAAGGAGCTGGGGGTCTCCGAGATCTTCACCCCCGGCAGCTCGACGCAGGACATCGTGCAGTGGATCCGCCAGCACATCCAGCCACGCGCCTGACCGGGAGGCTTCCGGCGCGGGTCGACGTGTACGAGGTCGGCCCCCGCGACGGGCTCCAGAACGAGCTGCGCATCGTTCCCCTCGAGGGAAAGCTGCGCCTCATCGCCGCCCTGGTCGCCGCGGGTGAGCGGCGCATCGAGGCCACCTCGTTCGTCAGCCCGCGGTGGATCCCCCAGCTCTCCGACGCGGAGGAGGTGCTGAAGGCGCTTCCGCGCGCCCCGGGGGTCACCTACTCGGCGCTGGTGCCCAACCTCAAGGGTCTCGAGCGAGCCCGCGCCGCCGGCCTGACCGAGGCGGCGGTCTTCATCTCGGCCAGCGAGACCCACAGCAAGAAGAACATCAACAAGAGCATCGCCGAGGCGCTCTCGGTGGCGGCGGACGTCACCCGAGGGGCGCTCGCCGCCGGGATGCGGGTGCGTGCCTACCTGAGCGTCGTCTGGGGATGCCCGTACGAGGGCGCGGTGCCGCTCGAGCGGGTGGTGGACCTCTGCCGGCGGCTCTCGGACATGGGCATCTACCAGCTGAGCCTCGGAGACACCGTGGGCGTGGGGGTGCCGAACCAGACCGAAGAGATCCTCTCCGCCCTGACTCCCCACGTCCCGGTCGAGAAGCTCGCCCTCCACCTCCACGACACCCGGGGGCTGGCGCTGGCGAATGCGCTGGTGGGCCTCTCCGCCGGGGTGACCACGTTCGACGCGAGCATCGGCGGGCTCGGCGGCTGTCCCTATGCGCCGGGGGCGGCGGGGAACCTCGCGACCGAGGACGTGGTGAACATGCTCCACCGCATGGGGGTGGAGACCGGCATCGACCTCGGCAAGCTCGTCGAGGCAGGCGAGGTGGCCCAGGAGCTCATCGGGCGCAAGCTGTCGGGGAAGTTCCTGCAGGCCGCGCTCGGCGAGCGAGACCGGGCGCAGGCGCGCCGGCGGACCGCACTGGCGTCATCGCGGGAGGAGTCGGGATGAGACTCGAGGGTGGCTGTCACTGCGGGTTGCTCCGCGTCGCCTTCACCACATCGAAGCGCCCGACGGAGCTGGCGCTGCGCGCCTGCCAGTGCACCTTCTGCCGGCGGCACGGCGGGCTCACCACCTCGGACCCGGAGGGCGAGGTGGTGCTCACGGTGGCCGAGGTCCCCGGGGCCGGCTGGTACCGCTTCGGGATGGGGCTCACCGACTTCTGGGTGTGTCCGCGCTGCGGCGTCTACGTCGGCGCCTACGTCGAGGTCGGCGGTCAGGGCAGGGCGGTGGTGAACACCCGGGCACTCGACGCCGCGGCCGAGTTCACGCAAACCCCCGCGCCCATGGACTACGGGCAGGAGACCCGCGACGGCCGGCTCGATCGGCGCGCGCGCGTGTGGACGCCGGCGCGCGTCCGCGTCCGCTAAGGACGCTCACTGGCAAACGAGGGCTGCGCGCGCTCGCGCTCAGCCGAGGTAGGCGATCGCCTCGAGGCCGACCAGAGTTCCCTCGGGGATGCGGGGGCCCTGGACGACGGCACGGGCCGGCGCCCTCCCGGGGAAGTACGTCGCGTACACCTCGTTCATCGGCGTGAAGTCCTCCCACCGGGCCAGGAAGATCGTCACCTTGACCACCTGGGCGAGAGAGGCACCGGCCGCCGTCAGCACGGCGCGCAGGTTGTCCAACACCTGGCGGGTCTGCGCCTCGATGCCCTCGGCCAGCTTCCCCGTCCGGACGTTCACCGCGATCTGCCCGGAGACGAAGACGAAGTCGCCCGCGCGGATGGCCTGGGAATAGGGTCCGATCGCTGGGGGCGCATCGGACGTCGCAATCACCTCGATCGGCTGGCTCATGGCCGGTCCCATATCGCGGGCCGCTCCCGGTCACCGGCACAGGACGCGCGTGAGGAGAGGGATCGGGCGGCGCGTGCGCTCTTGCACCGGGATGGTTTCTCACCCGGCCACTCCGTGCGATGACAGCCGTGCCCGTCGTTCCGACGCGAGAAGGGCAGTCTCCAGATGAACGTCTCTCCAGCGACGTGGAACGCCCTCTCCCG
>JADGQZ010000204.1 GCA_017881345.1 Myxococcaceae bacterium | reverse complement strand
TCGCCCTCATCTTCTGAGTCCGCAGACTGCGCTCCTGACCTCACGCCCGGCCCGATGGAGGGAGCTCAGCATGGTGAACGCGCTCGAGGTCGAGGGCCTCTTGGTTCGCCTCGGCGGCAGGGAGGTCCTGCGAGGTCTGAGCTTCGATGTTCCCAGCGGCAGCGCGCTCGCGGTGATCGGCCCGAACGGCGCCGGGAAGACGGTCCTCTTCAGGGTGCTCATCGGAGTGTTGCCGCACGGGGGTGCGGTTCGCTGGGCTCCGGGGACCCGCATCGGGTACGTGCCGCAGAAGCTCGACGTCACCCGCGACCTGCCGCTCACGGGGCGTGACTTCCTCCGCGCCAAGGCAGACGTGTCGGGCGCGTCCGGCACCGATGCCGCGCGTGTGCTCCGCCTGGTGGGCCTCTCCCCGAGCGTCGCGAACGAGCCCATCGGAGCGTTCTCGGGCGGCCAGTTCCAGCGCCTCCTCCTCGCGGCCGCGCTCATCGGCAAGCCGACCGTCCTCCTCTTCGACGAGCCGACCTCGGGCGTCGACGAGCCCGGCGAGGAGCGGCTGTACGAGATGATCCGGCGGGTCCAGGAGGCCGAGCGGCTCACCCTGCTCCTCATCTCCCACGAGCTGACCGTCGTCTACAGGTACGCCACGAACGTGCTCTGCCTCTCACGCGAGCAGCCGTGCTTCGGACCCCCGGAGGAGATGCTGACGCCGGAACGGATCGAGCAGCTGTATGGCACACCTCTCAGGTCCCACCACCACTGATGCACTGGACCGGGCTCACGCTGTCGATTGGCATGGCGGCGGCCGCCGGGCTCGTCGGCTGCTTCGCCGTCATGCGGCGGATGGCGCTGGCGTCGGACGCGCTGTCCCACGTCGCGCTCCCCGGGATCGGGCTCGCCCTGGTGTTTCACTTCCACCCCGTGCTGGGCGGGTTGCTGGCGCTGCTCGTCGGAACGCTCCTCATCTGGGGCCTCGAGCGGCAGACCCGCATCTCCACGGAGACGGTGATCGGCGTGGTCTTCTCCCTCGCGCTCGCGGTGGGGAGCATGCTTGCGACCGGGGACGAGCTGGTCGACGCGCTCCTCGGCGCGCCGAGCACCCTCGGCGGCTGGGAGCTGGCGCTCGGGCTCGCGGGCGCCGCCGCGGTGATCGCCTTCATCCTGACGCAGCGGAGCCGCCTCGTCCTCGCCCTGGTCTCGGTGGACGTCGCCCGGACGTCCGGGGTCCGCGTGGCGCTGCTCGATCTGCTGTACCTGCTCGCGTTCGCGCTCACCGTTGCGCTCGGGCTGCGCTACCTGGGCGTTCTCCTCATGGGCTCGCTCGTCATCATCCCCGCCGCGACGGCCAAGCACCTCGCGCGCAGCCTCAACGCGATGTTCGCGATCGCGGTGGGTGTGGCGATCACGTCCACGCTGGTTGGCGAGCTCCTCGCGCCGCGCCTGCACCGAGCGACAGGGCCCGTGATCGTCGCGACCGCGGCGGCCGCCTTTCTCGCGAGCCTCTTCATCCGTCGACGACCCTGAGTGTCCGGCGCGCGCCTCCCGCGGCTACGGCGACGGGGGCCGGGCCACCAGGCGCGCGTGCTCGGACCAGCTGATGGCGATGTGCGCAGCGCCGAACACGACGGCGGCGACGGCGAGCGGTCGCGGGGCCAGCGCCACCGAGGCCGCCAGGAAGTAGGCGACCGGACTCACCGTCAGCGGCAGCGGGACGCCGAGGAGCCGCCCGTGGAGCAGCGCTCGCTCACGACCACGGGTGAAGTATCGAAGCCACCCCAGGTAGTAGAAGGCCAGCGCCAGGGACATCACCCACAGCGCGGCCACGCTCGCCATGGTGCCTGCCTCGAGCCGGTAGAGCACCGGCAGGATGAACACCGCCGCTCGACCGACCCACTCCACTGGCGCGACCCACCTGGTCCAGGGCGGGGCCGGGATCGCCGGTGGCGCCAGCCCCGCTGCGCCCGGCAGAGCGACCCAGAGGGCGTTCGGTGCCAGCACGGCGACCGGCACCAGCCACCCCAGGCCCCTCAGCGTGTCCAGCATCACCCTCCCTGCGTCGAGCATCGCGCCGCGCCCCCGCCACAGGTGGACCACGCCCCGCCGCGGTCCACCGATACGCCACGGTCTAGCACTCGAAGGCTCGCCACGGACAGGCCGTGCTTCGTCCATGGCGCGGCCGGCGCGCCAGCGGGCCCGTTTGGGTCTTCGTGAGAGGCCGTCCCGGCCAGTGCCCCGTGGTCACACACCCAGTCGTGAACCCGACGAGCCACCCGCCCGCGCGTCCTGGGGCGGGTGCGGATCTGAGGCTCGATCGCCGTCGGGAACAATGGGATGATGTTGTGCGTTCTGCGTGGCCGTGAGGACCGTGCATGAGCAGGGACATCAAGGCAGTCGAGGCCGGGCGCACCGACGCAGTGAACGTGCCGCTGCGCGCCGCGGCTGCTCCAGTCCCCGACGTCGACGACAAGAGCCTGGCTCAAATCTACTGGACCATCTTCCAGGCGCGGCTCCTCATCAGCGCGACGACCATCGGCTTCGTCCTCCTGGGTGTGGCGTACATCGCGCTTGCCACCCCCATGTACCGGGCCGACGTGGTGGTCCAGGTCGAGGAGACGACGAGAGGCGTGGCGGGCATCGCCGAGCTGGCCGGCCTCAGCGAGCGGCTTCCCTCCGAGACCGAGATGGAGATCCTGCGCTCGCGCGGGCTGATCGGTGCGGTCGTCGACAACATGAACCTCGTGGTGACCGCCCGTGCCAGGCGGTTCCCCGTCCTGGGCGCGCTGGCGAAGCGGTTCACCGGCGCTGGGCTCGCGCCCTCTCGTCTCGGGTTGAGCTCGTACGCGTGGGGCGGCGAGCGTATCGACGTGCAGCGACTCTCGGTTCCGGAGGGGCTCCTCAACCGCCCCCTGACCCTCGTCGCCGGGGAGGGCGGTCGGTACGAGCTGTACGGTCCCGATGGCGACCTGCTGGTGAAGGGTGAGGTCGGGAAGGCCGCCGTCGGCGCGGGGGACGGCGACCGGGCGGAGCTCTACGTCGCCGATCTGGTCGCCCGCCCCGGGACGCGCTTCACGGTGGTGCGGCACGGACGGCTCCGCGTCGTCGAGGAGCTCCAGACCAGCCTCCGCATCACCGAGAAGGGCAGAAAGACGGGCATTCTCTCGGTGTCGCTGGAC
>JADGQZ010000203.1 GCA_017881345.1 Myxococcaceae bacterium | reverse complement strand
CGGTCGTGGTCAGCGTGGCGTTGACCGAGCAGATGACGAGCACCCCGCCCAGATAGCCGCCCACCGCCCGATAGGACTTGGCGAGAACGCCTTCCCAACGTGGCCTGTCTTGCGCGGGCACGAGCGCGAGCAGGCGCCGCATCAGCCCGCCGCCGAACGCCAGCATGAAGACCGTCAGCGCGAGGACGGTGAGGAAGCCGGCCACCGCGCTGAGCGCCGAGGTGACCGCTGCGAGGATGGGATTCACCGCCGACTGCGCGAGGCCAAATGCCCCCGAGAGCGCATCCCTCAGACGGTCCTCGATCCCGAAGCGCGCGTTCAGCGCCTGGAATCGGGCCGAGTCACGGAGGCTCGCCAGGATGCGCGGCGCGGAGCTGATGAACTCCCGGAGCTGGTGAACCGCCGTCGGGACCACGATGAGGACCAGCCCGGTCAGGAGCAGCACCACCGCAAGGGTGGTCAGGGCGATGGCCAACCCCCGACGGATTCCCCGCGCCTCCATGCGCCGCACCACGTGGTCCAGCGCGATCGCCACCATCATCGCGGCGATGGTCAGGGTCAGCGCGAGCCGGGTCTGGAAGACGAACAGCACCAGCGCCGCCGTCGCCACGACCGCGAAGCACACGGTGAACGCCGTCTTGAGTGTCACCTGCGATTCCACGGCGCTAACCTTGCGCCACACATGGCCGCTGGCAAGGACCGCTCGCCGTGCGCCCGCTGCGCCGAGGCGCTCGGCCGCTCGTGTTGTCAACCGGGGCCGTCCGAGCGGCTCGCCACGTTGACCGCCAGCGACGTCTCGCGGATCCAGGCGGCCACCGGGTGGCGGCGGGAGCGGTTCGTGGAGGAGGAGCCGTACTCGCCCGAGGACGCGCTCGGCTACGAGACCCGGCGACCGGGCTATCGCGGGTACTTCCGGGGCACGGTGGTGCGCTGGGGTCTGCGGTCCGAGGCTGGCGCCTGCGTCTTCCTCGGTCCCAACGGGTGCACGCTCGATGCATCGACGCGGCCCACCGCCTGCCTGCTCTACCCGTTCGAGCCGGCGGAGCACGGCTGGACGCTTGCCGTGGAGCGCTCCGGCTCCGCCGAGCTCGCCGCGTCGAGCGGTGAGCCGCGCTGCCTCGCCGCCGAGGAGGCCCGCAGCCGGGGCGGACTCCTTCGTAGCTTCGCGATCAACGTCGAGGACTTGACGGCGCTGATCGATCGCTTGCGGGCGGAGGTGACGGCCCACCCGGAACCGCTGGACTCCGTCAAGCCTCGTGCACCTCGCACCGTTGCCGGGGGAGCGAACCGCGATCGGCCCGCTCGCTTGCGTCGGTCGCGGCTGCGGTAGAGTGCGTGTCTCAGCCGTGAGCGACTCGTCTGCCCGTCAGTTGCTGCTGTTCGATTCCGCGCCCCGTGCCCCGGCCCGCGCGGTCGCCGTGCACAAGGCTGCCTCGCTGGCCCAGCACCTGGCCCGCGACCTCGGCATGCCCGTGCGCCTCTCGGTCACCGACAACCGGAGCACGATGATCAGCTTCCGGCGGGCGCCGTCGGCGCTCCGGCTCCGCCTCCACCACATGTTCCTCGATGCGCCGGGGTCCGTGGTGCAGGCGGTCGCCGACTACGCCGGCCGCGGGCGGCCGCAGGCCGGGCGGGTGCTCGACGAGTTCATCAAGCGCGAGCAGCCCCGCATCCGCCAGGAGCGGGACTCCTCGGACGAGCGCTTCTCCCCCGAGGGACGGTTCTTTCACCTCGAGGAGATCCGCGACCTCCTGAACGAGCGCTTCTTCCAGGGCGGGGTGCGGGCGAGCATCGGCTGGGGGCGCGCCCCGGGCCGGCGCCGCAGGAAATCGATCCGTCTGGGCGTCTACGATCACCAGACGCGGGAGATCCGCATTCACCCATCGCTGGATCATCCGGAGGTCCCGCGCTTCTTCGTGGAGTTCATCGTCTTCCACGAGATGCTGCACCAGCTGTTCCCGAGCTCGAACGGCCCGGGCCGTCGCGTGCATCACCCGCGGGCCTTCCGCGATCGCGAGCGGGCGTTCCCGCTCTACGAGGCAGCCATCGCCTGGGAGCGCGCGAACCTGCGCGCCCTCCTCCAGCGGTAGGGACAACATGAGACGCGCGAAGATCGTCTGCACCCTCGGCCCGGCATCACTGAAGCCCGAGGTGCTTGAGGAGATGCTCAACGCGGGCATGGACGTGGCCCGGCTCAACTTCAGCCATGGGACCCACGCCCAGCACGCCCAGACGCTGTCGATGCTCAAGACCGCCTCGCTCAAGGTGCGCAAGGCGGTGGGCGTCCTGGGAGACCTGCAGGGGCCGAAGATCCGGACCGGCAAGCTGACCGAGGGAAGGGTGGAGCTGGTCCCCGGCGCCGAGTTCTCCATCACCACCGACGAGAGCGTCCCGGGCACCCAGCAGCTGGTCTCGACGACGTACCCCTTCCTCGCCTCGGACGTGAATCCGGGCGACCGCATCCTCCTGGACGACGGGCTGCTCGAGCTCCGCGTCGTCGAGACGGACAAGAAGTCGATGGTGCGCACCGAGGTGATTCACGGGGGCACGCTCAAGAACAACAAGGGCATCAACCTGCCCGGCGTGGCGCTGCGAGCCGAGGCGCTCACCCCGAAGGACCGGGAGGACCTGGTCTTCGGCATCAAGGCCGGCGTCGACTACATCGCCCTGTCCTTCGTGCGGCAGCCGGGCGACATGGACCAGGCGCGCGCGGCGATGGCCGAGGCGGGCCGGCAGGTGCCGATCATCGCCAAGCTGGAGAAGCCGGAGGCGATCGCCCGGCTGGACGCGATCCTCGAGAAGACGGACGGGGTGATGGTGGCCCGCGGGGACCTGGGGGTGGAGCTTCCCCCCGAGGAGGTCCCGGCGATCCAGAAGGACATCATCCGCCGGGCGAACCTCCGCGGGCTGCCGGTCATCGTCGCCACCCAGATGCTCAACTCGATGTGCGAGCACCCGCGGCCCACTCGCGCCGAGGCCTCGGACGTGGCGAACGCGGTCTACGACGGTGCGGACGCGCTGATGCTCTCGGGCGAGACCGCGTCGGGCAGCTACCCGGTGGAGTCGGTGCAGATGATGGAGCGCATCATCCTCGCCGCCGAGAGCGCCGCGCGCACCCACGGCAAGGCTCCGGCCCGTATCGGCGGCGTGACGTTCCCGGCCTCCTTCCCGGACGTCATCGCCGGCGTGGCGTGCGAGGCAGCCCGGGCGGCAGGGGCGGTGGTCATCGCCGCCTTCACCCTCTCGGGCCACACCGCCCGGCTCCTCAGCCACTACCGGCCGCCGGTGCCCATCGTGGCGTTCTCGCCGAACCAGGAGGTGCGACGGAAGCTCTCGCTCCTCTGGGGTGTGGTCCCGCGGGTGCTCGAGCCGGTGGACCGCACCGAGGAGATGGTCCGGCGCGTCGAGGAGGAGCTGCTCAGCCGCGGCCTCGCCCACCGCGGCGACCGGGTGGTGATCGTCTACGGCGCCCCGGTCGGGCAGCCGGGGAAGATCAACAGCATGCGGCTCCACGAGATCGCCTGACGGGCAGCGTCGGCGCTGATGGTGAGCGTGAGAGGTGTTTGACACCTCGTCGGGCCTGCCTGACGGGCAGCGTGGTCAGCGTCGGGCGCGGGGGGAGGCGCGTTTCTTGGTGCGTGACCGAGGGCTCCGTCGTGGCGCGCTCACCGGCGCCTCGCCGAGAACTGCCGCCCAGAGCTTCTTGGGCGCGATGAGGCGGTAGCTCTCGCGGACCAGAGCGCGCACCTCGGCCCAGTCGCGCACGCCCTTCACATCCATGCTGATCCATCCGTGCGCCCCCACGTACGGCGCGCGGGCGAAGCGCGGGTCCTGGATGGCAGCGTCGGCGTGCTCGCGCTCGAGCTTGAACCCCAGGGTGACCGTCCCGCCATGGTCGCCGAACCCCGCAAAGATCTTTCCCCGCACCCGGAAGTGAGGCTGGCCCCAGGTCATCGTCTCGGCGGTCTCGGGGAGCGCGAGGCAGATCCGGCGCATCTCGGTCAGCGGGTCGGAGCGGGGCATCCAATGTCCTCCTTCATCGGTTCGACGCTCGGCGCAGGGTCGAGCGGGCCGCCGCGGGCCGCTCGAACCAGCTCAGCCACTCGCTCAGGAGCCCGAGCCGCCCATGCTCCACACGGTATACCCGGCGCCGGCCCTGCCGCTCGAAGCGGACCAGCCCGGCATGCTCGAGGACCCGCAGGTGCCGGGTCGTCGTGGGCCAGGCGTGGGCGAAGCGGCCGGCGATCTCCCCCGCGCTCATCTCGCCGCGCAGATGGATGGTCAGGAGCATCTGCCGGCGCGCCGGGTGGGCGAGCGCTGCGACCACCTCCTCCAGAGCGGCCAGCCTCGCCGCCGGATCGGGGCTCACAGGGGCTCGAGCTTCCGGAGCTCCAGGACCTCGAGCAGCGGCCCCATCGGCTCCCAGATGGCCATCACCTCCGGCGTCTGGTGCGCGATGTCCGAGGCGCGCTCGTCCTTCCACTGGAACAGCTCGACGAAGGACACCGCGTGCGACCGCTTGTCCTCGGCACGGAAGGCCATCGACTGCCCGGGCCCGAGCAGTCCAAGCGTCCGGAGCACCGGGAGGTGCTTCTGGACCAGCGCGCCGAGCGCCTGCTCCGCGCCGGCCTTCGGACGGTAGATGACGAGGGTGGTGACGGGTCCGCTGCTTGCCATGCCTGCCTCCCGGGTGTGCGAAGGCGCGTCATTTAGCCAGGATGCTCAATGAAGATCCAGCCGGACCAGCCGCGGCCGGGCCGGGGGTGCGCCAGGACGCAGCACGCCGTCGTCGGTGAAACGTCCCCAGCCGCTGTCGATGAGCACCAGCGCGCCCCGGGGCGTGGCGATCACGTGGGTCGGATCGCCGAGGTCGGGGCCCCGTCCGAGCACCACCCAGCGGGTGATGGCGCGGCCGTCCGGGGAGAGCCAGAGGCGGATCACCCGCTGCTGCACGATGCCATTCTGCACCGCCACCAGCCCGCCCGGAGCAGGCGCGAGACCGTCGATGCCGGCGGTGACCAGATCGCCCGGTGCACGCAGCGGCCGGGGCTCCCCTCCGGAGAGCGGCAGCGCGAAGAGGCCGAGCGTCCAGTCCGGAACGAGCAGCGTTCCGCCGTCCAGGGTGAGCACCGGCGTCTGCGGACTGGCGAAGGTGTGATCCGGGACCAGAGCCTCGAGGGTGCTCGCCCCCGGGCGCAGCCGGTACACCGTGCCGGCACGCGCGTCCGAGACGAACACCGTCCCGTCGGGCCCGAGCCCCATGTCGCCCAGGAGGTGAGGTCCGTGTCCGGGCGGAACCAGCCGCCGGCCCTCGGCCGCATCGCCGAGCGCGAACGTCACCAGCGAGGACTGGCCCTGCTCGGCCTTCCGGTAGCCCTCGGCCTGCGGAACCGCGGCCACCGCCACGTGCAGCGTGCTGCGCCGCGGGTCCAGCCCGAGCGCGAACGCACCGCTTCCGTCCGGCGCCGCGTGCGCCCACGCGCTCCACCGTCCGTCTCGCTCCCGCCACACCTCGCCCGTCCGGACACTGGAGACGAACACCGCGCCGCTCGCCGGGTCCTGCGCCAGGTCCTCCACCAGCCCGAGCTCGGGGGGAACGGACGTCTGCCGGCCTCCGATGGCGACCGGGGCGCGAGCGGCCTCGACGCGCGCCAGGAGCGGCGTCCATCGCGGGTCGGCGTGCAGGGCGTCCAGGTCGTGATCGGCCGCCCAGTCGTTGGAGAGCCCGGCAGCGCTCACCGCCTGCAGCACCTCGAACGCCCGATCGAGGTGCCCGGCCCGGGCCTCGAGGCACCCGAGGTCGTAGTCGAGGTCCAGCCGTCCAGGTGCCGCAGCGCGTGCACGGCCGAGCGCGCTCCGGGCCTCGTCGAGGGCGCCCGCCTGGTATGCGCGCGCGAAGGCACGCCTCGCCTCGGCGTACGTCGCGGGGCGTCCGGTTGACGCGGGAGGGCCAGCATCGGCCGAGAGCAGCGCCAGGGCGACCAGGAGCGTGCGCATCGCACACCGGTGCTCTCACACCGGAGCGGGCGGGCATGCCAGAATCCGCGATCCATGCTCGCCCTGCAGCTGGCTGCGCTCCTCCTGGCCGCCGCCCCTCAGAAGCTGGACCTGGTCATCGAGCACGGCCGGGTGGTGGACGGAACGGGGAGCCCGTGGTTCCGGGCGGACGTGGGAATCCGGGGAGACCGCATCACCCGGATGGGCGATCTGCACGACGTGCCGGCGAAGCTCCGCATCGACGCGCGCGATCACGTGGTCGCGCCGGGGTTCATCGATCTGCTCGGGCAGAGCGAGCTCGCGGTGCTCGTGGACCCGCGCGCCGAGTCGAAGATCCGTCAGGGCATCACCACCGAGCTCACCGGCGAGCTGGGCACGGTGGCCCCGGTGGCGAAGGAGATCCTCGGTGGGCTCGGCCCGTGGCTCTCGGTGCACAAGCTCAAGATCGACTGGAAGGACCTCGACGGCTACTGGAAGCGCTTCCGCGCGGTCCGTCCGGCGATCAACGTCGGGACGATGGTCTCCACCGGCCAGGTCCGGGCGGCGGTCATGGGGGAAGGCTCCGAGGCGCCAACGCCCGAGCAGCTGCTCCGGATGCAGATCGAGGTGCAGAAGGCCATGCGGCAGGGCGCCTTCGGGGTGGCGGCGGCGCTGGCCTACCCCCCGACGAGCTACCAGACCACGGACGAGCTGGTGCTGCTCGCCCGCTCCGCGGCGAAGTACGGCGGCTTCTACGCCACCCACCTCCGGACCGAGGCCGACGCGGTCCTTCAGGCGCTCGATGAGGCCATCGAGGTCGGCCGTCGGGGCGGGCTCCCGGTCGAGGTCTGGCACCTGAAGGTCGCCGACAAGCAGAACTGGGGCCGGATGCCCGAGGTCGTCCAGCGCATCGCCGCCGCCCGCGCCGACGGGCTCGATGTCTCGGCCAACGTCTACCCCTACCTCGCGGGCGCGAACATGCTCTACGCCGACGTGCCCGGCTGGGCCCAGGCCGGCGGCGTGTCCGAGATGCTCGGCCGGCTCCGCGACCGTGACCAGCGCGCACGCGTCGAGAAGGAGATCGCCGCGAGCTGGAAGGACCCCTCGGACCCCGACCGGGTGGTCATCCTCCTGGCGCTCTCGCCCGAGGCAAAGCGCTACGAGGGCAAGAGCCTCGCCGACGTCGCGAAGGAACGCGCGACGACGCCCGCCGCTGCGCTGGTGGATCTGGTGCTGCTGGACGGCGGCAGCACCCAGGTCCTCCGGTTCCTGGCGAGCGAGTTCGATCTCCGGGTCGCGCTCCGCCAGCCCTGGGTGGGCATCGGCGTCGACGCGAGCGCGGATGCGCCGGATGGACCGCTCGGCCCGGAGGGGACTCACCCCCGCGCCTTCGGCTCGATGGCCCGGCTGCTCGGGACCTACGCCCGCGACGAGAAGCTGTTCACCGTCGAGGAGGCGGTCCGGAAGGTCACCTCCGGGGCCGCGCGCCGTCTGGGGCTCACCGACCGCGGAATCCTCCGCCCGGGGATGATGGCCGACGTCGTGGTCTTCGACCCGGCGAAGGTGAAGGACATCTCCACCTACGCCAGGCCGAAGCAGTTTCCCGAGGGAATCGAGACGGTGCTGGTGAACGGGACGCCGGTCCTGGTGGACGGTTACCGGACGGAGGCCCGGCCAGGACGACCGCTGCTCCACCCGGTGCCGGAAGCGGCCCGCTGACGGGGCGCCGTTCCTAGTCGGGCTCGCCGGGGTGCTTCGGCTCCGGGAAGCGGCGGAACCAGCTGTCCGGGTTCCAGCTGGGTCGCGTCGGATCGTTCACGATGGACACACCGAGGAGGAAGTTGAACCGGGTCATCTGGGCGAGCGGCTCCCAGTCACGGTCCGGCTCGTACTCGTCCTGCGGCTGGTGGGAGCGCTTGCGCCAGAACTCCTTCTCCGCCGCGACCTGCGCCGGAGTGAGCCCGACCAGGCCGCTGAAGGTCTGCGCTGCCGGGATGCCCTTCTTCACGAAGTTGAAGTTGTCCGAACGGACGAAGTAGGCCTCGCCCGGCTCGGGATCCGGGGAGACTTGCAGCCCGAGCTCGCCGGCGGCGCGCGCCACGTCTCGCCCGAGCGAGCTCTCGTCGGTGCCGAGCGCCACCACGTCCTTCAGCGGATGGATGGGGTACGCCCCGTCCACGTCGATGTCGGCCACGATGTCCTTCAGGGGCACGGTGGGATGCCGGGCGAACCACTCCGAGCCGAGGAGGCCACGCTCCTCCGCGGTGACGAAGAGGAAGAGGACCCCGCGGCGGGGAGGCTGCTTGAAGGTGGTGAACGCCCGCGCGATCTCGATCAGGCTCCCCACCCCCGCGGCGTCGTCCGAGGCGCCGTTGTAGATGCTGTCCCCGTTCACCGGTATCCCCACCCCGACGTGGTCCAGGTGCGCGCCGTAGACGACCATCTCCTTGCCGGTGGGCGACTTGGGGTCGCCGGGGAGGAGTCCGATGACGTTCTCCGAGCTGAGCCGCCGGACCTTGGTCTCCACCCGGAGCCGCGCGGTCAGGCCCAGCGCGAAGCCGCGTGGCTTTCCCTGTGCCGAGGCCTCCACCAGGCTCGCCATCGTCTCCGACCGGCCCGCCTTCTTGAGCAGCGCGTCGAAGGTGGCGCCGCTGATCACCGCAGCAGGGAGGAGCGGCGGCGAGTCCTCGAGCCGCATCGACTCGAATCCGAAGTACTTCGCGAAGTGCTTGAAGGGGGTGAGCGCCTCCCTCGCCGGTGGCCAGATCCCGATCGCGGCGCGGGCCCCGCGCCGCATCAGATCGCGCTCCACCCGCTCGCTCTGCCCATGCACCGCCGAGGCGAGCGCGGGGAAGAAGTCCGGCCGATTGGAGAGCGGTGCGCCCGCGAGCACCAGGACGATCTTGTTCCGCACGTCGACCTGGGCGAAGTCGTCGTAGCCGTACTCCGGGACGCTCAGGCCGTAGCCGGCGAAGACCACCTCACCGCTCACGTCGGTCCGTCCAGTGTTCAGGTCCTTGGCCAGGACCAGGTCTTCCCCGATGGCGGGGGAGATCGGTGCGCCCGAGCCCCCGGTGAACTCGAGGCTGCCGCCCTCCAGCTTCGCCGCCACGAGTGGCACCTTCTGGAAGTAGGTCCCGTTCTCACCGGCTGGCTTGAGCCCCAGCGCCTGGAGCTCGCTCGCCACGTAGCGCGCGGCCACGTCGTAGCCGGGGGTTCCGGGGAAGCGCCCTGTCAGTAGATCGTCCGCGAGAAAGCGGATGTGGGCGGCGATGGCCTCGGGGCGGATGGAGGCCGCGGCAGCCATCGCGGCCGCGTCCGAGGCTCCTTGCGCCTCCGAGGCCGGAGGCGTGGGGCGTGGGGTCGAGCTGGCGCAGGCGAGGGTCACGCCGAGGGCGAGGGTGGACACGAGGCGCATGGGGGCCGGGACACAAGCACGGTTCGGCGCCGGCGCAACGATCGGTTCCG
>JADGQZ010000023.1 GCA_017881345.1 Myxococcaceae bacterium | reverse complement strand
GCTGTGCTGTGTCGAGTCATCTCGTCTCGAGGAGCGCCCGGTGACGGCGGCGCTCGCGCTTGGGTGGACCGGCGACCCTCACACGCCGCGCGACGAGGTCAGAGCGATTCGTACGGGGCGCTCGCTTCCCAGGCTTGTCCCCGGCCGACCGACTGCCAGCCCCGTACGCTATAAGTGGCGCTCGATGGTTGAGCCCCTCGTCCTGGGCGACGGAGTCGAGTGGGTGGTCGACGCGTTCGGCTGCGACCCGGCGGCGCTCCAGAGCCCGGAGCAGCTGAGGTCGCTCTTCCTCCGGGCGATGGGCGAGCTCGGGCTGCACCCGGTCGGACCGGCGAGCGTCCACGCCTTCCCGGGGCACGGCGGCGTCACCGCCGTCCAGCTGCTCTCCGAGTCGCACCTCACCGCGCACACCTTTCCGGAGACCGGCTACGCGGCGTTCAATCTCTACTGCTGTCGCCCCCGACCGGACTGGCCCTGGGCGGAGCGGCTGGGCGAGCTGCTCGGCGCCGCGCGCGTCGAGGTGCGGCGCATCGCCCGCCCCGGGCCCCCTCCATGACCCAGGCCGCGCCCCGGCAGGGGAAGTGCCCCAACTGCGGTGCGCCGATCGAGTTCAAGCTCGGTGCCTCGCGTGCGACGGTGTGCGGCCACTGCCAGGCCATCGTCGCGCGCGCAGGACAGGACTTCACCGCCGTGGGCAAGGTCGCGGACCTCATCCCCACCGGCTCCCGCATCGCGCTCGGAAGTCACGGGGTCATCGGCAAGCTCGCGTTCGATGTCATCGGGCGACTCCAGTACCAGTGGGAGCAAGGCGTCTGGGACGAGTGGTACGTCGCCTTCGCCGACGGCCGCTGGGGCTGGCTCGCCGAGGCGCAGGGCCGCTTCTACGTCACGCGGCGCCTGTCTCCACGTCCGGTGCCCCGGCGGGTGGAACCGGGCCAGAGCTTCTTCGTCGAGGGGCTCGGCCGTTTCACGGTGAGCGACGTGAAGCGGGCGCGCATCGTTGGCGCGCAGGGCGAGCTGCCGGATCCGGTGAAGCTCGGCGAATCGCCCCTCACCGCCGATTGCGAGAGCGAGAAGGGCGGCTTCGCCACGCTCGACCTCGGCGACGGCACCGGAGAGCCGGTCCTCTATGCAGGCCGTCAGGTGCCCTTCGAGGCGCTGCACCTGGGCGAGACGCCGGACGCGGCCGTGGTGCGACAGCCTCGACCCAGCGGCGAGAAGCTGACCTGCCCCAACTGCGGCGCGCCGCTCTCGCTCCGCGTCCCGGAGCAGAGCGTCCGGGTGGTGTGCGAGAGCTGCAACCACCTCCTCGACACGAGCCAGGGTGCATTCCGGGTCATCGGCGCGCTGCAGCGGGGCCGCAAGGAGCCGCGAATCCCGCTCGGCTCGGCGGGTCTCCTTCGTGAACGCCAGCTGCTCGTCGTCGGGTGGATTCTCAGGAGCTGCACCGTCGATGGCGAGCGGTACCCCTGGGGCGAGTACCTCCTCTGGGAGGAGAAGACGCAGAGCTTCGCCTGGCTGGTGGAGAGCGAGGGGCACTGGCAGCTCGGGACCCCGATCTCGGTCGCCGACGTCCACGCCGCCGACGATGCGGAGCTCCACGGGAAGCGCTTCCGCCACTTCTCGTCGGTGAAGGCCGTGGTGGAGCAGGTGCTGGGCGAGTTCTACTGGGCCGTCCAGACCGGGGACGAGGTCCAGAGCGACGTGTACATCCGCCCGCCGGAGGGACTCTCCCGCGAGCTCGGCGGCGGAGAGGTGAACTGGACGCACCTCGAGCACCTCGAGGCGGCGGAGGTGGCCCGCGCGTTCGACCGGCCCGGGCTGGTGCAGGAACGGCCAGCGGGCGTGGGAGAGCTGCAGCCGTGGCCCCATGCTGCGACCTGGAGGACGATGCGCCGCTGGATGGTGGGCGCCGTCCTCGCGCTGTTGCTCCTCCTCCTCGCGTTCGCGGCCCGTCCGGCGAGGGTCCTGGTGGACCAGTCGTTCACCCCGGCAGAGCTGCTCGCGACCGACGGTGACTGGGCTCCGGGGAGTGAGCGGGTGCACGCCTATCTCTCCTCCGAGTTCGAGCTGGGCGGGTCCGGGGCGCTCCGGGTGGAGCTCTCGAGCAACGCGGCCGACTCGTGGGCCGGCGCCGAGGGCGCGGTGATCAACACCGTGAGTGGCGAGGCCGCGCCGTTTGCCGTCGAGGCCAGCTACTACTCCGGCTACGAGGACGGCGAGCGTTGGACCGAGGACCACCGGACCGCCTCGGTGGATATCCCCTCGCCGGGACCGGGGACGGTCATCGTCCGGGCCGATCTCCAGTGGGAAGAGGGCCGGCCCCCGCCGGACATCCGGCTCCGGTTACGCGGCGAGACCTTCAGCGGGTGGCAGTTCCTGGGCTGCCTGGCGCTCCTCTGGTGGCCCATCGTCTATCCGCTCCGGCGGGCCGCCTTCGAGCGGGCGCGATGGGAGAACTCCAACCTCGGTGGAGAGGACTGACCATGGCCTGGGTCTACCGGGTGTGGGTGGTGGCGGTGCTGGCGCTCTTCGGCTGGGGCAGTCTCAGCGGTCGGCGGATGCTCGCCCCGGCGCTCCAGCGCATCGACCCGAGCGTGCGCTCGTCACCGGGCGGCTACCGCTCCTACCACTTCTGGCACAGCGGCTTCGCGGGCGGGAAATGAGCGAGACAGGTTCAGGAGGAACATCATGCCGGAGCACACGGTCAGAGCGCTGATCGAGGTCGTCGTCTTCTCGCTGGTGGGGATCGTCGTCTTCGCGGTGGCGTTCTTCGTCATCGCCAGGGTGTCTCCCTTCTCGCTGCGAAAGGAGCTGGAGGAGGACCAGAACACCGCGCTGGGCGTGGTGATCGGCTCGATGATCATCGGGCTTTCCCTGATCATCAGCGCCGCCATCCACGGCTGACATGGACGCCGAGGCGACGGCCCCCGGGCGGCAGAGACCCGAGGCGCTCGATGCGAAGCTGCTGCTGCTCACCGCGCTGATCATCGCGGTGTGCGGCCTGGTCTACGAGCTGCTCGCCGGCACGCTGGCCAGCTACCTGCTCGGCGACTCGGTGATGCAGTTCTCGACCGTCATCGGGCTCTACCTGTCCGCGATGGGCCTGGGGAGCTGGCTCTCGGGGAGGGTGGACAGCCAGGTCGCCCGGCGGTTCGTCGAGGTGGAGCTCGGGGTGGCGCTGGTGGGCGGGCTCGCCGCGCCCGCGCTGTTCCTGGCGTTCGGCCACCTCTCCTTCTTCCGGGTGGTGCTCTATGGCTTCGTCGCCACGGTGGGCACGCTGGTCGGTCTGGAGATCCCGCTCCTGCTCCGCGTGCTCCGGGATCAGCTCCCGTTCAAGGACCTGATCGCCCGCGTCCTCACGGTGGATTACATCGGCGCGCTGCTCGCCTCGCTCCTCTTCCCGCTGCTGCTGGTCCCGCGGCTCGGGCTGGTGCGCACCGGCCTGGTCTTCGGGGTGCTCAACGCCATCGTCGGGCTCTGGAGCACGCACTTGCTCCGGGCGCTCATCCCACGTCCCCGGGATCTGCAGATCAAGGCGCTCGTCATCCTCGGTCTGCTCGCGTCCGGGGTCGTGGGCGCGGACCGGATCACCGCGCTCGCCGAGGAGGGCATGTACGCGGACGAGGTGATCTTCGCCCGGAGCTCCCCCTACCAGCGCATCGTCGTCACCCGGGGTCGCGCCGGCTTCCAGCTCTTCCTGAGCGGGAACCTCCAGTTCGCGAGCGCCGACGAGGCGCGCTACCACGAGGCACTGGTGCACCCGGCGATGAGCCTCGCCCCGGGGGCCCGGCGAGTGCTCGTTCTCGGCGGAGGGGACGGCCTCGCGGTCCGCGAGCTGCTGAAGCACCGGAGCGTCGAGGAGATCCAGCTCGTGGACCTCGACCCGGCGATGACCCGGCTCGCCCGCTCGTTCCCGCTCCTGCGCGAGCTGAACCGGGACAGCCTCGACTCCCCGCGGGTCCAGGTGACGAACGAGGACGCCTACACCTGGCTGGCCGGCGACCATGGGAGGTTCGACGCCGCCATCGTCGACTTCCCGGACCCGAACAACTTCGCGCTCGGCAAGCTGTACACCACGCACTTCTACCGGATGCTGCGGCGGGCGCTGGCCCCCGGGGCGCCGGTCGCGATCCAGGGCACGAGCCCGCTCATGGCGCGCAACTCGTACTGGTGCGTGGCGCAGACGCTGGAGGCGGCCGGCTTCGCGGTGCGGGGGTACCACGCGGCGGTCCCGAGCTTCGGCGAGTGGGGCTTCCTGCTCGCTCGCGACGCGCCCTTCGAGGTCCCGGCCAGGCTCCCGCCGCTCGAGCTGCGGTTCCTCAACGACGCGGCGCTCGCGGCGATGTTCGTCTTTCCCGCGGACATGGCCCGGGTCCCCACCGAGGTGAACCGCCTGGATAACCAGATCCTCGTCCAGTACTACGAGGCGGAGTGGAAGCGCTGGAACTGACCGGCGAGCGATGAACCGGATCTCCCGCCGCGAGCTCCTCGCTGCCACGCTGGGCGCCGGCATCGCGACCACGGCCTGCCGGCGGCCGCCCCGCATCGGCTTCGAGGGCGCCCTGCTCGGTCAGAGCGCGACGCGGGGCCACCGGGTCCGGGAAGGTTTCCGGCCGCCGCCCGCCCGGCGCGAGCGGACAGGAGTGGCCATCCTCGGCGCCGGCGTCGCCGGGCTGTCGGCGGCGTGGCGGCTGCAGCGGCGTGGGGTCACCGACTTCACGGTGCTCGAGCTCGAGGACCGGCCAGGCGGAACGAGCCGCAGCGGCGAGAACGCGGTCAGCGCCTTCCCCTGGGGAGCCCACTACGTGCCGGCCCCGCTCGACGCGAGGAGCGATCTGGCCGCGCTGCTCCGCGAGATGCAGGTCATCGAGGGCGTGGACCCGGGGGGCCGGCCGGTGGTGGGCGAGTCGTTTCTCTGCCGGGCCCCCCAGGAGAGACTCTTCTTCGGGGGGGCCTGGGCCGAGGGGCTGTACCCGCGCTACGCCGCCAGCCGCGAGGACCTGCGCCAGCTCCGGGCGTTCGAGGCCGAGATGGATCGGCTGGTGGGGGCGCGGGACGGCAGCGGTCGGCGGGCGTTCGTCCTCCCCACCGCGGACTGTGGGCGGTTGCCGGAGGTCGATGCCCTCGACCGGATGTCGATGGCCGACTTCCTCGACCGGCGCGGCCTCACCAGCCCCCGGCTCCGCTGGTACGTGGAGTACGCCTGCCGCGACGACTACGGCTGCCGGCTGGAGACGACGTCAGCCTGGGCGGGCGCCTTCTACTTCGCCTCGCGGGTCGAGAGGCCCGGGGCGCGCGCCTCGGAGCTGGTGACGTGGCCAGAAGGAAACGGGGCGCTGGTCGCGCATCTGGAGAAGGTCGCCGCGCCGCGCGTCCGAACGGGCATCGTGGTGACCGACGTGGTGCCCGGACCCCGGAGCGTCGAGGTGCACGCCTGGGACGTGGCGCGGGAGGAGGCCTTCGTCGTCGAGGCCGGGCACGCCATCTTCGCGCTCCCGCAGCTCCTGGCAGCTCGGCTGGTGGCGCCGTACCGGGAGCGGCCTCCACCGCTCCTCGCCGCGTTCGGCTACAGCCCCTGGGTGGTGGCGAACCTCACCCTGCGCGGGCGCCCGGCGGAGCGTGGTTTCCCCCTGGCCTGGGACAACGTCCTCCACGACTCGGGGAGCCTCGGCTACGTCGTGGCCACGCACCAGGCCGGGCGCGACCACGGCCGGACCGTCTGGACGTGGTACCTGCCGCTCACCGATGCCGACCCACGCGCGGCGCGCGAGCTGCTCCTGTCCGCTGACTGGAGGCACTGGGCGGAGGTGGTGATGGCGGACCTCCGGCGCGCGCACCCGGACCTCGAGGCACTGGTCGAGCGGCTCGACGTCTGGCGCTGGGGGCACGCGATGGTCCGCCCGACGCCAGGTCTGCTCCGGAGCGGCACCCTGGAGCTGGCGCGAGCTCCGCTCGGGCGGCTGCACTTCGCCCACACCGACCTGTCGGGCATGGCACTCTTCGAGGAGGCGCAGTCCTGGGGGGTGCGCGCCGCGGAGGCCATCGTCGCCGCGCGGGCGAAGGACCCGGGTCGCTGAGCTGCCATCACTCGGCCGGCGGGCCGGGCCGGGCGTCGAGGCGCAGCTCCAGGAACGTGAGGTCGAGCCAGCGGCCGAACTTGCAGCCCACCTGGTGCAGCGTCCCGGCGCGCTGGAATCCGAGGCGCTCGTGCAGACGGATGGAGGCGACGTTCTCCG
>JADGQZ010000202.1 GCA_017881345.1 Myxococcaceae bacterium | reverse complement strand
GGAGCAAGAAGCTCTCCCTGGCCCGCGCGCAAATGGTTGAGCAGCCCGATCCCGTGCGTCTCGAGGTCGGCGGCCGCTCCGTGGGTCACCAGCGGTCCAAAGCCGGTGGACATTCCGTACACCGGCCGTCCGCTGATCACGAGCGCACGGACGAACTCGGCGCAGCGAATGACCGCGGACCGGGCGCCATCGGAGAGAGCGATGCCCAGCGGCCCTTCCGCCGCTTCGAGATCTACCGGAGCGAGCATGCGCTCGGCGTCCACCAACAGGTCGAGTGAGGGGCTCTGAGGGGTCACGAGGATTGGAAGAGCTCCTCGGCGCGCCGGCGTGACACCTTTCCAGAGGGAGTCGTGCACGCGACCCAGAAGCTCTCGGGCATCGTCCGCGGCGGTCGGTGAGGAACGGGCAGGTGGAAGTCGGGTGGAATGTCTCCGCGGACCAGGGGCTGGACCATCGATTGTCCTGCCCCGATGAGAAGGACTCGGTCGTCGAAGGATAGCTCCAAAGGAACGGGGTTCACCATGCGCCCGTTGTCGAGCTTGAAGCGCTCGTCCGAACGGCCCTGGAAGACGTAGCCGCCGTCAGCCGTGGGGATGGCCAGGTCCCCCGTCGCGAGCCAGCCCTGAGCGTTCACCACCGGCCTCACGCCTCCGCCGGAGAGCTCGCCCAGGGCAGTGTTCCTCCCCCGGACCAGGAGCTCCGTTCCTCCGTTGCTGTCGGGCGATCCGAGCATCACCTCGCACCCGAGTGGTCGACCGAGGAAGTCGTCGCGCTCCCACTCTCCGGCCCTGCCGAGGGTCACTCCCGGTGAGCATTCGGTCTGGCCGTAGCCGACGCACAGCCTGGTGCGCTTCAGCCTCTCTCGCAGCTGCCCTCTGACGGGAGCGCCACCCACGATCCCTCCGTGAAGAGAGGTCAGAAGTGGATCCGGAATCGCGGACAGCGTCCGGGGGACCCCGAAGAGGACCTCCGGACGCTCGACGTTCAAGATCTCATTGAACGATGCGGGCGGAACCGAGCGCAGACGGGCCCCCTTCAACACGCCCATCAGGAACTCCAGCGTGAACCCGAACGCGTGCGTCCAGGGCAAGCAGCCCAGGATCCGGGTGCCCGGGGGATAGCCGAGCGCAGCATGGTGACTCTCCACGACGCTCAGGAGGCCGAGCTCGCCGAGCGCGATCGCTCGTGCATCTCCCGATGTTCCGCTGGTGAAGAGAATGAGTGCTGGCCACGGGCCACCTGACTGGCGGTTGGGCCGTCGGCGAACGAGGGTTCCGCCCGCCGAGAGGACTCCGGTCGCGTCCGCCACCCTGACCCTGTCGTGGAGCGCGGATGGTGCGAGGCTCGGATTGATCGCTGCGAATGTGACCCCGAGTCGAACGCAGGCGATGAAGGCAGCGGCGAATTCCGGGCCATTCGGGAGGGCAACCGCGAGGACTTCGCCTGGACCGAAGCCGCGGGCACGGAGTCGGGAGACGAATTCTTCGGCCAGCGCGCGGGGATCTCCTGGCGCTCGACCAGCGGAGTCGAACACCTCCAGCCGCACGACGGCGTCCAACCTCGAGTTGAGCCGCGAAGCCAGGGGTGTGGAAGAGTCAGTCACTCGCTCGCGATGCTGACCACGCCCTTGGCCTCCCGGGCAAGCGCGTGCGCCAGGACCGTCATATGTTTGCTTCTCGAGGAAACATTCATGACGAAGCTGCTCTGTGCCCTGCTGCTGATCACCGGAACCGATGTCTTCGCTGACGATACGATGAAGAGTGCGGGCGCAGACATCGACAAGGCGGTTCATGCCACCAAGGGGGTCGTGAAGAAGGCGGCAAGGGACATCGCAGACGGAAGCAAGAAAGCGGCGGGCGAGATCGCAGACGGGAGCAAGAAGGTGGCGAGCGACGTCTCCACCGCCGCCAAGAAGGCCGGCTCGGGCGGCGCGGACGCGAGCGAGAAGGCCGCGCATGCGACCACGAAGGCGGCGTCGAAGACCGACGATGCCGCGAAGAAGTCGGCGAGCGACGTGGCGCCCGCCAAGTGACCTGCGGCTCCGATCCTGCAGGTCAGGCCTGCTCCTGCCCCTCGGCGGCTTCAGTCCGAGGACGCGGCGGGCTCCGCGGGCGCCCCGCATGAGAACTCCGCCACGGCCTGGGCGAGGTCATCGATGTCGACGGGCTTCGTGAGGTAATTCTGGAACCCGGCAGCGAGGGCGCGTCGCCGGTCTCCGACCCTGGCCAGCGCCGTGAGGGCGACGGCAGGGATATCGCCTCCTTGCGACGCGGTCAGGGCTCTCACCCGGCGAATCAGCGAGTACCCATCCTCTCCGGGCATCGCGATGTCGCACAGGAGGACTTCCGGACGGAACTCCTTGAGCGCCCGCATGGCCTGGCTGGCGGAAGCGGACGCCCGAACTTCCGCTCCCATCACGCTCAGCATCTCGACCACCGCCTCACGGCTTCCCGGATCATCCTCGACCACCAGTATTCGCAGGCCACGGAGCGCGTCTCGCGAGCTGGCCTTCCTGGGCGCAGGCTTCGACGCTGGGATTCCGGAGGAGATCGATGCGTCGTCCGGCGCGTCGGCGGCGGCGTCCTTGATCGGAAGGAAGACCGAGAAGGTCGAACCCTTTCCCTTGCCCTCGCTCTCACCGTGGACGGTCCCACCGTGCGCCTCGACGAGATCGCGGACGATGGCCAGTCCCAGACCGAGCCCGCCGTGCCTCCGGATGGTCGTTCCATCTTCCTGGGCGAAGCGGCGGAAGACGTGCGGGAGAAACTCGGGCTCGATCCCGATCCCGGTATCCCCGACCCGAAGGCGGGCGTGTCCGTCCTGCCTGTCGAGGAGAACGGTCACCTTCCCGTTCTCGAAGCTGAACTTGACGGCGTTGGCCAGCAGGTTGGTCACCACCTGCTGAAGGCGCGTCGGATCGCCCGAGACGGGGCTCAGGGTCTCATCGAGCACGACGTGGAAGGTCACCCCCTTCGCCTCGGCGACTCCTGCGACGCCCTCCACCGCCGCCCTGACGACCGCGCAGAGATCGACGGGCCCTTGGTCGAGCTTGAGCTTGCCAGCGACGATGCGCGAGACGTCGAGGAGGTCGTCGATCAGCCTGACCTGCATCCTCGTGCCTCGCTCGATGGCGTCGGCCGCACGCTTGATCTTCGCGGCGTCAAGACCCCCACGCCCGAGCAGCTGGGCATGCATCAACATCGATGAGAGCGGCGTCCGGATCTCGTGCGACAGCGTCGCGAGGAACTCGTCCTTCGCCTGATTGGCTCGCTCGGCTTCGCGGCGTGCACGCTCGGCCTCGTTGACGTGGTGCTTCAGCGCGTCGATGTCGACCAGCGACAGCGTGACGCCGTCGATCACGTTGTCGATCGTCTTGTACGGCCGGATCTGCATGCGGTACCAGCATCCGCTCCTGTCCTCCACCTCGGACTCGTGCATCTGGTTGGTCTCGATGACCTCGGAGATCTGCTGGTCCAGGTTTTCCAGGCGGAGATTGGACTTGATGTCCTCCAGCGGCCGCCCGACATCCGAGGGGAGGACGTTCAGGATGTTCCGCGCCTTCGGCGTGAAGCGCCGGATCCGGCGTTCCCGGTCGAGGATCAGGATCGGCACGTCGACGGTGGTCAGGATGTTCATCAGATCGCTGTTGATCTCCCGGACCTCCTGATTCCGGGTGTTGAGCTCGTCGTTGACCGTCGTCAGCTCCTCGTTGGTCGACTGGAGCTCTTCCTTGGCCGTCTCCAGCTCCTCGTTCATGCTCTGGAGCTCCTCGTTGCCCGAGACCAGCTCCTCGTTGGCGGCGTTGAGGTCGTCGTTGGTGCGTTCTCGGTCCTCGATGACCGAGTGCAGGTACTGCTGGGTCGCCTCCAGCTCGCGTTCGAGCCTGGGGACCTGCCGCGCGCCGACCGTCGAGCGACGGGAGGTCCTCTGCAGCTTCGACGCGCTCGGCCGTCCGGCGGTCTGCTCGAACAGAACGGCAAACAGCTGCTCCTTGGCATCGGGCGGTACCGCGAGCGGCACGACGACGACGTCACAGGTGGCGGAGGCCGCGCCGGGCTCGACCTCGACCTCGACTCCCTTGGTCCTGACCGGCACCCGCTCCTGCTTCGCCTTCGCGACGGTCGTGCGCAGCGCGCTCAGCAGCCCCCCCCGCGCCATCTTCAGGAGGTTGTGCTGGGGGTCCCCGGGCGGGGCCCGGAGATACCGCCCGGTGTCGCCGACGAACTGGAGGATCTGCATCCTCTCATCGACGAGAACGCCAGGCGGCGCGTAGCGTGCCAGGAGCAGCCGATCGAGGTGCCTCGCCACGTCGACGGCACGCGGGGGAGGCGCTGTGCCGGGGAGGCCGTTCGCCCGGGAGGTGACCGGGTGCACCTCGGTCCGGGGAGCGAACCGGAGCGTGCTCACCGCTGCGGTCCGGACGAAGACCTTGTTGTTCTTGTCGATCGGCGAGAAGTGCTGTCTGAAGCCGGGGACGCTCTCCGCGCGGCCAAGGAGAAGGAACCCGCCCTGCCGCAAGGCGTAGTGCAGGGTCGGCAGGACCCGACGCTGGAGCGCTTGCCCGAAGTAGATGAGGACGTTCCGGCAGGACACGAGATCGAGCTTCGAGAACGGTGGGTCCCGGGCGAGATCGTGCCGGACGAAGACGCACAGCTCCCGGACGTTCTTGTTGATGCGATATCCCGACTCGACCTTGGTGAAGAAGCGCCGGCGCCGCTCCTCGCTGACGTCGCGCATGACCGCATCGGAGTAGGCGCCCTTGCGGGCGGTCTCGACGGCGCGCTCGCTGATGTCCGAGCCGAAGATCTGGATGGGATGGCGTCGCGCCGAGTCGTCCAGGAACTCGAGCAGAGCGATGGCGAGTGAGTAGACCTCTTCCCCGGTCGAGCACCCGGCGACCCAGAAGCGGATGGGGGCTCCGGGCGCTCGGGTCTTCACGATCTCCGGAAAGACCGCGGACTTCATACTCTCGAAGACGTCTGGGTCCCGGAAGAACGAGGTGACGTGGATCAGGACCTCCTCGTACAGGCGCGCCGCTTCTCCGGGGTGATCGCGGAGCAGCGCAAGGTAGTCGCGCAGGCTCTCGATCCGCAGCAGGGCCATCCGGCGCGCGAGCCGCCGCCGGAGCGACGGAGCCTTGTACTCGCCGAAGTCGACGCCGAGCGCCTTCAGTACGAGGTCGAAGATCTCGTCGACG
>JADGQZ010000201.1 GCA_017881345.1 Myxococcaceae bacterium | reverse complement strand
GGAGACAAATTGGAACGCTCCGGGTCCAAGGGAGCGGGGCGGCCCCCCCTTTCCCCGTTCCGAAAGGTCTTCCATTCTGGGTTCGGGGAACACCTTGGAACGGTCTTGAGCCGACCCACGGCCCCCCGTCGACCCGGCCGTTCCATGAGGTCTCCTGAATCGCGCACGGGAAACCGGCAGCCCGCGCGATGACCCGCCACGAGCCACCCTGGTCCGTCGAGCCAGCAGCGGCCCCGCAAACCGTTGCAACGACAACGAAAGCATTCCGACCTGACCCGCCTGTGCTCCGGCGTCCGTCATTCGGGACGGTTCAACGGAACAAGGCCCACCGGCGGGAGAATGCTTTCCCCCCTCACCGCGTCTAACGTCCTGCCCGGAGGCCGGTCATGAGTCGACTGCACCTGATCGCGTCGGTGGTTGCGGTGGCGGTGATGACGGGATGTGCCCATGACGCCGAAGGGCATCAGATTCGCACCGGGAACGTCCGCTTCGATGCGCATAGCGTGAGCAGCCCGGATGGAACGGTCGCCACGCTCAACAGCGACGGGACCTGGGGCCCCTACCGGCTCCACCGGGTCGGCGACCAGATCCGCAGCGACTTCGCTGGGGCTGCTGGCTACTACGGCTACGTGCAGGTCGACCGCCTCCCCAACGGCGTCATGTACACCCCGTCGTCCTACTCGGCGCCGATCTGGACCTTCGTCACCGAGGACGGAAAGCCGCTCCCGGCCGACCTCGAGATCCCGCTCTATCTCGCCGCCCGGCACGGGCTCGGAGGACAGTGGGTCAGCATCTGGAGCCCCGCGCGGGACTTCCGGGGTCCTCAGCTGGTCGCCGACTGCGGCCTGGTCCTCTTCGAGATGGAGGGCCGTCAGGTCGCCGGCTGGGTGGCTCGCCAGGGCGCACAGTGCCCGGTGCCGAACTATCCGGGCCGCGAGCTCCTGGCCCGGCTCATCTACACCCGGAACGAGGTGTGGGTGAGTCCGCTTCGCCCGTTGCCCTGAAGAACCTCGTCCCGCAGTTCTTCAGGACGCGACGTTCAGCATCCGCGACAGCGGGCTCGACGGCGCAGCGTTGCCGTCGAGCAGAGCGATGAGCCAGTCGCGCCGGTCCATCACGCGGAAGTCCACCGCGAGCTGCACGTCCACGTCCTCGATGTCCCCGTGGTCCTCGAGGTCGGCCCGGGTCCGGGAGAGCTTGAGGATCCGGTCATGGGCGCGGGCGGACAGCCCGTACCTGTCCATGGCGAGCCGGAGCATCTCCTCCGCGCGCGGAGTGGTCCGGCAGTGGCGGCGGACCAGGCGCGGGGGCATCTGTGCGTTGCAGCGGACCCCGACCTCGTCACGGAACCGCTCCCGTTGCCGGTCGCGCGCGGCCTCGACCCGCTGGCGGTACCAGCTGCTCGGCGTCTCCGGCCTCGCCAGCGCCGCGAGACGGTAACCCTCGACTCGCCGGGTGAGGACGGTGATGTCGATCCGGTCCAGCAGCGGTCCGCTCACCCGGGCGTGGTACTCGAGCACCCGGTTCCGTGGGCAGGTGCAGCGCTGCCCGTCGACCGCGAGCCGGCCGCATGGGCACGCATTCATCGCCGCGACCAGCATCACCTGCGCCGGGTAGCTCACGTGGTGGCTGGCACGGGCGATGTGGACCACGCCGTCCTCGAGCGGCTGGCGGAGCACCTCGAGCACGTTGCGCCGGAACTCCGGGAACTCGTCGAGGAACAGCACCCCGCGATGTGCGAGGGAGAGCTCGCCCGGCCGCCCCATCGGGCCGCCGCCGATGAGCCCTGCATCGGACACGGTGTGGTGTGGCGCGCGGAAGGGCCGCTCGGTCAGGAGCGGACGGAGACCCCCGAGCAAGCCGCTCACCGAGTAGATCTTCGTCACCTCCAGCGCCTCGTCGAACGACATGAGCGGCAGGAGCGCCGGGAGGCGCCGGGCGAGCATCGTCTTGCCGCTCCCCGGCGGCCCGCAGAGGAGCGCGTTGTGGCCTCCCGCCGCGGCGAGCTCGAGCGCCTCCTTGATCTCGCCCTGGCCGCGCACCTCGGACAGGTCGAGCTCGCCGACCGGACGCTCCTCCTCCCCGAGCTCGCGCCGGAACGGGGGAATCGACGCCTCGCCCTTCACGTGGGCCACCGCCTGGGCCAGGTCGGCGACCGGATAGACGTGGATGCGGTCCACCAGGGCTGCCTCCGCGGCATTGGCCGAGGGGACCAGGACCCCCTCGAAGCCGCGGTCCCGCGCGGCGATGGCCAGGGGGAGCACGCCCCGGACCGGTTTCACCACGCCGTCGAGCGAGAGCTCTCCGCCCATGACCCAGCGGTCCAGCACGTGCTCCCCGAGGACCCCGCCCGCCACCAGCGCCGCGAGCGCGATGGGCAGCTCGAATGCCGCTCCCTCCTTGCGGATGTCCGCGGGCGCCAGGTTGACGGTGATCCGCTTCGCCGGGAGCTCGAAGCCGGCGTTCTTCAGGGCCGAGATGACCCGGACCTTGCTCTCCTTGACCGCGCCCTCGGGCAGGCCGACGACGTTGAAGTACGGGAGGCCGACCGACATGTCGACCTCCACGTCCACCACCACCGCGTCGACGCCCATCAGCGCGCCGGAGTGCGCGCGGGCCAGCTTTCTCATGCCTCCCATCCGAAGCGGAACGGGAGAGCAAGGAGAGTGCCGGGGGGGCGCCTCGCGGTCGAGCCCAGGACCGTCGCCACACCGGGACGGTCGTCCCGGGCCGCAGAGGGCGCATCGAGCCCCGCGAAACGAGAGGCCGGCCCGGGGAGCCCCGGAGCCGGCCTCGTCACATCGACACTGGCCCTCGCGCCTAGCGAGAGCCGCCCGAGGGCGGCGAGGGCGGCGGAGGCGCTCCGGGTGCGGGAGGGGGCGTGCCCGGTGGCGGGGGGGCGCCGGGTGCGGACCCTCCCCCGGGCAGAACCCCGGCCACCGGCTCGGTCACCACGCCCAGGATGTGGGCGCCTGCGCTCCGGGACCAGTCCAGGACCTGGACCACGCGCGGGTAGGGCGCCTTGTCGTCCGGCAGGAAGAACACGAGCTTCTCGTCGTACGCCTTCGCGGCGAGCGCCCGGGCGATGCGGGTCTTGTATCCGTCGTCGTCCAGGGGCTCCGAGTTCAGCTTGATCTGCCCGGTCTCGTCGATGGTGACCACCAGCTGATCCTGGAGGTCCACCGGATCCTGCACCTGGTCGGGATCATCGTCCGGGACGCGGACCATGATGTCCTTCTCCAGGAGCGGCGTCACCACCATGAAGATGATGAGCAGCACGAGCACCACGTCCACCAGCGGTGTGACGTTGATGTCCGAGTTGGGCCGACCCTCGTTGATCGCGTACTTCCGCTTCTTGTGGAGGTGGTACTTGGCGCCGAGACTCATCTACTTCTCCTCCACGCCGAGCTTCACCGACTTGGCCTTGGCGTCCTGGGCGTCCTTGAGCACGCGCCGCACGTCGCCAAAGGTCAGCGACGCATCGCCCTTGACCAGGATCGGCTTCCAGGGCTCGGCGGCCAGCTTCCCGCCCAGGGCCTGCTTCAGGGCGTCGTCGGTCATCGGCTCCTTCTCCAGCCAGATCCGCTTGTCGGCGGTGACCGAGACGATCATCGGGTCCGTCTCGGCAGCCTTCTCGTCGTGCTTCTGCTTGGCAGCCACCGGGAGCTTCACGTCCTTGCCGCGCTGGAGCATGGGGGTCACCACCATGAAGATGATGAGCAGCACCAGCACCACGTCGACCAGGGGCGTGACGTTGATGTCCGACTTGATCCCGCCCCTGCCACCTGCCGTCATCGCCATGACGTGACTCTCCTCGCCGCTTCGGGGATCAAATTTCTGGGGTGACGCCGCCGCCAGGCCCGAAGCCGCCGGCCTGCTTGGCGACGAGATCCAGGAACTCGTTGGAGGACTCGCTGATGTCCACCGCGCGCGCGTCCACCCAGCCCTGCAGGTAGTTGTACGCCATCACCGCGGGGATCGCGACGAGCAGACCGAAGGCGGTGGTGATGAGCGCCTCGGCAATACCGGCGGACACGGTGCCGAGACCGCCCGAGCCGGTGAGCGCCATCGACTGGAAGGCGTTCACGATGCCCATCACCGTTCCGAGCAGACCGACGAAGGGAGCAGTCGAGCCCACGGTCGCCAGCAATCCCAGGCCCCGCTTCAGGCTCTGGACCTCGCGCTGCGCCTGGCGCTCGAGAGCGCGGGCCACGGACTCGACCTGCAGGTCCTTGTCCTTGGAGGGTGTCAGCCGGAGGGCGTTGAGCCCCGCGCCGATGACCCGGCCCAGGTGCCCCACCTTGTCGCCGACCTTCGTCCCGGCGACCGTCATGAGGTCGTTCTTCTGGAGCGTGTTCGCCATCCGCTCCGCGAAGTTGCGCGACTCGCTGCGCGAGCGGTTGAAGACGATGAGCCGCTCGGCCATGACGACGAGCGACGCGACGGACATGACGCCCAGCACGGCGACGATCAGTCGCGCGAACAGGCCCATGTGGTGCCAAAGGTCAGTGAGAGTGAATTGCATGGTGGTTGAACTGCGCCTCCGTGATGCGCCGGTGAAGGAATGACTGACCGAGACGGCTACTCGGCCAGCTTGAGGTTGAAGTTGAAGACGTAGCTGACCTGCTGCGGCTTGCCCTGAAAGGTGACAGGCGTGTAGCGCGCCTCCGAGAGCCAGGAGAGCACCGGCCCCTCCATGTGGGGGAGCGGCTTGATGATCTGGCAGCTCTGGACGCGGCCCTCGGTGGTGATGATGCACTTCACGATCATCAGCCCCTGGACCCGGGCCTCACGCGCCTCGCGGCTGTACTGGGGACTCTTGGTTCCCCCGGGGCCCGAGATGAGGACCGGCCGGGTCATCCCCTCGCCGAAGGACAGGGTGGTGCTGCCGAGCTGACCGCCCACCACGCCACCGACGACACCGCCCACCACGCCGCCGACCACGCCACCCGCGACGCCGCCCTCGACGCCCTCGGGCTGGTCGTTCGGATCAGCCTCCTTCGGCTTGTCCTGGGGGACTTCCTTGGGCTGGATGATCTTGTCCTTCGGGATCTTCTTCTTGGTCTCGGTGTGCTTCTGGGTGCTCGAGGCCGGAGGCGGCGGTGGTGGAGGAGGCGGCGGCGCCACCTTCAGCACCACCGACACGTCCTTCTCCTCCTTCGGGGGAGGCCGGGTCGAGAACCACAGGGCGAAGCCCAGGAGCCCCACGTGCAGCAGGATCGAGACGACCGCGCCTGATCCGAAGCGGGACTTGGGCGTGACGCCACGGCCCAGCACTGAGTCGAACATACGTCTGTTGTCTCCTGGAGCCGCACTTCGCCCCGTCAGCGGTGCGACTCGGACCTTGGGTCCCCTGAAGCCGGAATGGGCGCGCCTACATCAAAACGGGGGAGTTGTACAAGCCGATCTCGGCGGGAATTCCACGGAAACGTGCGAAGCGCGAAGGGCAATGGTCCATTGGGACCGGACCGACGTGCCTACCGACATGATGCAAACTTCTATTGACAGGTCGGAGTGCGGCCGTGGAGCATGGCGCCGCTTTCCCGCTTTCCGGCCACATTGGAGGGGTCTCGGTGAGTAAACGACAGAAAGTTGTCTGGAGGAGTGCCCGCGCGGCGCTGGTCGGTATCGGCCTGCTCTGCGGATCAGCCGCGTTTGCCCAGGTCACCAACTCGGTGCTCACAGGCAACGTGGTCGACGCAGCCACAAAGGCACCGGTCGCGGATGTGGTCGTGACCGCGACGTCGCCTGCACTGCAGGGCGAGCAGGTGGTGGTCACGGACGCCACGGGTCTCTACCGTGTTCCGCAACTGCCACCCGGCATGTACACCCTGCGGTTCGAGAAGGAGAGCTACCGCCCGTTCAGCCGCACAGGCATCGACGTGGCGTCTGACCGTACCCTCCGCTTGAACGTCGAGCTGCTCCCCGAGACGGCGGGCGCGACCGAGATCTCGGTCGTCGGCTCTCCGCCGACCGTGGACGTCGGCTCGAGCACCACCGGCACCACCATCTCGCAGGACTTCGTCCGCAACCTCGCCGTCTCTCGCCCCGGCGGTCTCGGCGGCGCGAACCGGTCGTTCGACTCTCTGGCCGTCGCTGCTCCCCAGGCCAACGCCGACCTCTACGGCGTGGGCATCAACGGAACGACGTCGCCCGAGAACTCGTACCTGATCGACGGCCTCCAGGTGAACAACCCGGCCTACGGCACGCTGGCCACGCCGCTGACCTCGGAGTTCATCGACGAGGTCAACGTCATCACCGGCGGCTACATGCCCGAGTACGGTCGGACCACCGGCGGCGCGATCAGCGCGGTCACCAAGTCCGGCGGTAACGAGTTCCACGGGTCGGTCTTCGGCACCTTCACCCCCGGCTCCTGGACCGGCGCTCCGGGCATCATCCCCGGCGCCACCCCGGCCATCACCGGCAAGCGTGAGAACGGCAACATCGGCGACTTCGGCGCCACCATCGGCGGCTACATCATCAAGGACAAGCTGTGGTTCTTCGCCGGCGTCCAGTACGCGGCGCAGCGCTACATCTTCTACCGGACCTTCAACTACTCGCCCTCGCCGGGCACGTTCCTCCCGATCGACAACTCCACCCAGCGGCGCTTCGGCGACGAGAAGGGGTGGAACTACATCGGCAAGCTCACCTACCTCATCAACAGCGACCACCGGTTGAGCCTGACCGTCACCGGCACGCCCACCACCGGCGGTGGCGGCGGATCGTTCCCCCTCCGCACCCAGGGGACCCAGCGCGGCGTCCTGGCGGCGGGCACGTACACCCTCGGAACGTTCAACTCGGCCAACCTGATGACCAAGTTCGACTCCCTCAACATCAACGGCGAGTGGAACGGCTCCTTCGCGGACAAGAAGCTGCTCGTCGACG
>JADGQZ010000200.1 GCA_017881345.1 Myxococcaceae bacterium | reverse complement strand
GTGACGGGCGGCCAGGACATCGGAGCCGAGGCGTCCGGTTGAGGGGTGACGGATAGCCGGACATGAGTGAGTCGAGACCGGCGGGGGAAACACCGCCGGCCTCCTGGTAACCGCCAAGCGGGACCACCTCGCCAGGGACGTGCTCAAGGCCGACGCCATCGAGGCGGCTGCTGTCGCCCGGGGGGCCCGTGTGGTGACCGCCGACGGCGCGGCCGACGGGGATGACCCGATGACCCTGGCCATGCGCCAGCTGCTCGACGTCTTCTCCCAGCTGGAGCGGTGGATGATCCGCGAGCGCACGCAGGCGGCCCTGGCAGCGAAGAAAGCGAAGGGCCAGCGGTGGGCACCGTCCACTTCGGGTTGCGGCTCGAGGCGGACGGGCGGCTCTCGCCCGTGGAGCACGAGGCCCGGGCGACGGCCCGCGCCCGGGAGCTCCGCGACGCCGGCATCACCCTTCGAGCCATCTCGGCGCAGCTCGAGCTCGGTGGACACCTTGCCGTAGGCGCGGTCCAGCAGGGCCTCGAAGGCCGCGAGCGCCACCCGGCCGTCCTTGTGCCCCATCACCTCCACCAGGCGCTGGACGGCGCGGGGAGTCGCCCTGGCGGGCCGGGGCGCGGGTGGTCTTCTCCTCCGCGGATGGCGTTCGGCGCCCGGCGGGGTTGCCGCTGGCGCCGGAGTTGAAGCGCGTGGCGACGGGCGGAGCGAGGCCGTTCCGCGGTGAGGCCCCAGGAGGAGCGATGGCCTGCTTCCGCGCTCCGCTAGCCTGCTCCGTCGCTCCGGATGGCGCCCCGTGACATGACCTATCCCTCGCCTCCGTGGAGAAGCCGCTCGAGGTCCTCGCGGTGGATCCGGATCGCGTTGGACACGCGGGCGTGGGGCAGGGCGCCACGTGCGCAGAGCCGGTACACGGTCACCGGCCGGACGCGAAGCAGCTCGGCCGCCTCGCGCACCGTTACCAGCACGGGCGCACGGACCAGACCCATGGCCATCTGCTTCTGCCGTGCGGGCCCGTTCTGCCGTGCGGGTGCCGTGCGGGAGGCCGTCCAAGCACTCCCAGCGCGTCCAGCCGCTCCAGTGCGCTGGAGAGAATTCGCCGTGTTGGACAACCCCGGACGCACCTGGAGGCCGTTCGAGCCGATTCCCAAGCCGAGGGTCGCGGGTTCGACCCCCGTCTCCCGCTCAGGTCAAGAGAGGCACTGGCAGCGACGTCAGGTCATCCGATGATGCCCATCCTGCGGACATGGGCCTGGCGATGACCACCCCGGACGCCACACCGTTCCACGAGCAGCACGCCGATCCCGCGCCAGCGCGACCGGAACTGCGGTCCGAGTCGCTCGGGCGTGCCCTGCGGCTGGAGTACCTTGCTCGGCGCCATGCGATGATGGCTCGACGGGCGTCTGGGATGCGCTCTGTGCCGGGGGTCATCATGGTCGCTGCTCGGCTCCGTTTCTTCGCAGTCGTCGTCGCGTTCACCGCAGCGTGCTCGTCGGGGTCCAAGGGTGACCCTGGGCCGCAAGGTCCACCGGGGCCCAAGGGTGACACCGGAGCGCCGGGGGCCACCGGCCCGAAGGGAGATCCCGGAGCCACGGGGATTCAGGGGCCGCCCGGGGCGCAGGGGCCTCCGGGATCCGCTCCTGATGCGGGCTTCGGGATCAACACCAGCCTCGCGGTAGCGGGTAACGGCAGAGAATGCACGCTCGGGGAACTGATCCTCAACGCGGGCGCGGTCGCCAATGGCATTCCCGCGGCCGGCCAGCTGCTGCCGATCAACCAGAACACCGCCCTCTTCGCGCTGCTCGGAACGACCTACGGAGGCAACGGCACGACCACCTTCGCGCTGCCAGACCTCCGGGGCGTCGCTCCCAACAGCACCACGTACTCGATCTGCACGAGCGGGATCTTCCCGTCGCGGCAGTAGCTCCGTCGGCAGTGACGACGGTCGCTTCTTTCGCGTTTACATGCGAGCACGTAAACGCGAGGGAAGCTGTTCAGGCTCGGGAGGTTACTTCCGGCCCTTCCAGCCCGCGCGCTTCAACGTGTTGTACATGGTGGGGAGCGAGACCTTCAGCTCCTTCGCCAGGGAAGCCGCGCTCTTCCCGCCCTCGACCTGCTTCTTGAACTCCACCGCCTGGTCGTCGGTGAACTTGAACGCCCGGCCGCGCTTCTTCGGGGAGCCGTCGCGGGGCTTGCTGCCACGCGCGGGACGCCCACGGGGCGCCGGGTGCCCGTTGAACAGCTGCCCGGCCTGCTCGACGATGCGCTGGAGCTGGTTCTTGAGAACCGTGTTCTCGTCCACGAGGCTGCGAACGGCGTGCTCGAGGTTCTGGAGCGCTCCGCTGATCGCGTTCATCCGGTCCGATGATCTTGGCATGGGGCGCGGACAGTACACTGAATCGTTCGTGTGGAAGAAAAGAAAGTGGCCGTTGCTTCATTTCGACTGAATGAACGTCATGTTGACGGGCTCAAGCCCTAACTTTCATTGACTCTTGAGACGTCCATCCGTGGACAGGAGCGCGTCGTGAGCCTGCGAATCGTTCGCCTCGGCAGCGGGCGCAGCCCCGGAGAGGGCCTGCGGATCGGCACCGTGCGCCGTCCTCCCCGAGGGGTGCGAAAGGAGGAGACCGCCACTCGCGATTTCTATGACGTCTGGTTCCCGCTGCTCGCGCCCTCGGCCGAGACGATGGGCGCTTTCCGGGCGGACATGAGCGAGGCCGCCTGGCGCCGGTTCACCCGCGCGTATCGCCAGGAGATGGCGCGACCGGACGCGAGCCACGCGCTCGACCTGCTGGCCGCGCTGTCTCATCACTCCGACCTCGCGGTCGGGTGCTACTGCGAGGACGAGCGCCGCTGCCACCGCTCGCTCCTGCGCGAGCTGCTGCGGGAGCGCGGGGCCACGCTGGCCTGACGGCGGCTCAGGAGCCTCCTTCGGTGAACAGGTACTCGTGCTGGCCGTCGCGGGTGATGAGCACCCGCTTCCCGTCCCGCTCCCCGATCACGAACTCGAACCCCACCAGCCCCGGATCGACGGTGATCAGCGAGACCGAGCCGTCGTCGTTCTTGCGCGAGGCCACCGCGCTGCGCCACTCGCCCACGTCGATCACCGTCCGGTCCGGGCGTCGCACCACTCTCACGCGGCCCAGGTCGGGGCTGCGGTAGACCTTCCCCACGCCGGCCAGCACCGCCGGATCGGGTGGAATCACCAGCCGCCCGCGAAGCTCCTCCTGCTCGGCGCGGACCCGCTTCGCCTGGGCGGCCACGTCGCCCTCCGCCTCGGGCCGGCCGTCGAACAGCACCTCGAGCAGGCGGCGCATCAGGGGTCCGCGGATCAGCTCGCCATGGTCGGCGTTGGTGAGGATGAGCGCGCCGACGCCGTGTTCGGGGAGGGCGAAGAAGTCGCTGTGGTATCCGATCAGGTCTCCGCCGTGGTGGACGACCGGGGTGCCCCAGCGGGTGTCGACCATCAGCCCCATCCCGTAGGTGTGGTCCTCTCCGAGAGGGATCTCGGGCAGCCGCCGCGCGACGAGGCTCTCCTCGGTGACCAGCTGCGTCCCGTCGGGGAGCTTGCCCTTCGAGAGCTCCAGCTCGACGTAGCGGGCGAAGTCGTGTGGCGTGGTCCAGACCCCGCCGGCCGGCCGATGGGGAACGATGCAGTAGTCGATGTCGAGGTCGGCGACGGCCATCTTTCCGTCGGCGTTCTCCCCGTGCGGGCTGGCGTGGTTCGCCTTCAGCGCGCGCTTGAAGTCGAACGTGGTGCTCCGCATTCCCAGCGGAGCGAAGACGAGGGCAGCCATCGCCCGGTCGTAGGCGGCGCCCAGCTCCAGCGCCGGGGCATGGAGGTGACCGCCGATGTAGCCCGCTGCGGAGGCCATGAGGTTGCTGTACTGGAAGACCTCACCGAACTTGCTGGTGGGCTTCACCTTCGCGAGCAGGTCGAAGGTGGAGCTGGGCCTGGCTCCGGCGAACTCGAAGACGAACTCGAGGTCCTGCCGGGGCAACCCGGTACAGGCGCAGATCAGGTGCTTGAACTGGACCTGCCGGGTGACCTCCGGGTCGGCGAGCTTGAAGCGGGGGTACGCCTGGACCACCAGCTCGTCCCAGCGAATCTTGCCCTGGTCGACCAGTCGCGCGAGGAGGAGGGTGGTCATTCCCTTGGTGTTCGACGCGGCCATGAAGAGCGTGTTCGCGTCGACCGGCTCGGGCCTGCCGAGCTCGCGGACTCCCAGGCCACCCTCCCAGACGACCCTGCCGCCGTCGATGAAGGCGAGCCCGACGCCAGGCACGCCGAGCTGGTCCATTGCCGAGCGCACGAAGGCCTTCAGCGTCTCGATGCGCTCCGCATCCAGCGGGTGGGCCTTTCGCCCGGCGAAGGACTCGCGGGCGTAGCCCTTCGGTCGGAGGCTCCCGAGCACCAGGCTGGTGGGTGCGCCGCGCTTCTCGAAGGTGGGCTCGGTCCCGTCGAGCAGGAGCACCGTCCACGACCCGCCCTTGCGAAAGGCGATGGCCTGCGCGACGGCACGCTCGTTGGGGGACGTCTCGTACTCGAAGACCTGACGCTCCTCCCAGCCCTGCCGCCCCGGGCGGGGCGTCACCAGCTTCACCGGCCGCTTCATGTCGGGACGGTAGAGCTTCCACGCCGCCGCGACCGCTGCACTGGCATCGGCACCGTCGACCGAGGCCAGCACCACGTGCGAGTCGCCCTCCGGGGGCGTGAGGATGGTGAGCGCCCCCTTGTCCGCGACCGACCATCCGCCCGGGGCGGTGTAGGTCGCCCCGCCCTGCGTGCTCCGGGGTGTGTCGGCCGCGAGCTGCTGCGGCGCGGCGGGGGTCTCGGCCGGAGCTGGAGCGGGCGCCGGCGCGGTCGCAGCGGGTGCGGGCGCGGCGGTGGCGACCGCGGCTGGTGGCGCCTCGGAATGCGCACAGGCGAGGGCAAGGAGGACGACGAGCGAGGGGATCCGGCGCAGGGCGGGCCTCCAGGAGCCGTGAACGGCGAGGACCCTAGATGCGGTCCCGCTCCGCTGCATCCGGAAATCCGCCGGGTGACTGTCGGCCAGTCACTCTGCCGTCAGCGCAGGCCCCGGGGAGGTGTGTGCCGCCCGAAGCGCAGGCGGGGCGCTGGCCAGCACCGCCGTGAGGAGGAGCAATACGAGCACGCCCGCGAGTGTCGCCCCGTCCACCGGGTCCACGCCGAAGAGGAGCCCGGCGAAAGGCGTGTGCCACCATCGCGCCGAGTCCCGTTCCCAGGAGCGCGCCCGTTCCGACCCAGCGCAACCCCACCCCGAACACCGAGGCGGCCTGCGCCCCGGGCGTCGCACCGAGGGCGCTCCGGATGGCCAGCTCGCGCCGCCGCTGGACCTGGGCGTAGGCGAGCACCGCGTACAGGCCCGTCAGGCAGAGGGCGAGCGCGGCCGCGGCGAAGAGCTGGAGGAGATGTGTCCCCGCCCGCCTGG
>JADGQZ010000199.1 GCA_017881345.1 Myxococcaceae bacterium | reverse complement strand
GAAACCGCTGGCGATACTCGGTGGCCAGGCGCATCGCGTGGACGCAGGCCTCCGGATCGTCCCCGTTCACGTGGAAGATCGGGATGTCGAGCATCTGCGCGACGGCCGTGCAGTAGATGCTCGAGCGCCCGTCCTCGGGGTCGGTGGTGTAGCCGAGCTGGTTGTTGATGACGAGGTGGACCGTGCCGCCGGTGTCGTAGCCGCGCAGGCGCGCGAGGTTGAGCGTCTCGGCCACCACGCCCTGGGCGGCCATCGCCGCGTCGCCGTGGATGACCAGCGGGAGCACCCTGCGCCGATCCTGCCCGGCGAGCTGTTCCTGCTTGGCCCGCGCGCGACCCTCGACCACCGGGTGCACGAACTCGAGGTGGCTCGGGTTGAAGGCCAGGCTCAGGTGGATGCGCTTGCCGCTCGAGGTGGTGAGGTCCGAGGAGAAGCCCAGGTGGTACTTCACGTCGCCGCGGCCCATGAACTTCCGCGGATCCACCGGGCCGTTGAACTCGCTGAAGATCTGATCCGGGCCCTTTCCCAGCACGTTGGTGAGGACGTTCAGCCGGCCGCGGTGGGCCATGCCGATGACGACCTCCTCGAGCCCCAGCTCGCCGCCCAGCTCGAGCATGGTGTCCAGCATCGGGAGCAGCGACTCTCCGCCGTCCACGCTGAAGCGCTTGGCCCCCTGGTACTTGGTGTGGATGAACGCCTCGAAGGTGTCCGCGTACGTCAGCTTCTCGAGGATGCGCCGCTGCTCGGCGGTGCTCGGGTTGAGCTGGTTCTCGGTGTGCTCCATCCGCGGCATCAGCCAGCGGCGGCGGGACGAATCGAGCACGTTCATGTACTCGACGCCGACGTGCCCGCAGTAGGTGCGGCGGAGCCGGGCCAGCAGCTCACGGAGCTTCACCCGCTTGCGGTCGGCGAAGACCTCCGAGCTGTCCACCACCTGCTCCAGCTCGTCCGGGCTGAAGGCGGCGTCGCTGGCCATCGCCAGGTCCGCGATGTGGTTCATCTGCGGCCGCGGCCGGCCGAGCGGGTCGATCTGCGCCAGCAGGTGCCCGCGGAGCCGGAAGGCGTAGAGCGTCTGGTCCACCCGGGCCTGGAGCTGCATCGCGGCGAGGGCCGCCGGCACGTCCCCGACCGAGACCTGGGTCCGGGCCGTGGCGGGCGCCTGGGCCACGGCGGCCGCCCCGTTGCCGTTCACTGCCTTCGCCGCCGCTCCGTTCGCGGCCGCGTGCCCGTTCGTCGGCTGGGCCCGATCATCGCCGGAGCCGAGGAGCGGCCGGCCGGTGGCGGTGGTGGTGGTGGTGGTGCCGGCGAAGAGCTCGCGCCAGCTCGCATCGACCGAGGTGGGGTCCTCCAGCCAGCGGGCGTACAGGCCCTCGATGAAGTCGATGTTCGAGCCGGAGAGAAACGTGTCCGTGGGGTTCGGCATGGGAGGGGGGCCGGGGGAGTTTTAACCTCGAACCGCCGAGGAGGCGGAACTTTGTCCCCCCCGGGGCCCCTCAGGAACCGGGCCGGGGCGGTGTGGGTCGGTAGTGCACTGTTGCCCTGTCCGGGCCCCCGTCCGTGGGGGTCAGGCGACTGAGCAGGCGCCGCCGGTCCACCAGGCACACCGAGCCGCGCCCGTCCTGGCAGTAGAAGAGCGCCACCGAGTACACGGCGTCGGAAGGCGTTTTCAGAGGAGAAACGGGGGCGCTGGTGCGGAGCACGTCCCCGGCGGTCTCCAGCTGGACCGGCGTGGACCGGCCGCCGATGGAGAGGTCGACCCGCTGGGGCGCGCCGGCGGTGAAGGTGTGGCCCGGGGGAAGACGCACCTCCAGCACCAGCGCCGCGCCCGTCGATGCAACGGCCGCATCCTCGACGTGCTGGAGCGGCAAGGCCCGCGTGGACAGCACCGGGTGCTCCACCATCCCCCGCACGGCGGGAGGGGCGACGCCTGCGAGCACGAGCGGTGAGAGCGCACCCGTCGCCGGATCCACGGCGACGAGGCGGTGGTGGTCGGTGTCGGCGACGACGAGCCGTCCCGAGGAGAGGGTGAGGCCACCCGGCTGTCCGAGCGCGCGCGCCACGGTGGACACCTGTCCGTCGCCGAGCGAGACCCGGCGCACTGCCCCGTTGAAGGTGTCCGAGACCCAGAGCACCGGACCGGCGAGGGCGAGCCCCAGCGGATGCTGGAAGCGCGCCTTTCCGAGCGCGCCGTCCTTCAGCCCGAACTCGAAGAGGCCCTCCCCGGCGAGCGTCTTCACCGTGCCGGCGCCCGGGTCCACGCGGCGGAGCGCGCTGGCCTCGCTGTCGGCGACGTAGAGCACCCGGCCGTCGGTCGCGAGTCCGGACGGCTGGGCGAACGTCGCGTCGGCGAGCGGGCCGTCGTCGAGTCCCTCGCGTCCGTTGCCGGCGCCCGGTGAGAGCGCCCCGGTCGTCACGTCCAGCCGCCACAGCTGGTGCGCCCCGGCCATGGCGATCCAGAGCGTGTCGCCCACGAACACCACGTCCCACGGGCTCCGGAGCGCGGCGGTGCGCGCGTCCGCAGCGGGGTGAAGGGGTCCCTCGGCCTTCTGCCCCGTACCGGCCACCGTCTCGACGCGCCCGGAGGCGAGATCCACCCGGCGCACAGCGTGGTTTCCCGTGTCGGCCACGTAGAGCATGCCCGCGCGCTCGGCGAGCCCCTGCGGGTACCGGAACGCGGCAGTGTCCGCGGGTCCGTCGGCGAATCCTTCGAGGCCCCAGCCGATGGCCCGGACCAGCCGCCCTGTGCCATCGAGCACCAGCACCCGGTGGTGCCCCGAATCGGCGACGGCGAGCCCTCCGCCCGTGAGCGCGAGCACCTTGCCGGGGAAGGCGAGCGGGCCCGTGTCGCGCGTCGAGGGACGCTGGAAGTCGGGCGGGCCCTGGGCCAGGGCTCCCCGCTCCCGGCCGTCGTCGAGCGCCGCCTGGATCCACGCGGTGAGCTGTCCGAGCTCGGGCTCGCCGCGGAACCAGGCCACGGCGTATCCGCGGGCATCGACCAGCACCGACGTCGGCCATCCGTGGATGGCGTACTGCTCCCAGAGCACGAAGTCCGAGTCGGTCCCCACCGGGTGCTCGATGCCGTGGCGGGCCATGGCCTCGGCCACGGCCTGGACCTCCTTCTCGGCGTCGAACTTTCCCGAGTGGATGCCCACCACCTGGAACGGCTGCCCGCCGAAGCGCTCCTCGACGGCCCGCAGCACGGGGAGGGCGTGCAGGCAGTTCACGCAGCCCGAGGTCCAGAAGTCGAGCAACACCACCCGGCCCTTCAACGCCCCGCGGAGCAGGAGCGGCCGGTCGGTCCCGAGCCAGGTCCCCACCCGGTCGAGGTCGGGGGCGCGCGGATGGCCTCTGTCGAGGAGCGCACGGATGGACACGGACGTCTCCGGGGGGCTGGCGCTCGGGGAGGCGGCGGCGAGCAGGGCGAGGAGGGGAATCGACGGGGACAAGGGGGCTTCCGGGTCAGACCTACAGACGGTCTACGCGCCGCGCCAGCGGTCGGTTTCGGGGGCAGCCGTCCCGCGAACTCTGGTACACCCGCCCGCCATATGTTGCTTCAAGGCAAGCGCCTGCTCATCACTGGCGTTCTCACCCCCCAGTCGCTCGCGTACGGCATCGCCGAGATGGCACTGTCCGCCGGCGCCGAGGTCATCCTCACGTCGTTCGGCCGCGGCATGTCGCTGACCGAACGCTCCGCCAAGCGGATGAGCCCGGTGCCCGAGGTCCTCGAGCTGGACGTCTCCAACCCCGAGCACCTCGCCCGGCTCACCCGGACCCTCAAGGCCTCCGGAAAGCCGATCCACGGCGTGTTGCATGCGATCGCCTATGCCCCCGAGGACGCGCTGGGCGGCAACTTCCTCAACACGCCGTGGGAGAGCGTGGCGACTGCGTTCCGCATCTCGACCTTCTCGCTCAAGGAGCTCGCGGTGGCGGTCGCCCCGGTGATGACCGAGGGCGGGAGCATCGTCGCGCTGGACTTCGACAACTCCACCCAGGCCTGGCCGGTCTACGACTGGATGGGAGTGTGCAAGGCGGGGATGATCTCGGTGATCCGCTACCTCGCCCGCGACCTCGGTCCGAAGAACATCCGGGTGAACGCGGTGGCCGCCGGGCCACTGATCACCATCGCGGCGAAGGGAATCCCCGGGTTCAAGCAGCTCGCCGACACCTGGACCCTGTCCGCGCCGCTCGGCTGGAACGCGCGCGACCGCCATCCGATGGTCGCGAAGACGGTCGTGGCGCTCCTGTCGGACTGGTTCCCCGGGACGACCGGCGAGGTGGTGCACGTGGACGGTGGCCGGCACGCCATCGGCTCGCCGCCGGTGGACGTCATGGAGCGGATGACAGCCGCAATACCGGATGACGAGGGCGGCCCGAAGGACTGAGGCTCCGCCCCCCCGCTCAGAACCGCTTCAACCCCACGATGTCGTTGTTGAACGGGTCGACGTAATAGACGTTGCCGTCGTTCACGTCCCCGATGAGCGCCGAGTTCTGGGCGATGCGGGGGTAGCGGTAGAGCCAGCGCGGCGTGAGCCCCGGTCCGAACTGGACCACCACGTCGCCGAGCGCAGCGCTGTTCAGCAGGACGGTGAGGCTCCCGTTCGACGCCGAGCGCACGTTCCTTCCGAGCCGGGCGGTGGCCCCGGAGTAGAGGTAGAGCCCCGGGATGCGGGCGGTGGCGATCGGCCCCGCTCCATCCGGGCTCCAGGCCTCGAACGTGGTGTAGGGCGGGTCGTTCCGCATCGTCACCACCACTCCCAGCGCCGGGACTGCGCCAGGGAACGTCCCTCCCTGCAGCGCGGCGAGCACGAGCGGCTGGGTCGCGAGCGTCACTCCCACCTTGGCCAGGTAGCTGCCGGTGATGGCACCGGTCGGGTCGACCCGGAGCACGACGTAGCGGATGTTCGCCGCCACCACCCCGCAGTCGAGGGTGACCCCGACCGCGTAGCCGCCGTCGAGGAGCGGCAGCAACCGGTTCACCGACTGGACCGCGCACCCGGCGAACGCGGAGTCGGTGCGGAGCTGCGGCACGAAGCCGTTCTTCGGGAAGGCAAAGAAGGTCCAGGCCGGCCCGCAGGTCGTCGAGGCGTCGTTCGGAGACAGATAGGTGCGGACCGCGTTGAACGCTCCGGCGGTTCCGCCGGGCACCGGCGGCGCCAGGGGGAGCGTGGAGCTCGACCCGACCGCGGAGAACACGGTCCCGGTTGCCGCCTGCAGACAGCTCACCTGGTGGGTGGCCGCGCCGAAGTAGCAGCCGTTCTGTGCGCCGGTGAGCTCGTCCGGCGGGCACACCAGGTCGTCCATCCGGGTCAGCGGGGGCCCGGTGACGCTTCCGTCGGCCTGGAGCGAGTCGAGGAGGAAGGGAACGGAGTAGCCCGTCGCCGGACGGGGCCCGTTGATCGGCTCGCCGAGCGCGATGACGTCGCTGCCGGTGCGCTGGGTGCGGGTGAAGAGGACGTTGCCGCGCGCATCGAAGTCGGCAGCCACGAACCCCGCGTCCTGCGGGAAGGGAATGGTGCCGCCGTCGGGGATCGCGATCGCACCCTGGGTCACGAGCGCCACGCCCGCGTCGTTGAGGATGGGCCCGGCGTCGGTCGCTCCACCGTCGGGAGTTCCGCCTTCGCCGCCGTTTCCGGAACCGGCGTCGGGGTCCGGGAGCGGCTGGGCCGACACCAGGACGGTGTTGGGGTCGAACGGGACGTAGGTGCCGTCGCTCGCACGGAAGAAGCCGGGCAGCCAGTCCGAGGTCGCATTCACCGTCGAGCTCTTCGCCAGCGGCACCTGGATGCCCCGTGGCGTGGCCACCGGCTCGGCTGCGTCGATGGCGATGCGCCCGGGGACCAGCCGGTCCCAGAGCACGCGGCTGAGGAGCACGCCCTGCTCGAGGTGGCTGGCGTTGCCGTTGGTGGCGCGGGCGTCGACGGTGAGACTGATCGACCGCTCCACGTCGGAGAGCACCTCGAAGGGCACGCTGTACGGATCCCCGCCGTAGTTGTCGATGCCGATGCCTGGCGCCTTGAGGAACGTGACGTCGTACAGCGGCGAGCCGGCGTCGGGGTTGCTGCGCTGGACGATGCCGTTGGCCTCGAGCCCGGCCAGGCGCACCGTCGGAGGAAGGAGCAGCGGCCGGTCGCTGCCCACGGTGAGGGTCAGCGCGGCGAGCGGCACCACCCGCTCGGGCAGCACCGCCGAGAGCGAGGCGGTGGTGGTGTCGAGGAAGACGTTGACGCTCTTGCTGCTCTGGTGGCCCTGGAAGTCCACGCCGATGAAGGTGAGCTTGAGCTGGCCGATGCCCGCGTCGTTCACCCCTGCGGTCACCAGGGTGCAGCGCGTGAAATCGACCACGCCGGTGTACGGGGCGACGCTCCAGGTGAAGACGCCGGTGCTGGGCGCTCCGCCGCAGGTCACCGTCACCGAGCTCACGCCGTTGATCGAGGCCGCGTCCACGCTCACCGGCGCATTGAGCGCGATGGTGTCACCCTCACGCGGCGACTGGATGGTGAGCTCGGGGCCGACGCCCCCATCGGGAGGGACGTTCGGGAGGCCGAGGTCGAGACAGGCCGAGAGCACCAGGCTCGACGCCGCGAGGAGCAGCGCCGGGCAGCGCACCGAAGTCACGGACAATGAGGCGTTCCTCCCCACGCGAGCAGACGTCAGTCGAGGGTACCAGACCGGCGTGCCGCCCCAGAGAAATCCAGGCGCTCCGGGGTCCCGACACCCCACGCGGGGGATGTGCGTGTCACGGAGCCGTGCAGCCCAGCGACGGGCAGCTGCCCGACGACAGCTTTCCCGAAACTTCAGTACAGTTTCGCCGAGCGCCACCCGGCGGATCGCATCGGACGTCGACTCCACGAGGGGATGACCGTGACATCGCTTCGCGTGTCAGTGCTGCTCGTGCTCGCCTCGGCCGGTGTGGCCACCGCGGTGGAGCAGCGTCCCAACCTGCTCGTGCTGGACCTCGAGGCCCGGGGCATCGGTCTCCCCGAGGCGCAGGCCGCCACCGGCAGCGTGGTCCGCGGAATCCGGCAGCTGGACGTCTTCCAGGTGCTGAGCTCGGACGACGTGCGACAGCTGCTCGCGCTCGAGCGTACCCGCCAGCTCTCCGGCGCGAAGGCCGAGAGCAGCGTGGGCCAGCTTGGCGCGGCGCTGAACGCCCCCAATGCGGTCGTGGGAAGCGTCACCCGGGTGGGTGGCAAGCTCCAGGTCGAGATCCGTCTGCTCGATGCGCCGACGCAGAAGGTGTTGAACCAGAAGACGCTCAGCCAGGTCACGGTGGAGCAGGTGGCCGCGCAGCTCCCGGGCCTCTCGCAGGAGCTGCTGGCGCCGCTGCTCCGTCAGCAGCAGGGCTTCCTGGTGGTGAAGTGCCGCGAGGAAGCGGCGGAGGTTCTGGTCGACGACACCCTGGTGGGAAGCATCCCGTTGAAGGGCTCCATCGACCTGGCGCGTGGCACCCACCGCCTCACGGTTCGCAAGGACGGGTTCATCGCCCAGACCCAGTCGGTCCGGATCGAGCCGAAGCAGACCACGGTGGAGGAGGTCGAGCTCCAGCCTTCGGCGGACTACGCCAAGATCTACAAGGACAAGTACGGGAAGATGCGGGTCGGGGCGTGGATTGCCACCGGCGTGGCCGTGGCCAGCCTCACCACCGCCGTCATCTTCTGGGCCAACGCCAACAGCACCTACAACGGCGCGTTCCAGGGCGAGCAGGCCTGGCTCAACGCTGCCGCCGGTGTGCCCGGGGCGTCGCAGACCAAGCCGTCCAGCGTCGCGAGCAACCCCGCGGCGAACGACGCGTGGAACCAGTGCACGCTGCAGGGCGCGGGGTACTGCACGCAGGCCGCGAACTCGAACAAGAGCAGCATCCAGACGTCCCAGTACGTGGCGATCGGAACGGCGGTCGTCGGCCTCGCCTCGGCCGGCGTCGCCACGTGGCTCTGGCTCAGCGGGAAGGACCCCAACCGCTACGCGGACCTGGTGGCCGGAGTGGGCCCGACGCCGAGCGGCGGGGGGACGTTCGCGCTGGCCGGGCGCTTCTGACGCGCGCAGGCCGGCGCCCGCGTTCTCCCTCCGTTTCCCACAGCCCGGGTGCGAGGACACCCAGGCTTTCCACAGTGATTCCCACTGCCACGGAATGTTCCGTCTCTGCTGCTTGCACGGGGTGGGGGTAGGGGCTAGTGTGTGAAGCGATGCGCTTCGCAGAACAGAACCCCCGGAAGAGCCGGACTGAGCGGCCGCCGCACGCCGTGCTCGACGCGTGGCCGCTCCCCGCCCAGGCCGCGGTCCCCGAGGCGGACGAGCCACTCGACCGCGCGGCCGAGGGCGACGACGAGCCCATCACCGAGAAGGCCCCCGCCCACTCCGAGACCGCCCCCGACCGCTCCTGAGCGGCGTCCGTCAGAGGTGTTTGACACCTCCCGGAGCCGAGTCCCCACGGAGGTGCCCGTCAGAGGTGTCTGAGACCTCCGGCGGGCGCGACTAGACGGTCGCCGGAGCGACCGAGTCGGTCTTCAGCGCGAGGCCGCGGCCATCCGGTTGCACGTCGAACTTCGCCACGCCGCCGGCCTGGAGCGCACCGAACAGCAGCGCCTCCGCCAGCGGCTTCTTGAGGGCCTGGTCCACCAGCCGCGCCATGGGGCGGGCGCCGAACATCGGGTCGTACCCGTTGTCGGCGAGCCAGGCGCGCGCCGCGGGCGTCAGCTCGAGCGTCACCTTCTTGTCCGAGAGCTGCGCCTGGAGCAGGCCCACTTCCTTGTCGACCACCTTGAGGATGGTGTCCGGGCCGAGGCCGGCGAAGAGGATCCACCCATCGAGCCGGTTGCGGAACTCGGGGGTGAACGTCCGCTCGATGGCCTCCTTCGCCTTGGTGGTGTCGATCAGCGCGTCCCCCCCGCCGAAGCCGATGGTCTTGCTGCTCATCTCCCGGGCGCCGGCGTTGGTGGTGAGGATGAGCACCACGTTCCTGAAGTCCGCCTTTCGCCCGTTGTTGTCGGTGAGCGTGGCGTGGTCCATGACCTGGAGCAGGATGTTGAACAGGTCCGGATGGGCCTTCTCGATCTCGTCCAGGACCACCACCGAGTAGGGGTGCTTCCGGACGGCGTCGGTGAGGAGCCCGCCCTGGTCGAAGCCCACATACCCGGGCGGGGCGCCGATGAGCCGCGAGACGGTGTGCTTCTCGGAGTACTCGCTCATGTCGAAGCGGAGGAACTCCACCCCGAGCACCCGGGCGATCTGCTTGGCGAGCTCGGTCTTCCCTACGCCGGTGGGGCCGCTGAAGAGGAAGCTCCCGATGGGCTTCTCGGGGCTGCGCAGGCCGCTCCGGGACAGCTTGATGGCCGAGACCAGCTCGTGGATGGCCGGGTCCTGCCCGAAGATGACGCTCTTCAGCGCGGGCTCGAGGTTGGCCAGCGCCTCGCGGTCGGAGTGCGACACGCTCTTCTGCGGGATCTTCGCCATCTTGGCGACCACCGCCTCGACGTCGTTGGACGTCACGCGGTGCGTGCGCTCCTTCTGACCGCGGAGCCGGTCGGCGGCGCCGGTCTCGTCCACCACGTCGATGGCCTTGTCCGGCAGGTAGCGGTCGTTGATGTACTTGGCCGCGAGCTCCGCTGCGGCGCGGATGGCGTCCTCGTCGTACTTCACGCCGTGGTGCTCCTCGTAGCGGGACTTGAGGCCCTGGAGGATGAGCACGGTGTCCTCGACGGTCGGCTCGCCGACCTCGATCTTCTGGAACCGCCGCGACAGCGCCCGGTCGCGCTCGAAGCTCGCCTTGTACTCCTGGTAGGTGGTGCTGCCGATGCAGCGGAGCTTCCCCGAGGCCAGCACCGGCTTGAGGAGGTTCGAGGCGTCCATGCTTCCGCCGGTGGTGGCCCCGGCGCCGACGATGGTGTGGATCTCGTCGATGAAGAGGATGGAGCCGGGCTGCTTCTGCAGCGCCTTGAGCACCGACTTCAGCCGCTCCTCGAACTGGCCGCGGAACTTGGTGCCGGCGAGCAGCGCGCCCATGTCCAGGGAGTAGATGACCGCGCCCTGCAGCGGCTCGGGCACCTTCTCCTCGTGGATGCGCAGGGCCAGGCCCTCGGCGATGGCGGTCTTTCCGACCCCGGTCTCGCCCACGTAGATGGGATTGTTCTTCCTCCGGCGGCAGAGGACCTGGATGGTGCGCTCCAGCTCCTTCTCCCGGCCGATCAGCGGGTCGATGCGCCCCTCCTCGGCCTCGACCGAGAGGTTCACCGTGTAGGCGCGGAGCGGGTCCTTCTGCGTCCCGCCGTCCTCCTCACCGCCCAGCCCGCCCGGGCCTTCGCCCTCCTCCTCGCCGTCGGGACCCTTGGAGATGCCGTGGGAGAGATAGTTGAGCAGGTCCAGCCGGGTGATCCCCTCCTGCTGGAGCAGGAACAGGGCGTGGCTCTCGTCCTCGCGGAACATGGCCACCAGAACGTCCCCGCCCTCGATGACCTTCTGCTCGGCGGAGAGCGCGTGGATCGCGGCCCGCTGGAGCACCCGCTCGATGCCGATGGTCTGCTGGGGCTCGGCGTTCACGCCCTCGGGGAGCCGCTCCACAGTCTCGGCGAGGAACTTCTCCAGCCGCTGGCGGAGCCGCTTCACGTTGGCCCCGCAGGCGACGAGGATCTTCTGGGTCTTGGGCTCGCGGGTGAGCGCGAGCAACAGGTGCTCCAGCGTCAGGTACTCGTGGCGCATGGACTTCGCGTCCGAGAGTGCCTGGCGGAAGCTGGCCTGCAGTTCCTTGGCGATGAGCGGCGTTGCCACGGTTCTAGATCTCCTCCGGTTCCATCGTCAGGCGGAGCGGGAACTCGTGCTCACGGGCCAGCGCCTCCACCAACTCGATCTTCGTACGTGCCACGTCATACGTATAAACGCCTGCCACCCCGATGCCCGAGTTGTGCACGTGGAGCATGATCGCCACTGCGTCGGACTCCGATTTGTGGAACACCTCGCGCAGCACCGCCACCACGAAATCGCGGGTGGTGTAGTTGTCGTTGTGGAAGAGAACCTTGTAGAGCTGCGGCCGCTTGAGCTTTCGCTCGCTCTTGCTCTCGGTGTCGACTCCGCTGTCCGGATCTGCGCGCTCGGGCATCGGTCTACCTTTTAGTCCTTGAAGCCGGTCTCCGCCCGCCAGGAGGGGATTCCGGCCTGGATGGCGGCCCTCTCGTGGGTGAGGAATTCGCGGACCGCCCGGTCCAGGCCCCGGTGGAAGAGGGCGTGGGCGCTGTAGGTGAGGCTGGGTGTGAAACCGCGGACCAGCTTGTGCTCGCCACCGGCCCCGGGCTCGAAGCGGAGCAGCCCCCGCCGGACCACCTCATCCATCCCGGCGTAGAGGCAGACGTTGAAGTGGAGGAAGGCGTGCTCCTCGAAGCACCCCCAGTACCGGCCGTAGAGCACGCGGTCCCCGGCGACGTTGAACGCCCCGGCGACCACCCGATCCCCGGCGCGGGCCTGGACCAGCTCCACCCGGTGCCGGAAGCGGTCGAGTACCCGGGAGAAGAACCGGGGGTTGAGGTACCGCCGGCCCCAGGCGAACTTGTCCACGGTCCTGGCGTAGAGCCGGAAGGTCTCCTTGGGGTCCGCCTCGACGAGCGCCTCGCCCCGGAGGACCCGGATCTCCAGCCCCTGCTGGGCGGGGGCACGGCGCTCGCGCCTGAGCTGGTTCCGTCGCTTGCTGGTGAAGCGCTGCAGCACGTCCTCGGGGGCGCGGTAGCCCTCGTTGAGGAAGTGGTACTGCACCCCCTGGCGCACGGCGAAGCCCAGCGGCTCCAGGGCGAGCGCCTCGACCTCGGTCGGGAACAGCACGTGGACGCTCGACAGGCCTTCCTCCCGGGCGAGCTCGAGCGCGCCCCCGGCCAGCTCCAGCGTCCTGGCGCCCAGGTCCTCTCCGGGCGCAACCAGGAACCGGCGCCCCGTGGCGGGTGTGAGGGGCGCGGCGACGACCAGCTTCGGGTAGTAGGGCACCCCGGCGCGCTCGGACGCCGTGGCCCAGGCGAAGTCGAAGACGAACTCACCGCTGCTGTCCGACTTGACGTACGCGGGCGCGGCGGCGACGAGGCGGTGACCGCGCCACAGCGCCAGATGCCGCGGCTCCCAGCCCGACGCCTCGGACACGCTCCCGCTCCACTCGAGCGCTTCCAGCCAGCGCCACTCGAGGAAGGGCGCGGACTCCTCATCGACCAGCGCGTTCCAGGCCGCCTCCGGGATCTCGGAGATGGCGCGGTGAACCTTGAGCTGGGTGGGAAGCGACTGCGACATCGGCTCGAGCCCCGGCACGGTGGGGCCAGATAACGATACACCCGGACGCGCTGCCACGGGCCCTGCACGGCGGGGGCGCTGGCCGGCAGGGGAGGGAGCCTGCCTCGGAGCTCGCGGCCAGCCGGGGTGCGTTCAGCGCGTCAGCTCGCGGGCGAGGAGCTGCCCCGCCGCAGCCAGCCCCGCGCGCGCCCGCGCCTTCCCGGCGTCGGTCTCCATCACCCGGCCGGCGGCGTCGCTCGCGGTCCCTGCGGCGAGGTCCGCGAGCAGGAGGAAGGCGCCGAGCTCCGGGGTCACCTCGACGGGGCGGCCTGGCCGGAGCGGGCGGTCCTTGAGGCTCTTCGCCACCTTCTCCAGCAATCCTTCCTCGTCGAGCTTCTTCGTCCCGCCGAGCAGGGCCTGCCAGGTCGCGGCGAGCAGGT
>JADGQZ010000022.1 GCA_017881345.1 Myxococcaceae bacterium | reverse complement strand
CGCGTCGCGCCGTAGCCGTCGGCCGGGAGGACCACCCGGTCACCTGGAGCGAGGCCCTGGGCGTCGAATACCGCCCGGAGCGCAGCCATGCCGCTGCCGAAGACCGCGGCGGCCTCCGCGCCCTCGAGGGCAGCGACGGCGTCCTCGAGCAGCACCGAGTTCTCGCCGCGGATCCGGTTGTAGACGAAGTCCTTGCCGTCCAGCGCGCCGTCGAGCTCGTCGGAGGAGTCGAACCAGCTGACCACCGCCGGATACAGCGCGGGGGTGATGGGGACCGCGCTGGTCTGTGGAAGGCGGCTCCCGGCGTGGATGGCCAGGGTCCGGACGTCGGCTGGCTTCCTGGGAGAGCTCACGCCCCGTGCTCCACGAGGAAGCGCTCGGCCTCGATGGCGGCCATGCAGCCGGTGCCCGCGGCGGTGACCGCCTGCCGGTAGACCGCGTCCTGCACGTCGCCGCAGGCGAAGACGCCGTCCACGCTGGTGCGGGTGCTCCCGGGAACCGTCTTGAGGTAGCCGACCTCGTTGGTCTCGAGCCAGTCGTCGAAGAGCCCGCTGGTCGGCGTGTGTCCGATGGCCACGAAGAGACCGCCGGCGCTCATGGTCATCACCTCACCGGTCTTGCAGTTGCGTACCCGGGCGCCGGTCATCCGCTTGCCGTCGCCGAGGATCTCCTCGACCACGGTGTTCCACACCACCGAGATCTTGGGGTTGGTCAGCACCCGGTGCTGCATGATCTTCGAGGCCCGGAACTGGTCGCGCCGGTGCAGCAGGGTGACCTTGTCGACGATCTTCGCGAGGTAGTTCGCCTCCTCCATCGCCGTGTCGCCGCCGCCCACCACGAAGACCTCCTCGCCCTTGAAGAAGGCGCCGTCGCAGGTGGCGCAGGCCGAGACCCCGCGGTTGGTGTACTCGGCCTCGCCCGGGACGTTGAGCCACTTGGCGGAGGCGCCGGTGGCGATGATGATGGTCTGGCTCTTCAGCGTCCGGCCGCTCTCGTCGGTGAGCGTGAAGGGCCGTGCCGACAGATCGACCTGGACGACGTTCTCCATGTGGATGACCGTCCCGAAGCGCTCGGCCTGGGCCTTGAACCGCTCCATGAGCTCCGGGCCGGTGATGGCCTCGGGGAACCCGGGGTAGTTCTCGACATCGGTGGTGATCATCAACTGGCCGCCCGGCACCCGGGCAGGCTCGTCCAGCGCGGGTCCCCCGGCGTAGAGAACGGGCTCGAGGTTCGCCCGGGCAGCGTAGATGGCGGCGGTGTAGCCCGCCGGCCCCGAGCCAATGATGGTGACGGCATGCACGGTGTCGGCCATGCCGGAAAGAGTGCTACGAGGGTGGCGGGATTGCCATGAATCTTGACCTGCTCGCGCGGGTGCCGCTGTTCGAAGGCCTGAACCAGGGCCAGCTCAAGAAGCTCGCCGCGCTCTGCGAGGTCGAGCGGGTCCCACGCGGCAAGTACGTGTTCCGCGAGGGGGAGCCCGGCGCGTCGATGTACGTCGTCGTCGAGGGGAGAGTGCGGATCTCCCGCCAGCTGCCGGGGATGGGCGAGGAGGCGCTGGCGATCCTCGATCCGGGAGCCGCCTTCGGAGAGATGGCGGTGGTGGAGGAAGAGGCGCGCTCCGCGGACGCCATCGCGCACGAGGGCGAGGCGGTGCTCCTGCGCATCGGGCGAGACCCGCTCGACCAGCTGCTGTTCACCGACAAGGAGCTCGCCTACTCCGTGCTCTGGGCGCTGGTGCGAACGCTGTCCGGGCGGCTCCGCGACACCAACGAGAAGATGAAGGCGCTCTTCGCGATGTCCAAGTTCTAGGACGGGAGGGCGCCGCGCCGCGGACGGTGCGCTGAACCTGCGTTCACGGGGCGCGTCGGGCACGTCGATTGCTCCTTCGCCCGCGCCGTGGAGCGGGGGGCTGCCGAGAGCGAGGACGGGCCGGTGCAGGCGCTGCGCGAGCGGCTGGTCCAGTCGCCGGGCGCGCTGGACGATGCCGAGCTGCTGGGGCTCCTGTTCGGGGGCCGGGGCCGCACGGTGCGGGGCCTCGGGGAGGCGCTGCTCGGGGCGGCGGGCGGACTCCGGGCGCTGGCGAGCATGGAGGCCTCCGAGCTGGCCACGGCGGCGGGGCTCGGGCGCGAGCGCGCGGCGCAGGTGCTGGCCGCGCTGGAGCTGGCCCGGCGCGCCCACCTCGCCCCGGACGCCCGCCCCCGACTTCGCACCGCGGGCGAGGTCCACCGGTACCTGTCCCCGCGGATCGCGCTCCTCCGGCACGAGGTGTTCCATGTCCTGTCGTTCAACACGCGGAACGTGCTGCTCGCCGACGCCCGGGTGGCGGAGGGCACGACGGATGCGTGCACGGTGGACCCGCGGGAGGTGTTCCGGGCGGCGCTCGGCGCCAGGGCCACGGCGGTCATCTTCGCCCACAACCATCCGTCGGGAGACCCCGAGCCGTCGGAGGCGGACCTCGCGCTGACCCGCGAGCTGCAGGCTGGCGCCAGAATTTTCCACCTCCGCGTGCTCGACCACCTGGTGGTCGGAGCCGGGCGGTACGTCTCGCTGGCCCGGGCCGGATTCCTCCACGCCGTCCCGGCGGTGTCGGGAGAGGCGTTGACGGCCGGAGACAAACAGTGAAGATGAGGCGCATGACCGAGCCGCTCCGGTACCACGAGGATGCGCGCGCGGAGCTCGAGCGGCACTTTGCACTGAAGACCTTCCGCCCCGGGCAGGCGGAGGTGATCGACTCGGTGCTCGCCGGGCGCAACGTGGTGGTGGTGATGCCCACCGGCGCAGGGAAGAGTCTCTGCTACCAGCTGCCGGCGGTGATGCTGAAGGGGCTCACGCTGGTCGTCTCCCCGCTCATCGCCCTGATGAAGGACCAGGTGGAGCAGCTCGAGGCGCGGGGCATCCCGGCGACGCTCATCAACTCCACCATCCCGGAGCTCGAGCGCGCCGAGCGCATCCGCAAGATGCGCGCCGGGACGTACCGGCTGGTCTACGTGGCGCCCGAGCGCTTCCGGAGCCCGAGCTTCGTGGACGCGCTCGGGGAGGTGGGGGTGGAGCTGCTGGCAGTGGACGAGGCCCACTGCATCAGCCAGTGGGGGCACGACTTCCGGCCGGACTACGCGCTGCTCGGCCGGGTGCGGAAGCGGCTCCGGCCGCCGCGGACGGTGGCGCTCACCGCCACGGCCAGCCCCGAGGTGCGGGAGGACATCGTCAAGAGCCTGCTGATGAAGGACCCGCGCGTCTTCGTCGCCGGCTTCGACCGCCCGAACCTCTTCCTCGAGGTGCTGAAGATCTCGGGGGACGAGGAGCGCCGGGCGGCGTGCGCCCAGGTCATCGCCGAGGGTGGCAGCGGCATCGTCTACTGCGCGACCCGGAAGCAGGCCGACGCGATGCAGGGCGCGCTCCGGCTGCGCGGGCACGACCCGGTCGTCTACCACGCAGGGATGGACGAGGCGGAGCGGCACAAGGCGCAGGACCGCTTCATGGGCGACCCGTCGGCGGTGGCGGTGGCGACGAACGCCTTCGGGATGGGCATCGACAAGCCGGACATCCGCTTCGTCATCCACGCCAACATCCCCCGGGCGGTCGAGGCGTATTACCAGGAGGTGGGACGGGCGGGCCGCGACGGAAAGCCCGCGACCGCGCTGCTCCTCTTCAACCACGCCGACGTCTTCACCCAGGAGCGGCTCATCGAGAGCAACCACCCGTCCGAGGCGGTCATCGCCGACGTGTGGAACGTGCTCCAGACGGCCGAGGTGTTCGCCCGCGGGCAGCAGGCCCTGGCGAACGCCGTGGGGGCGAGCGAGTTCGAGGTCTCGGCGGCGCTGCGCATCCTCGAGCGCGAGGGACTGCTCGAGGTGCAGGCCCCCGGCGCGGGGGCGTACGGCATCCGCGTGCTCGACGCGAGCGCTGACGTGCATGCCCGCTCGGCGAAGGCGCTTCTGGAGGCGCTCCGGGCCGAGGCGGGAGAGGGCATGCTCTCCATCCAGCTCCGGGCGCTCTCGGCAAGGGTGGGGCTCGAGGACAAGGAGCTGCGGCGCGCGCTCTCGGCGCTGGAGCGGGCGCGGGCCATCTCGGTGCGGAAGCCCTTCACCGGGCGCGCGATCCGCCCCTTGAAGAAGGCGCCGTTCCACGCGCTGGACCTCTCGCTGGAGAAGGTGCGACGCCAGGAGCGCCGGGCGCTGCTGCTCCTCCGCCGGATGACGGACTACGCCTACGCCAAGATGTGCCGGCGGGCCTTCGTGCTGGATTACTTCGGCGAGGACACCCGTGCGCTGGAGTGCAACGGCTGCGACGTCTGCTCGGGCCAGCGCAGGCAGGTCGAGCCTCTCCAGCTCAGGACGACGTCGCGGTCCTCGGGCGGCATCTACAAGTCCAAGGAGCGGATCGCCGAGGGCCCCATGAACGACCAGGCGGCCGAGGCGCTCCGGCGCTTCCGCCGCGACCTCTCGCGCGACCTGGAGCTTCCGCCGTTCATCCTCTTCAACGACAAGACGTTGCAGGCCCTGGCGACGGCGCTGCCGCTCACGCGTGAGGACTTCCTGGCGGTGAAGGGCACCGGTGCCACGAGCTGGGAGCGCTTCGGGCCGAAGGTGGTCGAGATCTGCAAGGGGGCCATCGATCTCGCGCGCAAGGCCGAGGGCGGCGCGGCGAGCTGACCCAGGTGCAGTCCCCCGGCTCAGGGTTCGACCGGATTCCTCCGCCGGGTGAGGAGCTCGCGCAGGAGCAGCGTCGTCGCCGCCAGTCCGAGCGCCAGCACGAACACGAAGCCCACTGCGGTCGCGCCAAAGACGAGCCGCACCATCGACTCGCCGATGCGGCCGTCGGTGTACGCCTCCTTCAACGGGCCGAGCAGCCCGAGCCGCTCCAGCACCCGCGCCGGCAACGCGTCCAGGGCGTACGAGACCCGCATCACCGCGGTGGACGGCGACTGGACCCGGAGGACCTCCACGATCACGCCGACGAGGAGGTAGATCGCGGAGAGCGACAGCGCGTTGCCCGCGACGACCTGCAGGAAGCGCCGCGGGTTCACGGCGCGCGGGCAGCCCGCTTCTTGAGCGCCGGGAGCAGCTTCTTGACCCGGGCCATGTCGGGCGACTTCGGCGCGAGGCGGGTGAAGTTCACGTACTCCTCGTATGCCCGCTTCACGTCGGTGTCACCCCCCGCGGCGTACGCGTCGGCGAGCGCCAGGCGGGCGGGACCGTCGGACGGGTCGAGCTGCACGGCCCGCACCAGCGCCTCCCGGGCCTTCACCTCGTCCCGCATCCGTCGGAGCACGAGCCCCTGGGCCATCGCCGCGTCCGAGAGGAACGGCTGGAGCTCCACCGCCAGCTCGGCTCCGTGCCGGGCGTCCTGCACCCGGCCGGCGGCGAGCGCCACCCGCGACCAGGCCACCGCCGCCCACGCGCGGTCGGTCGCCCGGGGCGCCGCGGAGGAGAGCCCCTGCAGCTTCGACATCTGTGGCTTTCCGGCCGCCGGCTTGAGGAGCACGTCACCCGCGAGGCCGCAGACGCTCGTCGGCTCCTCGCGCACCGCGGCCTGGTATGCCCTCTGCGCCTGGGGGACGTTCCCCTGTCGCACGAAGGCGCGCCCGATCGCGCAGAACACCTCGCTGTCCTTCGGCGCCAGGGTGTTCGCCTTCTGCAGCTCCGCGAACCCACCGCGCCCGTCGCCGCG
>JADGQZ010000198.1 GCA_017881345.1 Myxococcaceae bacterium | reverse complement strand
CATCACGTGCTTGCCCAGCGCCGAGGCCCGCTCGACGAGCGCGCGCATGAGTTCTCCGCCCACGCCGCGGCCCCGGACGTCGAGGCGCACGTGAACGCTGTGCTCGACGGTGTGGCGGTACCCGGGCCAGCTCCGGAAGTCGCCGAAGCTCGCGAACCCGAGCAACCCCGAGCCATCCGTGGCCACGAGCACCGGGTACCCGAGCTCACGCCGCGCCCGGAACCACTTCAGCCGTTCCTCGACCGTGGTCGGCGTGTCCGAGAAGATGGCGGTCGAGGTGGCGAGCACCTCGTTGTAGATGTCGAGGATTCCAGGGACTTCGGCCTCGGTCGCGTCGCGGATCATGAGCCGCCGAGCGTCCCTCGTCTCCAGGGCGCGTCGCCAGCACAGCTGCTGCCGCGCGGGAGGATCGGGGGTTCAGACGCCTCCCATGGCGGTGGGCACCTACTGCTTAGGTCTCATCGACGCTTCACTCGCCTGCCCCTACGGTCGGTCCCTCTTTCCTTGGGGAAGCACCCCGGAGGGTCACATGAAGAAGGCGATACTCGTCTCGGCAGTGCTGCTCGGCTCGCTCGTCGGGTCAGCGGCTCGCGCCCAGGGCATCCAGCAACACATCGCCGCGCTCAAGAAGTCGATGGCCGCGAGCCAGCAGGACCTCCGCACGTACCAGTGGGTGGAGACCACCACGGTGAGCGTGAACGGGGAGCAGAAGTCCTGGAAGGAACAGGCCTGCTACTACGGAGCCGACGGGTCCCTGCAGAAGACTCCCGTTGCCTCGTCCCCGCCGCCGCCGAAGAAGTTTGGCTTCCGTGGCGCGATCCAGCAGTCGAAGATCGAGGACATGACCAACGAGATGCAACAGGCCGCGGCCCTGGTGAAGAGCTACCTCCCGCCCCAACCCTTCCTCATCGACCAGGCGGTCAACACGGGCAACGTCTCCTTCGACATGCTCCAGCCCGGCCAGGTCGTCCGCCTGAACTTCAAGAACTACAAGCTCCCGGGCGACACCTTCAGCATCACGATGAACATCCAGACGAACCGCCTCCTCGGGATGAGCGTCAGGACGTACATGGGTGACCCGTCGAAGCCGGTCAACATGGAGGCCCAGATGGGGACCCTGATCGACGGCGCGACCTACCCCGCCCGGACCGAGCTCCAGATCCCCTCATCGAATCTCGAGGTCGACAGCGTCAACACCGGCTACCGCAAGATGATGTGAGTGGCATGCTCACCGGACCCATGACGTCAGCCGGTCAGCCAGCCCCAGCCACGCGGGGGTGAAGGCGATTGCCAGCCGCGCGGGGACCGAGAGCGCCACGAACAGCCCGCCCCAGAGCGTGGCCGGGTGGAGCCGCCCGCGCGTCTTCAGGTCCCAGACCACCAGTGGGACCAGGAAGAGGGTGGTGACCCCGAGGACCACCGGTGCACCGAGCCCGAGATAGAAGATCAGCCAGCGGGCGAGCGCGGGCGGCAACAACCCGATGGTCGCCAGCAGCATCAATCGCTTGTGCGCCTGCGGATTGCGCCGCTCGATGATCGCCGCGGCGTAGAGGACGGCGAACACCAGCAGGGCAAAGAGCGGAACCACCAGGAAGCGCCGCGCATCGAGACCCGGAGGCGAGACACCCCGCCCCACGGCATGCAGCGCGGTGACGGTGCCCACGGCCACCATCAGGAGGGCGAGCGCGACGCTCGCAGCGCCGAGGCGTCTGTGGAGCGCGAGGTTCCGGGTTGCCACCAGCCGCGCCTGGACCACCAGAAGAACCATCCACCCGCTGAAGAGAAGCGCGTGGAGGTGAATGAGCTTGGTGACAGGCAGCTGTCCGGCAAGGGCCGGCGCCGGAACCAGGGGCCGGAGGTAGTAGGTCCGGGCGAAGCCGGCGAAGACGACCGCGGCCATCAAGACGGTGAAGCCGCTGAAGAAAGTGCGTTCGGACGCCCGCGGCGCGGGCGCGATTGCGACCTGCGTCATGTCCAGTTCTCCAAGATCCGGGTCAAGCACCTCTGCAGCCCGGTGGCCAGCAGAACGTCACCGGGTTGCGGTCCTCCAGCCTAGGGCATACCTGCGTCACGGAGCTGCGGATCCGCCGGCGCCTGGACCGTGGCGCGCTTCCGCCGGTAGGTCAGCGTGTAGTCGACTGGGCTGGGCAGGTGCTTGCTGGAGATCACGACCTGGACGCGGAGCGTCTCGCCGTCCGGGAGCAGCGTCCACACGACCTTGCGCGCCCCCTCCTCGCCGCGGAAGTGCTGGACCAGCGTCTCCCCGACGAAGCGCTGGCTCAGCTTGCTCGTGTCGTCGAGCTTGGTGCGGTGGTCCGCCTCGCGGCCGTCCTCCGGGCTGACGTCGCTGCGCTGGCACGGGCCGGCGACGGAGATGTTCCCGCCCCCGAAGCCGAGCGTGTAGCTGTTGCAGATCTCGCAGGTCCGGACGAGGCGGTCGTAGGCGATGCCCCGCGCGATGAAGAACATCCCGTCCACCGACCGCTCGACGGCCGCCGGCACCTGCGCGCGCTCCGCGGCGCCGCCGACGAACTGGTACTCGCCGGCGTATCGCTGGCGGAGCTCGTCGATGCTTGGCCCGCCGTCAGACGCCACCGAGCGGGGGGCATGAAGCGAGCACACGACGGTGACCAGCACCGGCAGCCAGCGAAGCCCACCGCGTGTCGACGGCATGCTCACCGCCCCGAAGGTAGAGCAGTCCCGGGCGGCGTTCTGTAGATTCGCCCGCCGACCGCAGCTGTCCCCATTCCCACCACGCACACCACCTTCTGCCGCATCTGCGAGGCGCTCTGCGGTCTGGAGGTCGACGATGCCGAGCGCCACGTGACGTCACCGGCGGAGCGGGTGCCGGCTCATCTCCGGCGGGGCCAGGGCACGAGAGCGGAGGTGGCCTCCATCCGTGCTGCCCACTCCGGGTGGCGGGAGAGCATTCGCCGGTTCATCCAGGGGATGCTGACCAGGAGGAAGAGCAGCGTGATGGAGGCGGGGCCGACGGCCGTCCAGGCCCAGCTGGGGTCGGCGGCAACGCCGAAGAGCCACAGGCCCCACCAGAAGCTGATCTCGCCGAAGTAGTTCGGGTGCTGGGAGAACCGCCAGAGGCCCCGGTCGAGGACAGCCGAGGCGTTGCGGCGGGTGCGAATGAACCGACGCAGCTGCAGGTCGGAGAGGCTCTCGATCGCGATCGCCCCCGCGGTCACAGCGAGCGCGACCGGATCGAGCCAGCCGATGGGTCGCCCGCGCTGCGAGAGGGCAGGCCAGGTCGGCAGCAGCCCGAGGAACACCCAGGCGGTGGGCATGAGGTGGATCGTGACCAGGCTCGCCGGCCAGTAGAGCCGACCGGT
>JADGQZ010000197.1 GCA_017881345.1 Myxococcaceae bacterium | reverse complement strand
TTCAATGTGGGTAAGGCCGCGGACGGTAGGCGCCGGTCGAGTGGAAATCGCCAGCGGTATCCGCCAGCGGCAGGGGACAGTGTTGAGGGGGCGTCAGCGTGCAACGACCGACACACGTGGTGTCGGCCCCCGACACAGGTGCCATCGCGTGGCGCGATTCGAGCGGGCGAGCTCGGTCAGGTCGGAACGGTGAACGGCAGATCGTTCCCGCGCGTTGGGAGCCGCGAGGGAGCGCTGCTCAGCGCCGAGTCGACGTCGCGGGCGGCCTCCCGTCCATCGGAGATCGCCCAGACGATGAGGCTCGCCCCGCGCCGTGCGTCGCCCACCGCCCAGATTCCGGGACGTGACGTCCGGAAGCGGCCGTCCACCCGCAGGTTGCCGCGGGCGTCGAGGGCGAGGCCGAGCTGCGACTCGAGCGCCGCCGTCTCCGGACCGACGAATCCCATTGCGAGGATGAGCAAGTCCACCTGCCGTGTGCTCTCGCTGCCCGGGACCGCCACCAGGCAGCCCCGCCCGGCCTCGTCCTTCTCCATCCGGACCCGGGCGAGCTCCATCTCCGCGAGCCAGCCGTTCCGGCCGAGGAGCCGGGTGGTGGAGAGCGCGAACTCCCGCCCGCCTCCCTCTTCCTGGCTCGACGAAGTGCGGAAGACCAGCGGCCAGTCCGGCCACCAGTTCCCCGGTGCACGAAGCTGTGGCGGCGCGGGGAGCAGCTCGATCTGCTCGACGTGGGCCGCTCCCTGCCGGTGGGCGGTGCCGAGGCAGTCGGAGCCGGTATCCCCGCCGCCGAGGATGACCACCCGCTTGCCGTGGGCCGACAGCTCGGGCGGCAGCGGCGCGCCGCCGACGTGCCGGTTCTGAGCCTCGAGATAGTCCATCGCCCAGACCACGCCGGGGAGCTCGCGTCCGGGGACGACGAGATCCCGGGGCCGCCGTGCGCCGAGCGCCAGCACCACCGCGTCGTGCTCGGCGGCGAGCTGGTCGAAACCGGGCGACGCGCCCACGTCCACGCCGCAGCGGAACGTCACGCCCTCGGCCTCGAGCAGCCGGACCCGCCGCTCGACCAGCGACTTCTCGAGCTTGAAGTCGGGGATGCCGAAGCGGAGCAGCCCGCCCGGCGCCGGCGCCCGCTCGTACACGGTGACGCCGTGCCCGGCCCGGTTCAGGCCCGTCGCCACGGCCAGCCCCGCCGGTCCGCTGCCGACGACCGCCACCGTCTTCCCGGTCCGCGACGCCGGGGGACGCGGGCGCACCCAGCCCTCCTGGAAAGCCCGGTCGGCGATCTCCTTCTCGATCTGCTCGATGGTGACCGGCGCCTGGTCGATGGCCAGCACGCACGCCGCCTCGCACGGCGCGGGGCAGAGCCGGCCGGTGAACTCGGGGAAGTCGTTCGTCGACGAGAGCACCGCCCAGGCCTCCTCCCAGCGCCCACGCCAGACGAGGTCGTTGAAGTCGGGGATGAGGTTCCCGAGCGGACAGCCCTGGTGGCAGAAGGGGATGCCGCAGTCCATGCACCGCCCCGCCTGCCGCCGGCTCTGCTCGACGGGCAGCGGGAGGATGAACTCCCTCGTGTCGTGCACCCGGTCCGACTTCTGACGCTTCGGGGGCGCCTCGCGCTGCCACTCCAGGAATCCGGTGGTCTTGCCCATTGGCGCCTAGCCCTCCACCGCCCGGAGCCGCGGACGGGCCGGCGCCGTGGGTGGCCGCTGCGCGGCGCGCCGGGTCTGGAGCACCCGCTTGTAGTCGGTGGGCATCACCTTCACGAACTGCGGGACGATGTGGGTCCAGTGGTCGAGCACCCGGCGCGCCACCGGGCTCCCGGTGTGCCGGAGGTGGTTCTCCACCAGCCCGTAGACCAGCCAGATGTCCGACTCGTCGACGAGCGACTCGAGCTCCACCATGTCGGGGTTGCAGCGTTCGCGGAAGCGCCGCTCGCGGTCGAGAACGAACGCCATCCCTCCGCTCATCCCCGCGCCGAAGTTCCGGCCCGTCGCTCCGAGCACCACCACCACCCCGCCGGTCATGTACTCGCAGCCGTGGTCACCCACGCCCTCGACCACCGCCGAGGCACCGCTGTTGCGGACGGCGAAGCGCTCACCGGCGAGACCGGAGGCGTAGAGCTCGCCGCCGGTGGCGCCGTAGAGCACGGTGTTCCCGATGATGACGTTCTCCTCGGGCGGGAAGCGCGCGCCGGCTGGCGGACGGACGATGACCCGGCCGCCCGAGAGTCCCTTGCCCACGTAGTCGTTGGCGTCGCCCTCGAGCTCGAGCGTCACCCCGGCGGCGAGGAACGCCCCGAAGCTCTGCCCCGCCGAGCCCTGGAGCCGCACCCGGATGCTGTCGTCCGGAAGGCCGGCCGCGCCCCGCGACCTGGCGATCTCGCCGGAGAGCATCGCCCCCACCGCGCGGTGCGCGTTGCGGACCGGCACGACGATCAGGGTCGGCGCGCCGCCCTCGAGGGTGGTCCTCGCCCGCTGGAGCAGGACGCGGTCCAGGTGGTCCGAGACGTCCTTGCGCTGGACCTCGATGCAGCGCCGGGGAGCGTCGGCCGGAGCGCGGGGGGTGACCAGCATCGGCGCGAGGTCGCGGCGCCGGGCCTTCCAGTGTCCGACGTCCTCGCGCCGGCGAAGCAGCTCGCGCCGGCCGATGATCTCGTCGAGGCTCCGCACCCCGAGCTGCGCCAGCAGCTCGCGGACCTCGCGGGCCACGAAGAGGAAGAAGTGCACCACGCCCTCGGGCGTGCCCTGGAACTTCTCGCGCAGCACCGGGTCCTGGGTGGCGATGCCCACCGAGCAGGTGTTGAGGTGACACTTGCGCAGCATCACGCAGCCCATCGCGATGAGCGACGCGGTGGCCATCCCGTACTCCTCGGCCCCGAGCAGCGCGGCGACCAACACGTCCCGGCCGGTCCGCATGCCGCCGTCGCTCTGGAGCCGGACCCGGCCACGCATCCCGTTCTCCACCAGCGTCTGGTGCGCCTCGGCGACGCCCAGCTCCCACGGCAGGCCGGCGTGCTGGATGCTCGAGATCGGCGAGGCGCCAGTCCCTCCCTCGTACCCGGAGATGACGATGCACCCCGCGCCCGCCTTGGTGACGCCGGCGGCCACGGTGCCCACGCCCACCTCGCTCACCAGCTTCACCCCGATGCGCGCCGCCGGATTGACCGACTGGAGGTCGTAGATGAGCTGCGAGAGGTCCTCGATGCTGTAGATGTCGTGGTGCGGTGGGGGCGAGATGAGCGTCACCCCCGGCGTGGAGCAGCGGACGCGGGCGATGCGGTCGTCCACCTTGTGGCCGGGAAGCTGTCCACCCTCGCCGGGCTTGGCGCCCTGGGCGATCTTGATCTGCAGCTCGTCGGCGTTCACCAGGTACTCGGCGCTGACGCCGAACCGGGCGCTGGCCACCTGCTTGATCGCGCTCCGTCGGAGGTCGCCGTTGGCGTCCGGGACATAGCGCCGCGACTCCTCACCACCTTCACCGGAGTTGCTGCGGCCCCCCACCCGGTTCATGGCGATGGCCAGCGTCTCGTGCGCCTCGGCGCTGATGCTCCCGAAGCTCATCGCCCCGGTGACGAAGCGCCGGACGATGGACTCCAGCGACTCGACCTCGTCGATGGGCACCGGCTGCGTCGCGGGCACGAGGTCGAGCAGCCCTCTCAGAGTGCCACCACCGCGGGTCTCGTCGTCGGCCGCGGCGCTGAACTTCCGGTATGCCTCCCAGTCGGCGCTCTGCACCGCGGCCTGGAGGAGCGAGACGGTGGTGGGGTTCCAGCGGTGCTGCTCGCCCTGCCGGCGCCACTGGTACAGCCCGCCGATGGGCAGCCCTGTCGCCGGCCGCGGCCCGAAGCCACGCACGTGCCGCTCCTGGGCCTCGCGCTGCAGCTCGGCGAACCCGATGCCGCCGAGTCGCGAGGGCGTGCCGGTGAAGTGCCGGTCGACCAGCGCCCGGTCGAGTCCCACCGCCTCGAAGATCTGCGCGCCGCGATAGGACTGGAGGGTGGAGATGCCCATCTTGGACATCACCTTGAGCAGCCCCTCCTCGATGGCCTTGATGTAGCGGGCCTGCGCCTCCTGCTCGTCGAGCGGCAGCTCGCCCGAGTCCGCCAGCGCCCGCACGGTGTCCAGCGCCAGGTAGGGGTTCACCGCCGCCGCGCCGAAGCCGAACAGCGCGGCGAAGTCGTGCACCTCGCGCGCCTCGCCGGTCTCGACCAGCAGCCCGGTCTGCATCCGGATCCCGTCGCGGGTGAGGCGCTGGTGCACCGCGGAGAGCGCGAGCAGCGCGGGGATGGGTGCCCGGCGCGCGTCCACGTCGCGGTCGCTGAGGATCAGGAGCCCGCAGCCCTCGTCCACCGCGGCCACCGCCTGCTGGCAGAGCCGCTCGACCGCCACCTCGAGAGCGCTCTCGCCGGCCTCCAGGTCGAACAGCGCGGGGAGCCGCCGGGGGAGGAACATCCCCTCGTGCTGGCTCTGGGAGAGTCGTGCGAGCTGGCCGTTGGTGAGGATCGGGCCGGGGAGGGTGAGGCGGTGGCACTGGTCCGGCGTCTCCTCGAGCGTGTTGCCGTCGGGGCCGGTGGCGGTGGCCAGGCTCATCACCAGCGCCTCGCGATGTGGATCGATGGGCGGGTTGGTGACCTGGGCGAAGAGCTGGTGGAAGTAGCGGAACAGGCTCGGGGCCTGGTCGCTCAGGATCGCC
>JADGQZ010000196.1 GCA_017881345.1 Myxococcaceae bacterium | reverse complement strand
GGCAGCTCAAGAATCCCCAGGCGGTGAACCCGTTCACAGACTCGAACCAGAACCGCTACGTCACCGGCCCGCTGGTGGTCGATGCGGACGGGACGCTGCTCTACAACGTGGTCGAGCTGGACGCGGTAATGCCCGAAACGGGGGATGCGCGCGGGTACCTGGTCCGGGTCCCGACCAGCGGCCCACCCACCAAGGTCCTCTACCAGAGCATCGTCACCGGGGCGCCGGGCGCGACCGACCAGTGCCCGACGTCGTTCCGCGCGGGCAACATCGCGGGCCCCTACCCTGCCACGGTCCCCGTTCCCACGACGGCGTGCGGCTCGCAGCGCCCGGGTTTCAACTCCGGCCCGGCGATCGGCCCGGGCGGCGTGATCTTCGTGGTCAGCCGGGCACACTTCGCGTCGAACGACTCGTCCCTGGTGGCGCTGAACCCGGACCTCACCCCGAGGTGGACGCTCCGGATGCGAGAGCTGCTGAACGATGGGTGCGGAGTCCTCCTCACCTGCGCACGGCAGGGGGCGCCGGCCGGCGTGGATCCGTCGACTGGCCTCAGGCCGAGCGTGAAGGTCGACGACGAGGCCTCCTCGGTCCCGGTGGCCCTGCCGGACGGCGCCGTGCTGTACGGCGGCCTCACCAGCTACACCGGCGGCCGCGGTCACCTGGTGAAGGCGGGACCGGACGGAAAGCTGATGGGCACCTACGACTTCGGCTGGGACGTGACCCCGGCGGTCTGGGTGCGCGACGGCACGTACTCGATCATCACCAAGGACAACCACTACCCAACCTCGGCCGGCGAGGGCCCGTACGACATCACCCAGCTCTCGCGCGACCTGGTGCCCGAGTGGAAGTTCACCGCGACCCAGACCCAGAGCTGCCACACGCTGGCGGACGGTGGCATCGGCTGCGTCTCCGATCACCCCGACGGCTTCGAGTGGTGCGTGAATGCCCCGGCTGTCGGCCCGGATGGCACGGTCTACGCCAACAGCGAGGACGGGCGCGTCTACTCCATCCGGCAGGGCGGCACCAAGGGCGAGGAGCGCTTCCTCCTCCAGTCACTCGGCGCGGCCTACACCCCCATCGCGGTGGACTCGAAGGGACGCGTCTACTCGATGAACGGTGGGGTGATGACCGTCGTCGGGCAGTGAGGATCGTTCACGCGGGGCAGACGGCGCGCGACACATCGCAGCCGTGTGGAGCCTGGGCGACAGCCTGGCTCCACACGCTGCGGTGGAAGCGTCCGCGCTGGCGGGTGCTCCTGGTCTCAGCGGCTCAGGAGCACGTCCGCGGTGACCGAGTGCATGTACCGGAACCGCAGCTGACCGTACCGCAGGGCCTGGACCACGAGCCCCGCACTGGCCGGTAGGTCCAGCGCCCGGATCGGTGTCTCGGGAGCGGCGGCCAGCCGGTACGGCCCTCCACCGGGGCTGCATCGGTAGACGAACAGCCCACGCTCGGCAGCCGCGCGCCAGCGGTCCTCCCCGGGCGCGGTGGGGGCGAACACGGGGTGGGTGGAGGCCGGCGCGGCGAACAGCGCTCCGAGCGCCCGGACGTGGGCGTCCATGTCCCGGAGCACCGCGTCCGGTGGGATCTCGCCACCGGCGCTGCTGAAGACCGCGATGTGTCCCTCCGCATCGCTGGCCAGCCAGTCGAAGTCGAGGCCCACGCTCTCCACCGGATCCAGCGACGCGACCACCACGGCCCTCACTCCGCGTGCCCGGAGCAGGGCCCGTCGGTGTCGCCGTGCGCCAGGTGCGCGTCGAAGGCCCGGGGGAAGTCGACGTTCAGGGTATGCCCGTGGCCGCGCTCGCCATGCTCGAGGTGACAGACGAACACCTTCGGCATCTGGAGCACCCAGCCGGCGTAGTACTGGGTCGCGATCCCCCAGCCGGCCATGACCGAGCCCTCGTCGGACATCGCCGTCGTGGTCCAGAGCGACCAGAACTGCTCGAAGGCGGTGCCCTGCTTGCGCAGGAACTGGTTCAGATCGACCGCGCCCAGCTCCCGGGTCCAGACGAACGGAACCGGATTGAAGGCGAAGAACGGGTCGCCGCTCAGGCCGGCCATCACGTCGCCCGTCCGGGACAGCGCGAAGGGCTTGAGGGGCGAGGAGTCCGCCGAGATCGGGGCGATGTACTCGAACCCCGACCCCTGGGTCCGCGCGCGCCACCCCATCCCGTCCGGCGGGAGCCCGCCGAGGACGTTGCCGCCGGCGATCTTGCCATCGCCGCTCACCGTGTAGGCCTCGTCGAGGACCTGTCCGGTGGGGTCCAGGATCCGGTGGGGTTTCCCGTCGACCCAGACGGTCGCCAGCCGGTAGCCCTCGTCGGTCTCCTCCCAGCCTGCGAGAACCGATCCGTCGGCGGAGATCCGGTTCGGACGCCCATTGGCAGGCGTGCCGTCGTTCTTCACCCCGGCGGAGGGATAGAGCGTGGTGCCTGTCCTGGGGTTCCAGCGGAAGCTCTTGAAGTCTTCGCAGGTCCGGTAGGCGAGCCCGTAGACGCTTCCGTCATCCGCGACGCCGAAGCTGGTGGTGGTGGTGTCGCAGCCGGGACCGGCTGGATCCACGGCGAGCCACCCGTTCTTCGCATCCCACCGGAACGCCCCGAGCTGGACGTCGCCGTCGCCGAGCAGGTTGGTCGCGATGTACTTGCCGTTGCTGGAGATGCTGGTGAGCTCACCGGTGGTGGCCACGTCCATCGGGACGAGACCGTCCTTCTCGGTCCACCGGAACGGCGGAGTTCCGAGACCGAAGTTCCCCACCACGGTCTTGCCGTCACCGGACACGCCCGTTGCGCCGGCGGCGTACCCGAGGGGGACGATCACCGGTGCGCCTCGCACGCGCTCGAAGGCGATGTCCGCCCTCACGTCGCGACCCGCCCGGGGGGTGATTACGGTGAAGGCGCAGGGGTCGAAGGTGCTTCGGTCCTGACCGCGGTCGTCACGATCGCGGAGCGGGCCGTTGTAGAAGCGCTCGGCGCCTGGCAGGAACCATAGCGGCTCGGTGGGGTAGCCTCCAGCGACGATGGCGTCGACGTAGAGGACGTATCGCGCTCCCGCCTGCAGCCCGTGCAGGGTGTAGGAGCCGTCCGGGCCGAACTGTCCGGCCGTCCACTGGCCCGACATGGTCGAGCTACCGTCCGCGAACGGATCGTCCAGGTTCCGGGCGATGACGTTCACCCCGGTGAGCGGCGTCTTGCCGTCCACGTCGAAGATGGTTCCGGAGATGGTGCCGAAGGCCTTTGGCCATCCCTTCCCGGGATACAGGTCCGAGATCGCCGCGCGATCGTCCGCGGTGTGGACGTTGGCCATGCCCAGTCCGACGTCGGTCCACGGCGCCGGGTTGGTGTACGGGTACATCGTCTCTACGTCTGCCCCGGTGAGGTCCGTCCGGTAGGGCAGCACGCTGCAGCTCTGGGGGCCCAGGGGCTCACCGATGAAGGGGCCGTAGAAGTAGGCAGCGCCGTTGGTCTGCGTGTGCGCCAGGCCGAGCGAGTGCCCGAACTCGTGCGTCGCCACGCCCTGGTAGTGCGCGGCGTTGGTGTCGCTGGCGGTGATGGACTGCCCGTTGAGCACCGTCCAGCTCTCGGTGATGAACCCGGTCGCGGAGTCGCCGAACTCGGGCGAGGAGATTCCGAGCACGTTCGGCCCCACGCCGAAGAAGTTCTCCATCACCGTGCCGTCGGCGTCGAAGATCACCTGGATCCCGCCGCCATTCCATCGACCGATGACCAGGTCGGCGTTGGCGCCGGTGATGTCCGGGAGACCGATCGAGGCGAAGTCACCCTTCACCTGCGCGCGGAGCGAGGTGCTCGGCACCGAGCTCCAGGAGGTGTAGCCGGCGCGCACCTGGCCTGCTCCCACCGCGTTGTCGAAGGTGACGGTCGCCGGGTAGTTGTCCCAGTCGATGACCACCGCGTAGTCGCCGAGGTCGTGGAACACCGGGACCACCGCCCCGGGCGCGTAGCGCCAGGGCTTGCCGCTCTTCGGGTCGACGATCAGCGGCCCACCGGCGAGCGCCGGGGCAGCGGCGGCGACGAGGGCGAGGAGGAGCGCGAAGCGGACGGCGCGATCAGTGGTCCGCATGGCGCATCCTCCCGTTCTCCACCCACTTGCCCGCGACGGCCTGCTTCACCAGCGAGGTGAAGCCCCGGGCGTTCACCGCGCCGCGGGTGGTTCCCATCACTCGCTTCTCGGTGTCCCCGAGCAGACCGGGGTCCACCACCACCTTCTCGAACAGCCCGGCGTTGTCGACCGAGTTGGTCACCCCGGCGCCGCTCACCCGGAACTGACCCTGGGACAGACCCGCGGTGGTCCGCAGCCCGGTCCATGCCGCTGGCTTGCGGAGGAAGAAGATCGACTCCTCCCCCTTCTTGAAGGTGGCCCAGGCCGCGGGCGTCACCATGAGGTTGACCCGGCCATCGCCCATGTCCTTGGGCGCGAGCAGGCCGAACTGACGAAACGAGAGCGTCCGCCCCGGCTGGCCCTTGAGCGCCTCGGAGATCTGCAGCGTGACCTCGGTGTACGGGATCCCCCGCCGGTCGACGCCGTCGGTCACCGACGCGACCCGTCCGCGGACGATGACCTCCGACTCCTGAAGCAGCTGGACGATGCTGAGGTGCTGGCGGACCGTGGTGGCCCGGGCAGCGCCTGGCGCGAACGCCAGTGCGGCCAGCAGCGCGGCGGCGCGCCAGCGAGGTTGGACGACTCCCTGCATCGGACTTCTCCTTGGGTGTTGGGACATCGGGTGGATCAGGTGAGCTGCGCTTCGGCAGGCAGCGAGAGCAGGAACCCGAGCTCGCTGGACGCACCGAGCAGGCGCGAGGCGCCCGAGAGGATCCGGAAGTGCTCGGACCGGATGTGCCGCTGGAGGTCGGACCGCGTCTGCCAGCCACTGACCACGACCAGGAGGTCTCCCCCCTCCTCGCGACAGATGGAGCAGACGAGGCAACCGGGGGTCTGGCGGATCTCGTCGATGAGCGAGCGGAGCGTCTGGAGGAGCTCGTCCCGCTTCTCGGGCTCGGGCGAGACCAGGTACGCGACCGCATGCATCGGCTGGTTGGGCTGGGTCGCAGGTTGGAACGAGGCCTTCATGGGCGGCGGCCCCAAGAGCAAGTGCGGCGCCAGCACCCATGACGCCGCAAACCACTGGATCCACGCGCCTTCGGCACCGCCGCCCACGGACATGGACCCACGACGGGCCGTGGGCCACGAGATGTCGTGGGACAGGTCCAGCGACTGCCGCGGTGCGTCTAGGACGGCCGGCGAATGTCGAGCTTCTGCATCCGGGACCGCAGCGTGCTCGGCTTCAGGCCCAGGAGCGCAGCTGCTCCGCTCGACCCCTCGAGCTTCCACCCCGCGGCCTCGAGCACCTCGAGGATGTGGCGGCGCTCGACCTCCTCGAGCGACCGGGGACCGTTCGCCGCCTGGGCCGGTTCTTCCGACGGGAGCTGGTCCGGCAGACGGAGGTGGCCGCCGTCCGAGACGAGCACCGCCTGCTCGATAGTGTTCTGGAGCTCGCGGACGTTCCCCGGCCAGTCACGTCCCTGCAGCGCGAGGATGACCGACTGGGGAACCTCGGCCGACGGCCTTCCCAGCCGCTCGGAGGCCCTCGCCACGAAGGCCAGCGCCAGCGTCGGGATGTCCTCCTTCCGCTGCCGGAGCGGCGGGACGCTGATCGGAAACACGTTCAGCCGGTACCAGAGATCCTCCCGGAACCGCCCGGCGGCCACGTCGCGCGAGAGCGCCCGGTTCGTCGCGGCGATGACCCGGACGTCGACCTTGAGCGTCCGGTCTCCACCCACCCGCTCGAACGTGCCGTCCTGCAGTACGCGCAGCAGCTTCGCCTGGAGCTCCGGCGTCAGCTCGCCCACCTCGTCCAGGAAGAGCGTCGCCCCGTCGGCCAGCTCGAAGCGGCCCTTGCGCTGGGCCATCGAGCCGGTGAACGCGCCCTTCTCGTGGCCGAACAGCTCGCTCTCGGCCAGCGTCGGCGGGAGCGCCGCGCAGTTGACCTTCACCAGCGGCCGGTCCTTCCGCGGGCCCAGGGCATGGATCTCCTCGGAGACCAGCTCCTTGCCCGTCCCGGTCTCACCGAGGATGAGCACCGTCGTGTCCGAGGGGGCGACCTGCCGGATCCGGAAGTGGAGGTACTTCATGGCGTCGCTCTGTCCCAGCAGCTCGCCGGAGGGCTCCACCGCCTGGATCTTCTCCCGGTAGTAGGTGTTCTCGGCCTCGAGGCGGTCCTTGAGGGCGGCGATCTCCCGGTAGGCCTGCTCCAGGGCGAGCTCCCCCAGCTTGCGAGAGGTCACGTCGGCGAGGCTCCCCCGGAGGCCCGCGGCCGTGCCGTCGGGGAGCAGGACCGGGTTGCTCGCGAACCGTACCCAGCGCAGCTCGCCGGTGCGGGTGCGGATCCGGAACTCCACCGGAGGCTGGGGAGATGTCGCCGACACCGCCGCGCGCCAGGTCGCTACATCCTCCTCGTGGACCAGGCGGCCGAGCAGCCCGGGGTCGGAGAGGAAGTCCGCGGCGGCGTGTCCACTCACCCGCTCGCAGGCCGGCGACATGTACTCGAACGTCCCGTCGGGGCGGCGCCAGAACTCCCAGTCGTGGGTGAAGTCCGCCACCGTGCGGTAACGGGTCTCGGCGGTGGCGAGCGCGCGCTCGATCCGGTGGCGGCGGCGCAGCTGGATGATCAGCCCTGCAACCAGGAGGCTCTCCAGGACGATGATGCCCAGGCCGAGCCCGATCGCGCGCCCGTGCTCCTCGAGGAGGCTCGGCTTCCGGAAGAGGATGCGGCTCCCGGGGGGCAGCGCCCGCTCGTGGAGGTGCCAGCGCTCGAGCTGGCGGGCGTCGAAGGTGGGCGCGAGGCCCGCGTCCACGACCGGAGGAATGGAGGACGCGGGCTCCCCGCCCAGCACCCGCACCGCGAGCTGCGCGGCCACCTGCCCGGACACCTCCATGCTCACCAGCTCGCCGCCCAGGATGCCCGCTCCCAGATCCTCGGAGATGAACCCGAAGACCGGCCGGCGGCTCGCCGCCGAGACGCGGGCCAGCGGCTCGGTGGTCTCGAAGTCCCGTCCGGACGCGTCCTGGAGCAGGCTCCCCCAGACCACCAGCTCCGAGTCGGTGAGCTGCCTCACCCGCGCCTCGAGCTGGTCGAGCGTGAGGTCGTTGGTGAAGACCAGATCGACCCGCGAGGCGAACGCGGCGAACAGGCCCCTCCCCTGCTCTGCCTGGCCACGCTCGTAGGCGCTCCCCCCGAGCACCACGAGGATGCGCCGGGTCTCCGGGTAGATCTGGAGCATCAGCTCGAGGGTCCTCGGCGCGTTCTGCGCAGGGAGCGCCCCGGTCATCTCAGCGCGCGACTGCCGGGCGGCCTCGACCAGACGGCCGGCAACGTAGCAGGTGATGATCGGGACATCCGGGAAGAGGTTCGTCGAGAGCACGAATTCCAGCGCGGTCGGGCCGACCAGGATCAGGAGGTCGATCTTCCGTGTGCTGTACTTCTCACGGAGCATCGCCCGGAGCGCCTCGGCATAGGGACTGCCGGAGAAGCGATCGAGCCCGGTGTACTCGCTGTAGACGTCGACGGGGACCCGGGAACCTCTCCGGATGCCCTCGTTCACGGCCACGCTCAGCTCGTGGAGGCCGGCCACCTCCTGCGAGATGGAATAGAGGACCAGGACCGTCCGGCGTGGACCGGAGGGTGCATCCGGAGCCGGGCCGGCGTGCGCCACGGCGCCAACGAGGAGGAGGAGGGCGGCGACGGCCTTGCCCATGGCGGCCGTCGTATCAGGCCGCGCCGCTCAGGGAAACTCGGCCTCGAGCTTCTCGGCGGTCAGGTAGCGGGGGGCGATGTCCACCGGGACCTTCCCCAGCCGTGAGAGGACCCGCTCCGTCTCGGGGCGGTGCACCACCAGCCGTTCGAGGAGCGCCTTGGCCCGCGACTTGTCCCCGGTGGCCTCGATGGTGAGCAGCTCGCGCGCCAGCGCCTCGAACGCCGGGCCCACCTTCTCCGGCACCAGGGTGAAGCGTCCGTCAGGAGAGACCTTGTACGCGCCCGCGTCGAGCAGCCAGTTCAGCTGGACCGCGGTGCCCTTGCCGTGGGCCTCGTTCAGACCGAAGCGAATGGAGCGGAAGAGCCCGGCGAGCACCGTGGGCCCGAGCGCCTTCCCCATCTCCGCAGGGAGCTGGCCCTGGTCGACCAGCCGCTGCATCGCCCAGATGCCCACGACGTCGGCCTTGCACTCCTCGATGGCGCCGTAGGTCTCCTGAAGCTCGGCGCGCGGCGTGGTTTCCCGCCCGTTCACGGTGATGCGCTGCGGACCGATGCCGTGCATCAGCTCGTGCATCAGGATCTGGGTGAAGAAGGGATCGAACTGCACCGACTTCAGGAGCTGTGGTGCGATGGCGATCTTCGTGATCGGGACCAGCGTCTGGTCGAACTTCGCCAGGTCCATGTTGCGGAGCATGATCCGCTTGCTGCCGTGCGCGGCCACGGTTCGCTCGTCGTTCGGGAGGTTGTAGGCCGCGGTCTGGACGCCGCGGTTGCCGTCTCCAGAGGCGAAGAGGCTGTTGACCACCCGGATCGGAGCGAGTGCGCCGATCTTCGGGTTCTTGTACCGGTCGTCCATCGGCAGCGCGTTCTCCAGCGCCTGCAGCTGGGAGGAGAACCGCTTCAGCTTCTCGGTCTCCTTCGGGTCGACCACGGTGATGTAGGCCTCGAAGCCCGCCTTCTGGTTGAACCACTCGTCCTCGTAGGTCTCGTAAGGGCCGAAGGTCGGGTCGATGGTGGTGTCGAGCTGCATCCAGGCGACGTCGGACGGGGCGTAGTCGTCGTTCAGCAGCGCCGCCGCGCGCTGCTCGAGGAAGCTCTTCAGCGCGGGCTGCGCGGTCGCCGCCGCCGCCTCCCGGAGCAGCGCCGCCGCGCGGGCCAGCTCACCCTGGTACTCGAGGCTGTAGGGGACGATGGTGAAGCCGCCGGCAGGAGTCCGGCGGATGGTGGTGAAGAAGCCGCTCGCACGGGCCCGGTCCGCAGGCGAGAGCGTGGACATCCAGCGAGACACCTCGTCCTTCGTCGCGCCCGCCGGGTAGAAGTTCCCGGACTCTGGCTTCGGAGGGACGCCGGGCAGGAACGTCGCGTCGTGCTTCAGCCGGTCCCACGGACCCTGGTTGAGGAGGAAGAGCCGGAGCCGGGCCTGCCCGAGCGGCGTCGTGTCGCGCGCCAGCGTCATCAGCCACGCCTCGCTACCCGCCCAGGACTGGCGGAGGAACAGCGGATCGAGCACCCGCGCCGCCTGGACCAGACGGGCGAGCGCCTTGCGCTCCGAGGCGGGCAGTCCCGAGACGTCGACCTCGAGCGGGGTGGGGACGAACTGGTCGAGCGAGGCCTTGAGCTCGGGCAGTCCGGGCAGCGGGGCCGCTGCGCCGAGCGAGGCGGCGAGCGCGAACGGGAGGAGGGCGGCGATCATGGAGGCGCCCCTTACCACCGTGGAGCGGGCAGGGGTCAGCCGGAGGTGCGCATCACGCCGAGATGCGACAGCACCGACTCTGCGGCCCGGCGGCCCGAGGTGAGCGCGCCGTCGATGCTCGCGTTGTCCCGGTGGTCTCCGCAGAGGGTGATGCCGCCCGGCGTGCGCACTGGCCGCTGCGCCGGCTCGAGCACCGAGGGAGGCTCGGCCGGGATCGCGTCGTGCACCACGTCGGCGCGGATGAGCCGCCAGCCTTCCACCGCGCCGCCGAACCAGCCCTGCAGCTGCGCGCGGACGCGGAGCTCCATCTCGGCGACGCCGCTGTGCGCACCGAGGACCGACGCCGAGACCAGGGCCTTCCCCGGAGGGGCGTACTCGGGCGCGACCTCGCTCATCACCGCGGCGTTGTTCACCGGTCCGCGGTTCTCGCCGTCGAGCAGGAGCCACGGGCCGCGCACCGGCGGCTCGTCCGCCTCGAAGGAGAACGCGGTGACGCCGAGCATGTGCGGCGCGGGGAACGCCGGCACGAGCCGCGCCGCGGTGACTCCGTCGGTCGCGACCACCACCGCCGCCGCATCGATGCGGCCCCCGGACTCGAGCTCGACCGCCTGTGGGTGCACCCGGGCCACGGGTGTGCCGGTGCGGAGCGCCCCGTCGGGGAGCCCACGCGCGAGCTGGGCGGGGATCTCCTCCATCCCCAGCGCCGGGACCACGATCTCGCCCTGGGCGACCATGCGGATCACGAACTCGAGCTTCCGGCTGGAGGTGGCCAGCTCGTGCTCGAGGAACACCGCCGAGAGGAACGGTCGGAAGAAGGCGTCGACGAACTCCTGGCTGAACTCGAGACGCCGGAGCCGGTCGTGGGTGGACTCGTGCGGGCGCGCGAAAAGCTCCTCGACGGATCCCGAGCCTGCGTGGGCGCGCAGGCGGACCACTCGCAGCTTGTCCCAGAAGGAGCCGAGCGGCACGACGGCGGTTCGCCCCGCATCGAGCGGGCGCCGGAACGGGTCGACCAGCGCATGGAACTTTCCCCCACGGAACACCTGCACTCCGGGGGCGAAGCGCCGGAGCTGGAGAGCCTCGAGGTCGAGCACCCGGCGAACCTCGGGATACGCGGTCAGCAGCACCTGGAAGCCGCGGTCGATGCGATGGCCGTCGACCTGCTCGGTCCGGACCCGTCCGCCCGGGCGATCGCTCGCCTCGAGGACCTGAACCCGAACGCCCGCCTGGGCGAGCGCCCGCGCACAGGCGAGGCCGGCCAGGCCCGCACCCACCACCACCACGTTTCCATGAGGCACGCTGATGCCGCTCCGTTCGGGCCGTTCGAAGGACGGGCGTTATACACGCGGGCCCACGCGTGGACAGAGCCCGACCGATCGACACCGCCCCCATCGGGCGAGCGCCCCGGGGCGGGGAGGAGGGCGGGTGAGCCTCGTCCCACTGCTCAGCTGCGCATCGGTGGAGGAGGCGGCAACGCTGAAGGGCGTCCTCGATGCGCACGGCGTGCACTGCGTCATCCAGGGCGAGCACCACCGCTCCCTGCTCGGGATGCTCGGGCCCTACGTCGAGGTGAGGCTGCTGGTGCCCGCCGGGCAGCAGGAGGCGGCGCTCCGGCTCATCCGTCCGGCGCCCACCGTTGTTCCCGAGGAGACCGAGCTTCCGGACCCGGCGCGCGTCCGGCGAAGACGGCGTCTGGCGTGGGCGGCGCTGGTGGTGCTCGGCGCACCGTCGCTCGTCGCGACCGTCCTCGGGTTGCTCGCGCGCTGCGGATGACCGGCCGTCAACCGCAGGTCCCGACGTGGAGCGGCGCCAGTCCTTCCTGTCGGTTCGCGTTCGAGAGTGGCGGAACCTCCAGCCGTCGGGGTGTTCCCTCGAGGTCGCCGAAGGCGCGTGCCGGCCAGTAGAACCGACCGGAGAGCTCCACGAGATCGCCCCGTCGATGGCGTGCGTCGATCCATTCGACGGCGGCCTGGAGGTCGGACCCCGGCAGCGTCAGCTCGGCCTCGGTCGTCCCGGGGACGGAGGACGGCGCCGGCCAGCCCACGGGCAGCTCCGCCCTCCGCGTGCCCGCGCCACCCTTTCGAGGAGGAAACGGATGACCGTCCGGGGAGGGACAAGGGGACGTGTGCCGTCGCGCGCTCGGAGAGCGAGCAGCGCGTCATGCACCGCCAGGAAGGAGGCGGGAGTCTGCGCCCGGTCGCCCGGGTTCCCGGGGTCGCCCGCGGTGATCCCCAGCCATCCATCGACCTCCACCTGGCGGCGACAGCCGTCGCGGGACCACTGGAGCGTGTTCTCCACGGTGTCGATCCCGAACGTGTACTTCGGCTCGAGCAGCGGCAGCGCCGGAGACTCCAGCGCGGCGAGGAGCTGTTCCAGGTCGTCCGCGCGTGGTTCGAACTCCAGGTACGGTCCGACGCATCCGGGGCGAGCGATCACCCGCCCGTCTGGGTTCAGCACCACGCAGGGGCCCTCGTCCTCGGCGAACACCGGGATGAAGGCCCACAGCACCACCTGAGGTAACGGATGGCCGGGCTGATGCCGGGAGGGCGTGGAGGCGCACGAGGCGCCGAGCAGGCCCAGTGCGGCGACCCGGCTGAGCCTCGGGCCTGCGCGGATCACCGCGGCGGCGCGAGCGGGCCCTTCACCTCGGGGGCCTTGGGGCGGATCGCGCTCATCGCCAGGCCGATCATCGCCCCGACGTCGCTGAGGTTGGACGGCACGACCAGCGTGTTCGCCGACTTGGCGAGCTTCCCGAACTCGGTGATGTACTGCTCGGCAACGCGCAGCTGCACCGCCTCGAAGCCGCCGCTCGAGTTGATCGACTCGGCGACCGCGCGGATGCCCTCGGCGGTGGCACGGGCCACGGCGAGGATCGCCGCCGCCTGACCCTCGGCCTCGTTGATCTGCTGCTGCTTCTTGGCCTCGGATTGCTTGATCACCAGCTGCTTCTGCCCCTCGGCGGAGTTGATGGCCGCGTCTCGTTCACCCTCCGACTGGAGCACGGTGGCGCGCTTCTCCCGTTCGGCGCGCATCTGTTTCTCCATCGCGGCGATGATGTCGCGGGGCGGGGTGATGTTCTTGATCTCGTAGCGGAGAACCTTTACCCCCCACGCCTCCGACGCCTTGTCGACCTCGCTCACCACCTGCCCGTTGATATGGGTGCGCTCCTCGAAGGTCTTGTCGAGATCGATCTTCCCCACCTCGCTCCGCAGGTTGGTCTGGGCCAGCTGGATGATGGCGAAGAGGTAGTTGGTGATGCCATAGGAGGCCCGGCGGGGGTCCATCACCTTCATGTAGAGGATGCCGTCCACCCCCACCTGCACGTTGTCCTTGGTGATGCAGATCTGCTCGGGGATATCGATCGCCTGCTCCTTGAGCGTGTGGCGGTAGCGAATGGCGTCGACGAAGGGGACCAGGATGTGGAACCCGGCCTCGAGGACGCCGCTGAATCGGCCCAGCCTCTCCACCACGAACGCGTTCTGCTGCGGCACCACCAATGCGGTCTTGAAGAGGACGACCAGGACCAGGATGGCGATCACGACTCCGACGAACAGCAGTGCTTCGGTCATGTGCTTCCTCCGCCGGGCGTCCATCCGCCGCGGCCCTCGGTTCCCCCGAGCCACACCGTCAGCCCGTCGATCCGATCCACCGGGAGCCGCTCACCGACGTGCACGGTCCGGTTCGCCCGTGCGCTCCAGATGGTCCCGCGCAGCCCCACCTCCCCCAGCTCGCCGGGGCGGATCTCCTCGGTCACCAGCGCCGACTCCCCCCGCATCTCCTCGCCCGGTAGCACCGGCGGGCCCATCCCCAGCCGCTGCATCACCGGCCGCCGGAGGAGCAGCACCCCGGCGATCGAGAACGCACTGAACAGGAGCCACTGCAGCCACTCCGGACCGGCCAGGTGAACCGCGGTGAGCAGCCCGACCAGGATCCCCGCGACGCCGAAGAACACGGCGAAGAACCCGCCCGGCGTGACGAGCTCGAAAATGAGGAGGCCGACCCCGGCCACCAACCACATCCACCAGTTCAAAGTGCCGGCGACGCTAGCACGCGCCTCGCCGCCGGGGACCCCCGCCCCGCGCTCGTCGGCGCCTCCAGCCGAGCGCGATTGACCCTTCTCGCTCCAGCTCCCTAAACACGCTCCGATGCCCGGCGCCCACCAGGATGTGAAGCCCGACGGTGTTCAGCCGGGGTGGCCGAGCGGCCCGACCCTCCTCCGATGGACCGTGGGCGCGGTCTTCGGGGTCCTGGCACTGGCGCTCGCCCTCAACCCCCGCCGGTGCATCGACTTCACCGTGTTCCGCAACGCCGGGGCGAGGCTCCTCGCTGGGACGAGCCTCTACCGCGCCGAGGACGGACCGATGCCGTTCAAGTACGCGCCTCCGGTGGCGGTCCTCTTCGCCCCGTTCGCGCTGGTGCCGAGGGCCGTGGGCGCAGTTCTGTGGAACGTCGGCTCGGTGCTGCTGCTGCTGCTCGCGCTGTCCAGGCTCCCCCGGGTCGACGACGGGCCCCGGGATACCGACGCAAGCTGGGCG
>JADGQZ010000195.1 GCA_017881345.1 Myxococcaceae bacterium | reverse complement strand
TCGTTCGCTACGATGCGCTGGCCCGTCAGGTCGATGATCCCCTGGACGGTCTGGAGGAACGCCCTGCGGGCCCCGGGCCTCGCCAGCGAAACGAAGCTGCTCCAGGTTTCCTCGAGGTCCGCGCTCGCGCGGACACCGACTCCGCCCAGCAGCCTGACGAGCCTGCCGATACTCTGCTCTCCCGCCGCGCTCAGCCACGGCAGGACCACGTCGGCGCCGGGAAGCGCCGCCGCGCGGAGCAGGGGGTGGAGCTCGCGGCCCAGCCCGCCGCTCGAGACCAGGATCAGGCGTTCGCAGCGTTCCGGGAACTGGTAGGCGAACTGCATCGAGACGCCGCCGCCGAGCGAATGGCCCAGGATGGTCCCCCGGTCGTGGCCGAGCGCCTCGAGGAGGTCGCGGATCCCGTTCGCATAGGCCCCGAGGGAATAGTCCCCCTCCGGTGTCGAAGACTCCCCGTGGCCGATGAGATCGGGGGTGACGACGGTGTAATGCTCGGCCAGCCAGGGCAGGACGCCCTCCCAGGTGGCTGAGCTACCGGCGATTCCGTGGAGAAGGACGAGGAGAGGGCCGTGCCCGGCCGAGCGGTAGCTGAACCGCTGGCCGTGCAGCGTGATCTCCGAACGCTCCGTCACTGCCGGCTCTCCCCGATCGGAGAAGGCGACTACCCGCGCCTGCCCCGCCAGTAGAAGCCCCCGCCCCCGAAGAGAAGGATCAGTACGACGATGATGATGATGGTGTTCGTGCTCATGGTCAGTGTCCTCCGATGTCGAAAGCGTCTCCGCACGGACCGTGCCAGCGCCAATGCATGGCACGGGGGCTGCTTCGAGCGGCTTGAAGGAGCAACGAGCACCATGAGCACGACCGCAATCACCAAGGGTTCCGTCGATGTCCTGAACTCGCTGCTCCGGGGCGAGATCTCCGCGCAGGAAGCCCACGAGAAGGCGCTTGCCCTGGCCGGCGACATGACCGCCAACGAGGTCGCCGAGCTCCGGCGCATCTCGGCCGAGCACACGGGGACGGCGGAGATCCTCCGCACGGAGGTCTTCCGGCTGGGAGGCGCGCCAGCCGGCTCCGCCGGGGCGTGGGGCGCGTTCGCGAGGGCATTCCAGTCCTCCGCCAACCTCCTCGGAGTCTCCACGGCATTCTCGTCGCTCTGCGAAGGCGAAGAGCACGGCCTGAGGGAGTACCAGGAGGCGCTCGAGGTGGCGACGGGGCCCACGAAGATGCTGCTCCACGAGACGCTGATCCCGAACCAGAGGAAGCACATCGCCGCACTGGGAGTTCTCGCCAGCCGCCACCATTCCGGCTGATCCGGCGCCGGCGTTCCGAGCGCGCCCGGTCCGGTACCCCGACTGGAGGAAGTGCCATCGCGTGAGTATCTTTTTCAAGATGGGAACCGACAGACGATCGCCGATCCCGAGCAACAGATCTGCAGGGGCGCCCTCGCTGATCACTACGCCGGCGGACTCCGCGTCTCTCCGCAGGCTCGCCGACCAGGTCTTCTCACGGGTCGCCGGAGCGCCCCTCTTTCGCGGGAACACCGTTCGGCTCCTGCGTGACGCCGCCGAGAACTACCCGGCCTGGCTGACCGCCATCGCCTCGGCCCGGTGCACGGTCCACTTCGAGAATTACATCTTCCACGACGACGACGTGGGTCGCCGCTTCGCCGACGCGTTGCGGGAGAGAGCTCGGCAGGGAGTGTCGGTACGCGTGGTCTACGACTGGTTCGGCTGTCTCGGCAAGGCCTCGGCCCGCTTCTGGCGCCACCTGACCGAGGCCGGAGTCGAGGTGAGGCGCTACAACAGTCCGCGCCCGAGCCAGCCGCTCGGGTGGATCGGGCGGGACCACCGCAAGTGCCTCGTCGTGGACGGGCAGGTCGCGTTCGTCACCGGCCTCTGTCTGGGAAAGATGTGGGAAGGCGCGGCAGAGCGCGGTCTGGCGGCGTGGCGCGACACGGGTGTCGAGGTCCACGGCCCCGCCGTGGCGGAGGTGGCGCATGCCTTCGCGGACTCCTGGGCGGTCACGGGACCGCCTCTGCCTCCCGACGAAGGACCGGCTCCCGAGCCTGCGACGGAGGGCGACGTGGACCTGCGCGTGATCGCGACGACACCAGGCACCGGTGGTCTCTACCGCCTGGATCCTCTCGTCGCATCTCTCGCCCGCCGCACGCTCTGGCTCACGGACGCGTATTTCGCCGGCACCTCCGGCTACGTCCAGGCGTTGCAGGCCGCTGCGCGGGACGGCGTCGACGTTCGCCTTCTCGTTCCCGGCCCGGGCAGCGACATCCCCGTGATGCAGGCCGTATCCCGAGCCGGGTACCGAGCCCTGCTGGAGGCCGGGGTCCGCGTCTTCGAGTGGAACGGCTCGATGCTCCACGCCAAGACCGCCGTCGCGGACGCGCGGTGGTCGCGGGTCGGCTCCACGAACCTCAACCTGGCGAGCTGGATCGGGAACCGCGAGCTGGACGTCGTGGTGGAGAACGAGGCCTTCGGACAGCAGATGGAGGAGATGTTCCGGGAGGACCTCGACCACGCCACCGAGATCGTTCTCCACCGGTGGGCTCGCGTGCGCCCTGCGGGCCAAGCCCGCCCGCCCCGGGTCCCCGGCGCCGGAGGGAGCACGACCCGCGCCGCGGCCGGCGTGCTCCGCGTCGGCAACGCCCTCGGTTCCGTCCTGGCGGCGCGCCGGCTCCACGGCCCGGCAGAGCGATGGCTCATGGCCGAGGGCGGGCTCCTGCTCGCCAGCCTGGCCGCCGTCGGATTCCTCTGGCCGCGCCTCCTGGCCTGGCCGCTCGCCGCCCTCAGCCTGTGGATGGGCCTGGCGCTCCTCGCCCGGTCCGCCCGACGAAACACCGACAGTCCCACGAGCGCAGCAAAGGGATGACATCACCGACGCGCTTCCGGGTCATGACCTACAACATCCACCGTGCGATCGGCATCGACCGGCGCTTTCGGCCGGAGCGGGTGAGTCGGATCATCGAGACCTACGAGCCCGACATCGTCCTGCTGCAGGAGGTGGACGAAGGCGTCCCGCGATCGCGCAGGCTGGACCTCGGGCGGGAGCTGGCAGCGAGCTCGGGATACCCGCACGTGGCCATCGGTCACAACGTCACCCTCCGCAGGGGCCGCTACGGCAACGCCACGCTGAGCCGGCATCCGATCCTCGTCGAGCGCAACATCGACCTGACCATCGGCGCGTCGAAGCGCCGCGGCTGCCAGCACACGACCATCGTCCTCGACGGTCCCGCGGGCCGCACCCACCGTCTCGAGGTCTTCAACCTGCACCTGGGCCTCTCGGCCCGCGAGCGCGCCCTGCAGGCCACGCTCCTCTCCCAGACGCGCGAGCTGGCCGCCCTGCCGACCAACGCGGCGTGCCTGGTTGGTGGCGACTTCAACGACTGGCGCTCGCTGCTCTACCCCTTCTTCACCGGACCGCTGCAGTTTCGATCCGCTACCGAGAGCACCCGGAGAGGCGAGAAGACCCTTCTGACCTACCCGTCCTTCTTCCCCAGGGGCCCTCTCGACAGGATCTACTACCGCGGCCCGATCAGGCTCTTCGCGGCGAAGCGCTGCCGGCTGCGGATCTCACGGGTCGCCAGCGACCACCTCCCGATCGTCGCCGATTTCGAGATCCGCTGACTCCGGGAATCATTCCGGAGGAACACGCCCTGACGTCAACGCGGCACGGGACTTGCGCTGCCTGAGGCACGCATTCACCCCCGAGTCCACCGGGGCTCACGAACGGGCGACCCGAGGGTCGCAAGAACAAGAAGGAGATTCGTCATGAAACTGCAGCCACTCAGAATCCTCGTTCCCGGCCTCTTCGCCGCTTCCGCCCTGGTACTGGCCGCAAACGCCGGTGCCCAGGCGCCTGCGCCCGCCGCTCCCGCCAAGACCGCCACGAGCGCTCAGGCAACCCCCACGACGGGCCAGCACCATCACGGTCAGGCAGGAGCCACGCACCACGCCGACATGAAGGCGGAATGCCAGGCCATGATGGCGAAGAAAGAGGAGATGCAGGAAAAGCTGAAGACGATGGACGCGACGCTGGACAAGCTGGTGGCGGAGATGAACGCTGCCAAGGCTTCCAAGGACGTCGACGCCCTGGAGCGGCCGATGGCAGCCGTCCTCAACGAGCTCGTCGCGCAGCGCAAGGCCACCCGCTCGATGATGATGGAGATGGAGCCCGAGATGATGGGGCACATGGCACATCACATGGGCATGGGCGGGAAGGGCGCCAAGGATTGCCCGATGATGAAGACGGGCGATACCCCCGAACCCAAGGCAGCCGACAAGAAACCCACGATGTGACCCTGTCCGGCGGCGGCGGGGACTCCGTCCGGAGTCCCTGCCGCCCGGTTTCCGCGTCCGGGCAGCGGCCAGGCATTCCTCCGTCCGTGACGCGCCGAATGGCACCGATCGTGCGGCACTCCCGGCAGCCCCTCGCGAAGGGGCGGAAGGGGCTCCACCATGTTGCGAAGCGCGAAAGACCTCGAGGGATACACGGCGAGCGCCACCGACGGCGACATCGGGAAGGTGGTCAACTTCCTCCTGGACGACGAGCGCTGGATCGTGCGCTATCTGGTCGTCGAGCCCGGCAGCTTCCTCGACGGGACTGAGGTCCTGATCTCACCCATCTCGTTCCTCGAGATCGAGTGGGCGACCCATCGCTTCCACCTGGCGTTGACGATGGACAAGGTTCGCAGCAGCCCGAGCATCGACCTCCACAAGCCCGTCTCTCGCCAGCACGAGGGGGATTTCGCCCGCTACTACGGTTTTCCCTACTACTGGCAGTCCTCGGGACTCTGGGGCATGAGCTCTTTCCCGAGCGCGCTCGCCGGGCAACCGCCGACCGAGGAGCCTGCCGAGGCTCTCGAGAAGCGAGGCGACGTTCACCTGCGCAGCGCCCGGGACGTGCGGGGATACGAGATTCGGGGGACCGACCACGCGATCGGTCACGTGGACGAGTTCATGG
>JADGQZ010000194.1 GCA_017881345.1 Myxococcaceae bacterium | reverse complement strand
CCGCCTTGGCGATCTCGTCCTCGAAGGCGCTCATCGCGGTGGCGGTGAGCATCTCGCCCAGGAACAGCGCCGAGAGCCAGCCGCCCCGCTTCTTGATCATCGAGGCCATGCTCACGTCGAAGTACGGAGCCTCGAGGGCCTCCACGCCGCCGAGTCCATGGATTTCCTCGGTCGCCTTCTGCTCGGCGACGTCGAGCACGTCGTCGACGGTGATCATCCCCACCAGCACGCCGCGCGAATCGGTCACCGGGAGCGCCACCCGGTCGTACTTCTCGAACGTGGCCACCACCTCGTCGCGGGTGGCCGTGGCCGGGATGCTCACCAGCTGCTCGTCGTTCAGCTCGGAGACCTTCTGCTCCGGCTTGGCCAGGACGAGGATGGGCAGCCGGAGGTCGTCCAGCAGCACGCCCTTGTCGTCGGTGACGTAGATGACGTTGAGGGTCTCGACGTCCTGGCCGTGGTCGCGGATGTAGTCCAGCGCCTGGCGGGCGGACCACTCGGGCCGCACCGCCACGTACTTCGGCGTCATGAACCGCCCGGCGCTCCCCTCGGGATAGCCAAGCAGCTGCCGCGCGATCTTCAGCTGGTCCGGAGTGAGCGTGCTCAGGGCACGCTTGGTGACCTCGGCGGGGAGCTCCTCGAAGAGGCGCGTCCGATCGTCGGGCGCCATCTCGTTGAAGACCCCGGCCATCTGCCCGGTGCCGAGCGTCTCCACCACCTCGCTCTGCTGATCCAGCGGGAGGTACTCGAACACCTGTGTCGCGGTGTCACGCGGGAGCACCCGGAAGATGACCCCCGAGTCCTCCGGCGGCAGGTCCTCGATGACCTCCGCGATGTCGGGTGGGTCCATCTCGGAGAACGCCTCGCGGAGCGTGGCGTAGTCCTTCGCCTGGATCAGCTCCTCGAACTCCGGCTTCAGAAGATTGCCGAGCATCGCTGTCTCGAGTCCCAGTGTTGGAGGATGTGACCGGCCGGCATGGTGATATGAAAGTGGGGGACAAGCCATGGCCAAAACCGCTTCCAAGGGGCCGGCGGCCCGCGACGCCCTGTCGACCGCGCTCCACCGGCCCGACATGGTCGGCCCCCGGATCGAGCTCGATACCCAGGACGACGGCCCGGAGCACCGCGCGTTCCCCCGCGCCAAGCTCTCCGTTCCCTTCGTCCTGTGGATCGGCGAGGGCGACAGCCGCCGCTTCTCGGCGACCCTCCAGTCCACCAACGTCAGCGTGAGCGGGGCCTTCCTCCGGAGCAGCTTCTTCCTCCCGGTGGGCACCGAGCTGGGGGTCCGCTTCCACGTGGAGCCCAGCGGGCCCGCCGTGGAGGCCCGGGTCGAGGTGCTTCGCCAGGAGACCGAGGCCGACCGGACTGGCCGGACCGGGATGGGCCTGCGCTTCCTGGAGTTCTTCCGCCAGACCGAGGTCACCCTGGCGCGGCTCTTCCTCGGCGAGCAGCTGCGGAAGTTCGTCGAGGCCTACCTCGGGTCCGCCCGTGCCCGCTCGCTCAGCTCGGAGCTGGACCGGGTGGTGGACGCGCTCGCCGCCTGGGAGCTGTCGAAGGTCACCTCGCCCAACGACCCCTGGCGGATCCTCAAGCCCTGAGGCTCAGCCACATCAGGCGAGTTTCTTGAAGCTCTCCTCGAGGCGGCTCTTGGGGACGGCGCCGACGATCTGCTCGACGACCTTTCCCCCCTTGAAGACCAGCAGGGTGGGGATGCCCCGGACGCCGTAGTTCTGGGCCGTCTCCTGGTTCTCGTCGACGTTCATCTTGGCGACCTTCACCTTGCCCTTGTAGCGGGTGGCGAGCTCGTCCAGCGCCGGGGCGATCGCCTTGCAGGGCCCGCACCAGGGAGCCCAGAAGTCCACCAGGACGGGCTCCTGGGAATCGAGCACCGTCGCCTTGAACTCCGCATCAGAGACGCTCACCGTGTCCTGCCCAGCCATTGCTCCTCCTAATATCAGCCCCGACGCTTCTCCATTGCACCGAGGCCTGACAAGCAGCCATGTACAACGGCGGCCGGGGGCGCGCACGCCTCTGTTTGCTAAGGTGCCGTCACCCGTGAAGCTTTTCCTTCCGCAGTCCACGCTCGAGGAGTGGGCCACCAGCGACAAGGCCGACGTCCACGAGCACGCGCTCGTCCTGACCGGGGAAGCGGCGAAGTACCCCGTGGAGCCAGCGGTGCACGTGATGGCGCTGGTCTCCGGCCCCGACGAGCACCGGCTGCTCCGGAAAGTGAAGACGGATCTCCAGCTGGCGGAGCTCGGCGCCGAGCGGCTGGCCGACTCGGTGGTGGCAGGCGAGACCGCCTACGACGTCGAGAGCGGCTATGTGGTGCAGGTGCCCGACCAGATCGGGCAACCCACCGAGACCGCGCTCCTGGCCGACTACTTCCTGAACAAGCTCTGACATGTACCGCACCTGCTTCACGCTCGCCTTTCACGCCTACGCCCTCGGCGCCCTGGCCTACCTGGCCCTCCTCGCCCAGGGCTGGAAAGGTCTCGCCTGGGTGGCGCGAGGCCTGACCTTCGGCGGGTGGGTTCTCCACGGCATTGGCCTGGTGCTCCTCTTCTCCCAGCAACGATGGGTCCCGAGCGGGTTCGTCCAGGCAGTGAGCCTGCTCGCGTTCCTCCTGGTGGCGATCTTCCTCGTGGTGGATCTCCGCGCCCGGGCGGCACTCCTGGGGGCCTTCCTCTCGCCGGCCGCGGTGGCCGTGCTGGTTCCCTCGCTGTGGATGGAGGGGCCCGCCCCCGAGCTGGCGGAGGGCCTCCGTCAGCCGCTGCTTCCGGTGCACATCACGGTGGCGCTCGCAGGGCTGGCGGTCTTCGGCGTGGCGACCGGCGTGGCGGGCGTCTATCTCGCGGCCGAGCGGATGCTCAAAGGGAAGCGCTTCGGGCCCTTCTTCCGGCGCGTGCCGTCGCTCGAGCTGCTCGATGACCTGAACCGGCGGCTCGTCGCCTGGGGCTTCATCGCCCTGTCCCTCACCCTCCTCACCGGGGCGTGGGTCCAGGCCCGCCTCCGTCCGGAGGAGCGCTGGAGCCCGGCGGAGCTGGCGGTCGTCGTCGCCTGGATCGCCTTCGGGGTCCTGCTCCAGGCGCGCATCTTCGCGGGCTGGCGCGGGCGCCGGGTGGCGATCCTCACGATGGCGGGCTTCGGTGTGCTGGTGGTCTCCTTCGTGAGTCGCTACGGCCCCTGGGTGACCCGATGAGTCCGCCCCTGGTCGTGGTGGGACTCTCGCATCACACCGCTCCGGTGGACGTGCGGGAGCGGCTCGCGCTCCCCGAGACCAGCCAGACCGAGCTCCTCCAGGCGATGGCCCAGGCCCCGGCCGAGGCCCTGCTGGTCTCCACCTGCAACCGGGTCGAGCTCTACGTCGTCGGCCCCGGGGTGGACCTCCACGACCGCACGCGCACCGCGCTGGCCAGTGCCACCGGCCACGACCTCGCGCCCTACCTCTACGCCCACCACGGCGAGGCGGCGGTGCTGCACCTGTTCCGGGTGGCGGCCAGCCTGGACTCGATGGTGCTCGGCGAGCCGCAGATCCTCGGCCAGGTGAAGGACGCCTTCGAGCAGGCCCAGAAGCTGGGCGCCGCCCGGGGCGAGCTGGCCCGCATCTGCTCCGCCGCCTTCGGGAGCGCCAAGCGGGTCCGGACCGAGACCGACCTCGGCCGCGCCGCGACGTCGATGGCCTCGGCGGCGGTGGAGATGGCCCGGCACATCTTCGACGGGCTCGAGGGCAAGACCGTGCTCCTGGTGGGCGCGGGCGAGATGGCCGAGCTGGCCGGCCGGCACCTGGTCTCGGCCGGCGCCTCGAAGGTGCTGGTCGCCAACCGGACCTTCGAGCGCGCCGAGGCGCTCGCCGCCACCCTGAACGGACAGGCCGTCCCGTTCGACCGGATGGAGGAGAGCCTGGTGCTGGCGGACGTCGTCGTCTGCTCCACCGCCTCGCCGACGCCGGTCATCACCAGGGACAAGGTCGCCGCCGTCCTGAAGCGCCGGAAGCACCGGCCCCTGTTTCTCGTCGACCTGGCCGTCCCGCGGGACGTCGACCCCGAGGTGCACAAGCTGGACGGGGTCTACGCCTACGACGTCGACGACATCCAGCGGGTGATCGACGAGAACCAGGCCGCGCGCGCCGCCGCCGCCGCGAAGGCCGAGGTGGTGGTCGCCGAGGAGGTGGCCCGGTACATCCGGCAGCGCGCGGTGCGCGAGCAGGTGCCGGTGCTCGCCCAGCTCCGGGCCCGGGCCGAGCAGATCCGTCGCGCGGAGCTCGAGCGCGCCCTCGCGAATCTTCCCGTGCCGCTCACTCCCGACCAGGCGAAGGTCGTCGAGGCCATGACAGCCGCCATCGTGAACAAGATGCTCCACCAGCCGACGGCGAAGCTCCGCGCGGTGCAGTCGGGGGAGACCGAGCTGGCCGAGGCGGTCGCCGAGCTCTTCGGCCTCGACGGTTCGACCCGCAAGGCAGGCGAGGGCTGAGCACGGCACGATGGCCACCCTCCGCATCGCCACCCGGAAGAGCCCGCTCGCACTCTGGCAGGCGCACCACGTGGCCGGGCTGCTCCGGGGCCGTGCCCCCGGTCTGGACGTGCAGCTGGTGGAGCTGTCGACCGAGGGCGACCGCGTCCTG
>JADGQZ010000005.1 GCA_017881345.1 Myxococcaceae bacterium | reverse complement strand
TGAGGTGATCGGCATCAACACCGCCATCGTCAGCGGCGGGTCGGGCATCGGCTTCGCGGTGCCGAGCAACCTGGCCAAGGCGCTCATCCCGCAGCTGGAGAAGAACGGCTCGGTCACCCGCGGCTACATCGGGGTGAAGCTGCAGAACCTCACGCCCGAGCTGGCCAAGGCGCTCAACGTGCCCCAGACCACCGGCGCGCTGATCAACGACGTCACCAAGAACAGCCCGGGCGAAAAGGCAGGGCTGAAGTCGGACGACGTGGTCGTCTCGCTCGACGGCAAGAAGGTCGACAGCAACTCCGCGCTGAGCCGCCAGGTGGCGCTGCGCCCACCGGGCTCCAGCGTGACCCTCGGCGTGTACCGCGGCGGCAAGCCCCAGGACGTGAAGGTGACCCTCACCTCGCGGCCGGGCGAGCTCGACCGGGTGGGCGATGCGCGCGGACCGCGGTCGGGCGGCGGCTCCCAGAAGGACGAGACCAACCGGCAGCGCATCGGGCTGACGCTCCAGAGCATCGACCCGCGCACCGCCGAGGCCAACGGGCTTCCCAACCGCGGCGCGGTCATCACCGAGGTCCAGCCGGGCTCCCCGGCCGACGCGGCCGAGCTCGCCCCCGGGATGGTGGTGACCGAGGCTGGCGGGAAGAAGATCGCCTCCGCCGACGAGCTCTCCAAGGTCCTCAAGGACGCGAAGCCGGGCAGCACCATCCTGCTCCGGGTGACCGTCCGTCTGCCCAACCGCGAGGAGAGCAGCCTGCTCCGCGCCCTGGTCGTCCCGGGGTAGCTCGGTCCGGCGGCCCGTCGAGGGTAAGCTTCCCGCGGTGACCGTGGCCGCTGCGCTCTTCCTCGTCGCACGCAATCTCCCCGTCCGGCACGGGTTCACCCTGCGCTCGGGTGGGGTGAGCGAGGGCAAGCGCGCCACGCTCGACCTCGGCCCGGCCGCCGACGCCGGCGCCGACGTCCACGAGAACCGGATGCGGCTGGCCCGCGCGGCAGGGCTCCAGGCCGACCGGCTCGTCCTCGCCGAGCAGGTCCACGGGACGGCGGTGGTGCGCGCCCGTCCGGGGGTGCTGCCCGAGGCGGATGCGCTCTGGACCGAGGGACCCGAGGCGTGGATCGGCATCCGGACCGCGGATTGTGTCCCGGTGCTCCTCAGCAGCGAGGACGGCGCGCGGGTGGCCGCGGTGCACTCGGGCTGGAGGGGCACCGTGGCCCGCATCGCCGAGACGTCCGTGGCGGCGCTGGCGTGCGAGGGGACCCCCCCGGAGGCGCTGCGCGCGGCCATCGGTCCGGCCATCGGCGCCTGCTGCTACGAGGTGAGCGAGGACCTGGCGGGGCGCTTCGCCGGGGCCTTCGGGGCCGAGGTGGTCCGCCGGGAGGGGGACCGCCCCCGGCTGGACCTCCGGCTCGCCGTCCGCCGGACCCTGGTCGCCTCCGGCGTCCCCGAGACCCACATCGAGGACGTGCCCGGGTGCAACGCCTGCGACGCCACGCGGTTCTTCTCGCACCGCAGGGACCGGGGTGGGACTGGCCGCCACCTGGCCTTCATCGCGCCAGGCCTCGTTTCTTGACCCTCCTGGAAACGGGTCCGTACACTCCCGGGGCTCAAGGAATCCGGCGTGTTCCCGTGCCCCGCGTCCACCCCTCGTACGTCCTGACGGTCGTGTCTCTCTGGGCGGTGGGCTGTGCCTCGGACGCGGCGAGCAAGAGCGACATGCGGACCCTCCAGGCCTCGGTGAAGCAGCTCCAGGACGAGAACCTGGCACTCCTGCAGCGCGTGCAGGCGCTCGAGGCCGATCGCGCCGCCTCGCGCGCCGGCGCGCAGCCGCAGGCCGTCGTGCCTGGCGCTCCGCGCGCGGCCGCTCCCACGCCCACCGGCGCCGAGGTCCCCTCGCTCGCGGTGGTGAAGCTCAAGCCGCGGGTCGACCGCGCGCCGCCCATCGACGTGCGCACGCCGGTGCACGAGCCCGACGCCGAGCTGATCACCGTGCTCTCGCGCGCTGCGGCTGCCACCGCGACCAGCGATGCCCCGGACGCCACGCAGCTCGACGGCGAGTTCAGCCAGGCCCTGGAGGCGCTCCGGACCGGCAACCTCGGTGGCGGGGTCGAGCGGATGCACCGCTTCGCCGACGAGCATCCGAAGGATCCCCGCGCCGACGACGCGCTCTACCTCGCCGCGGTGGGCGAGCTGGGGCAAGACGAGCCGGCCAAGGCCGCCAGGCTGCTCGAGCAGGTCATCCAGCGCTATCCGGCGGGCGACGTGCTGCAGCAGGCGATGCTCAAGCTCGCCGAGTGCCGGATGCGAATGAAGCAAACCGCCGAGGCGCGCGAGCTGCTCGCGCGGGTCGTCACCTCCTTTCCGGGGACGCCGGCCGCCGTCGAGGCCGAGTCGCGCCTGGCCCGTCTTCCGAGGACCCACTGATGAGAGCGTCGTTCCTTGTGCTGTGCCTCGCCGCGTCCGTCGTCCGGGCCCAGGCGCCCACCGGTGGGACCTCGGAGGTCGAGGGGACCGAGGTCAAGCCGCCGTCGCCGGCCACCGGGCAGAACGGCCAGGTGCGGACGGCTCCTCCTGGCCCGGACCAGGGCCCCTCCACCGTGCACACGGTCGAGAAGGGCGACACCCTCTGGGACCTCTCGAGCAAGTACCTCGGTAGCCCGTGGTACTGGCCCAAGGTCTGGTCCTACAACCCGCAGATCGCCAACCCTCACTGGATCTACCCGGGGAACCAGGTGCGCTTCTTCCCGGGAAACGGCGAGGAGACCCCGGTCCAGGCCGAGCAGGTCAACGGGATCAACGCGAACGGGGACGACGAGGGCTTCCAGTCGAACGAGATGATCGGCGAGGACGAGGTCCAGATGGTTCGCCTGCCCATCCACGTGAAGCGCGGAGAGATCGTCGTTCGCGATGGGTTCGCCACCCCGAACGAGGTCGAGGTCGCCGGCACGCTCGTCGGCAGCTTCGCCGAGACCGAGATGCTGTCGACCTACGACGTCGTCTATCTGGACTTCAAGGACCGGAGCGCGGTGCAGGTGGGCGCGAGCTACGTCGTCTTCCGGCCGCAGCAAAAGGTCTACCACCCGCGGAGCGGGAAGTTCCTCGGGTACATGACCCAGATCGTCGGACTGGTGAAGGTGAACGGCACCCGCGAGCCGAAGGTGCGCGCGGTCGTGGACAAGGCATTCGACGATCTCCGCCGCGGCGATCGCATCGGGCCGGCGCGCGAGCGGCTGGTCGAAACCGTCAACCCGGTGCCGAACACAGTGACGCTGCAGAACCTCGTGGTCGTCTCCGAGCTCAACCAGGCCCTCACCGTCGTCGGTGACCACAACCGCGTGCTGGTGGACGCCGGCAGCGCGCAGGGCGTCCAGGTCGGCAACATCTTCACCATCATCCGGCAGAGCGACCCCATCACGTCCGGCGTGGGCGTCGATCCGAGCGCCAACCAGGACTTCAGCCTCCCGGTCGAGGACGTGGGCACGTGCCTCGCGGTGGACGTCCGCGAGACCATGACCACGTGCCAGATCCTCCGGTCGATGCGAGAGCTGGTCGCCGGGGACCGGGTCGAGATGCGCGCTGGCGGTCCCCAAACCGCTGGGATTACTCGGTAAATTCGTCGATCTGGCCGGGGTGGTGCCGGGCGGCTTGCTTGACCCGGTGGGAGCGGGCGCTTATGTCTCGCCGCCGCTCCGGCCGGTCCTCCCACTTCTATATAGGTGGTCCGGGACTGGCAGGGAGCATGCCGCTCGATGGACACCCACCCGCTCCCCAGCGCCGAACGTGACGCGCTCCTCGCCCTCTGGGCCGTCCCCGGCATCGGGAGCATCGGCCTGGGCGGGATGCGGCGGTGGGCCGCCGGTCGCTGGGCAGATCTACTCGACACCCCTGCCCGTGACTGGGTGGACGGCCTGCCGGCGAGCGACCTGGTCCGGGCACGGCTGCGGGCTGCGGGCTCGCTGCGTGCCGTCGCGGACGAGGTGCGCGAGCGCGCAGCGCGCGGCCAGATGACGGTGCTCCACCGGGAAGACCCCGGATACCCCGAGCGGCTGGCCGAGGTGCGCGACGCGCCCCCGGTCCTCTTCATGCGCGGGACCGTGTCCCGGCCCCGGCGGCGGGTCGCGCTGGTGGGCACCCGGCATCCGGAGCAGGGCTTTCTCCGGACGGCCCGGGCGTTCGCCGCGGCGGTCGCCGGAGGGGGTGCCGGTGTCGTCTCCGGAGCGGCCGCGGGCGTGGACCGGGCCTGTCACCTCGGGGCGCTGGACGTGGGCGGCGAGACCTGGGCCTTCCTCGGTTCGGCGCTGGACCAGGTGGACTCGGGCCAGGCGCGCCTCGTGCCCGCCATCCTCGACGGCGGCGGCGCTGTCTTCAGCGAGCTCCCTCCGGGGATCCGGGCGAGCAAGCAGACGTTCCCCCGGCGAAACCGACTCATCTCCGGTGCATCCGATGCGGTTCTGGTGCTGCGGGCAGGAGAGAGGAGCGGCGCCATGCACACCGTCGCCGCGGCCCGGGTGCAGGGCCGGCCGATCCTCGCCTGTCCGGGGGAGCTGTCGGCCACCGCCGCCCGCGGCTGCAACCTCCTCGTGGCGCGGGGCCTCGCCCGTCTGTGCATCGGGCCGGAGGACGCGCTCCGGGCGGTGGGGCTCCACCGGACGCCGCCACCACCGGGCGACGCGGAGCCGAGGACGATGCCCGGGATGTCGAGCGCCGCGGCGCGCGTCTACGCGCTCCTCGGACGCGAGCCGCGCCCGGTCGAAGAGCTGGAAGAGGGCTCGGGGCTCGATCCGGGTGGGGCGGTGAGCGCGCTGTGCGAGCTGGAGCTCCTGGGGCTGGCGACGCAGGTCCCGGGAAGACGGTACCAACGGGTGTGAGGAAGACGATGCCGACGACGACGAAACCCAAGAAGGTCGACAGCGGGGACGCCCCGGCCAGCAAGGCGAAGAAGCCTGCGGCCCGGCGCAGCGCCCCGGCGGCGAAGGCCAGGAAGGGCGCCGCCTCGGCCAAGGCAACGCCGGCGGCCAAGAAGCGCACGCTCGCGGTGGTGACGGCCGACTTGAGGCCCGCCCCGCGTCGCGGCACGCGCTACCTGGTGGTGGTGGAGTCGCCCGCCAAGGCCAAGACCATCAAGAAGTACCTGGGCACGGGCTACGCGGTGAAGGCATCGGTGGGCCACGTGAAGGACCTGCCCAAGAGCAAGATGGGCATCGACGTCGACCACGACTTCACGCCCGAGTACCACGTCATCCCGAGCAAGGAGAAGGCGCTCGGCGAGCTGAAGAAAGCCGCGCTGGGCGTAGACCAGGTGTTCCTCGCCACGGACCCCGACCGCGAGGGCGAGGCCATCGCCTGGCACCTGAACGAGGAGCTCCGTCACCCCAACTCGGTGCGGGTGCTCTTCAACGAGATCACCAAGAAGGCGATCCAGGAGGCCATCGCCCACCCCCGCGCGCTCGACCAGGCCAAGTACGACTCGCAGCAGACGCGGCGGATCCTCGACCGGCTCGTGGGCTACCAGATCAGCCCGCTGCTCTGGAAGAAGGTGCGGCGTGGCCTCTCGGCCGGACGGGTGCAGTCGGTCGCAGTGCGGCTGATCGTCGAGCGCGAGCGGGAGATCAAGGCCTTCGTCCCGGTGGAGTACTGGACGCTCGAGGCCGAGCTCGAGGGCAAGGCGCCTCCTCCGTTCCGAGCGCGGCTGGCCAAGATCGACGGGAAGAAGGCCGAGGTCCCGGACCGGGCCACGGCGGACGCGCTGCTCGAGGAGCTGCGGCAGGTGGAGTACCGCGTCGCCACGGTCGAGCGCCGCGAACGCCGGCGCAACGCCCCGGCGCCGTTCATCACCAGCAAGCTCCAGCAGGAGGCGGCCAACCGTCTCCACTTCACCGCCAAGAAGACCATGACCCTCTCCCAGCGCCTGTACGAGGGCGTGGAGCTCGGCGACGAGGGGCAGACCGCGCTCATCACCTACATGCGCACCGACTCGGTCCGCCTCTCGGACGACGCGGTGAAGGCCGCGCGCGAATTCATCGCCGACACCTACGGGAAGGAGGCGCTCCCCGACGAGCCGGTGGTCTACAAGAGCCGGAAGAGCGCCCAGGACGCGCACGAGGCCATCCGCCCGGTGTCGATGGAGTGGACGCCTGACCGGGTCAGGCCGTTCCTCGAGCCGGACATGGCGCGCCTCTACGAGCTCATCTGGAACCGCTTCGTGGCCTGCCAGATGAAGCCCGCGGTGTACGACCAGACGACGGTGGACATCGCCGCCGGCCGGGCCATGTTCCGGGCCGCCGGATCGATCCTGAAGTTCGCCGGCTACCTCGCGGTGTACGGGATGGCGCCGACGACCGAGGAGGAGTCCGACCAGCAGAAGGCCGGCGAGGAGCCGAAGACGGACGACGCCAACGTGCAGCTCCCCGAGCTGGCCGACGGCGACCGGCTGAGGCTCGTGGGGCAGGGCCTGCTCGCCGAGCAGCACTTCACCCAACCACCGCCCCGGTTCACCGAGGCCTCGCTGGTGAAGGAGCTGGAGGAGCGCGGCATCGGTCGGCCCTCGACCTACGCCGCCATCCTCTCGGTCATCCAGGACAAGAAGTACGTGGAGAAGCTCGAGGGACGGTTCCATCCCACCGACCTGGGGAACATCACCACCGAGGAGCTGGTGAAGCACTTCCCGCACGAGATGGACGCGACGTTCACCGCGAGCATGGAGGAGCAGCTCGATCAGATCTCCGAGGGCGACGCCGACTGGCGGCGCGTGCTGCGCGACTTCTACGGCCCGTTCCAGATCACCCTGGCCAAGGCCGAGCAGGACATGCGCGACGTCAAGCGGGAGGAGATCCCCACCGACGTCAACTGCGAGAAGTGCGGGAAGATGATGGCCATCAAGTGGGGGAAGATGGGCCGCTTCCTCGCCTGCACCGCCTACCCCGACTGCAAGAACACCAAGGACTTCAAGGACGTCGACGGGAAGATCGTTCCGGTGGAGGAGGAGACCACCAACGAGACCTGCGAGAAGTGCGGCCGGCCGATGGTCATCAAGCGTGGCCGGTTCGGGCGGTTCATGGCCTGCTCGGGCTACCCCGAGTGCAAGAGCAGCAAGCCTCTGTCGATCGGCGTGGCGTGCCCCACCTGCAAGGTGGGCTACCTCACCGAGCGTCGGAGCCGGCGGGGCAAGGTGTTCTTCGGATGCAACCGGTATCCCGACTGCACCTTTGCCGCCTGGGACCGGCCGCTGCCCGAGGCCTGCCCGAAGTGCGCCTCGCCGTACCTGCTGCAGAAGTACAGCAAGCGCGACGGTGCGCGGGTGGCCTGTCCGAACAAGGAGTGCGACTACACGCGCTCGGTGGACGACGGCGGTCCGGTCGCGCCGAGCAGCGCGGCCTGAGCCAAGCGACGGCGCGCGCCTGCCCGCCTCCCCGGACGTCTCCGGGGCGGGGAGGCCCGGGCGCACGTCAGCGGATCTGCGCGGCGGTGCGACACTGGCTCCGCCGCCGCCCGCGTCCACTCGCGCGCGCTCGACTGCGGCCCGTGCCGTTCTTGACACCCCCGGGGGCGCAAAGGGACGATGTTCCTCGCGTCTTGCCGTGAGCAAACGCTCCGGAAAGGATTCACCCGTCCATGAGCACGTCGATGAGCCACCTGGTCGAGGCCGTGCTGGCCGCTGCACCCGCCGTGAAGGGCGGGGCGGTGGACTCGATCCTCCGGTTCTTCAAGGAGGGTGGCCCGTTCATGTACGTGAACATCTTCTGGATGGCCTGCGCGATCGCGGTCGTGGTCGAGCGCGTCGTCACGCTGATGTTCCGCTACAACCTGAACGCCGAGCCGTTCATGGAGCAGATCACCAAGCTGGTCCTCACCGGGAACGTGGATCGCGCGGTGAAGCTCTGCGGCGCGGCGCCGCACTCGCCGCTGGCCCGGGTCATCCGCGCCGGGCTGACCCGCGCCAACCGGGGCGAGATGGAGGTGGCGAAGAGCGTCGAGGAGGCGATCCTCGAGTACACCCCACCCATCCAGTCGCGCATCCCCTGGCTGTGGTCCCTCGCCAACATCGCCACCCTGGTGGGCCTCCTCGGCACCATCAGCGGCCTCATCACCACCTTCCAGTCGCTGGGCAACGTTCCGGCGGACCAGAAGCAGGCCATTCTCTCCAACGGCATCTCGGAGGCGATGAACAACACGGCCTTCGGCCTCGGCATCGCGGTGTCCTGCATCATCGCCCACCTCTTCCTGACGGCGTACGCCAAGAAGATGGTGGAGACCGTCGAGCTCAGCGCGCTGAAGCTGGAGAATCTCCTGTCGCGGCGCGCGGCCGGCGAGACGTCGGCGATGGACTTCGAGCGCTCGGCGTAAGCGGCAGGCCCGCTCGATGGCCTTCTTCTACAGCAAGCGCAAGCCCCGGGTTCATGAGCGCGAGGAGGGCGGCGAGCTCAACATCGTCCCCTACCTCGACATCCTCAT
>JADGQZ010000193.1 GCA_017881345.1 Myxococcaceae bacterium | reverse complement strand
GGCCTTCTCCGGCCTCGCCGTCGCCGCCGGACTCTCGGGACTGCTCTTCTACCGCGGCTCGTACCTGGCGGCGATGGGGCTCGGCGGGGCCATCGTCGTCGCCTTCTCGGTGCTCTTCGCCCTGACCGCGCTCCCGGCCATCCTCGGCTGGCTCGGGCCCCGGGTGGACCTGGGAAGGGTCCCCTTCCCGGCGTTCGGGCTCAAGCCGGGGCTGTGGCACCGGCTGGCCTGGTGGGTGATGAAGCATCCGCTCCGGGTCCTCGTTCCCACGCTGGGCTTCATCGCGCTGGTGGGGTGGCCATTCCTGCGGCTCGAGACCGCCGGCACCGACATCACTGCGCTGCCCGCCTCGGCCGAGTCGCGGCAGGGCGCGGCCGCGCTGGCGCGTTCCTTTCCCGAGCAGAGCGCCACCCGGATCCTGGTGGCGGTCCGCTTCCCGGGCGCCCCGTTCACCCCCGAGCGCGCCGGCGCGCTCTACGACGCCAGCCAGCGCTGGGCGAAGCTCCCGGGCGTGGTCGGGGTGGAGAGCATCGTCGACCTCGGGCCGGGAGTGACGCGCGGGCAGGTCGTCCAGCTCGCCGGGACCGGTCCGGCGTTCCGGCCGCCGCAGTTCGCGCTCGCCGAGGCGGCGTATCTGCACGGCGACGTCGCGGTGGTGCAGGTGCTCACCCGGGCGCCGGCGTCGAGCGAGGAGGCCCGCCGGCTCGTCTCGGAGCTGAGGAAGGAACGCGCCGTCGGCGACGGCCAGGCCCTGGTCGGTGGGCAGAGCGCGGCGGACGTCGACTCGACCGCGTTCGTGCTCCGCCGGGCGCCGCTCGCGGTGGGGTTCGTGGTGCTGGTCACCATGGTCGCTCTCTTCGTGTTGCTCGGCTCCGTCGTCCTCCCGCTGAAAGCGGTGGTGATGAACTTCCTCTCCATCGCCGGGAGCTTCGGGGCGCTGGTGTGGATCTTCCAGGAGGGCCATCTGCGGTGGCTGCTCGACTTCACCCCCGGGCCGCTCGAGCCGGCGCTCCCCGTCCTCCTGTTCTGCACGCTCTTCGGCCTGTCGATGGACTACGAGGTCCTGATGCTCTCCCGCATGCGGGAGGAGTGGGTGCGGACGGGGGACAACCGGCGCAGCGTCGCCGAGGGCCTGGAGCAGACCGGCAGCCTCATCACCAGCGCCGCGGCGATCATGGTGGCGGTGTTCGCCGCGTTCGCCCTCGCCCACATCCTGGTGGTGAAGGCGATGGGGGTGGGGATGGCCATCGCCGTCGCGCTCGACGCCACGCTGGTCCGCATCCTGGTCGTCCCCGCCACCATGCGCCTCTTCGGCGCGGCCAACTGGTGGGCCCCACGCGTGCTGAAGAAGCTGGCGCTCGCGGTGCACGGAGAGAAGAGCCCTCCATGACGAGCACCGTCCTCATCTCGCTCGCCGGCCTGGCGCTGCTGCTCCTCCTCGAGGGCCACGTGCGGCTGTCGCGGGTCCTCCATCGCCGCCGGAGCCCGCCGCCGTTTCCCACCAGCGGTCCGTCGATCACCGTCATCCGCCCGGTGCGCGGGATGGACCCCGGGGCCGAGGACAACATCCGCGCATTCCTGGAGATGGAGTATCCGGGGCGGCTGGAGCTCCTCTTCGTCGTCGACTCGGTGGAGGACCCGGCGTATCCAGCCATCCAGCGGCTGATCGCCGAGCACCCCACGAGGGCCGAGCGGGTGGAGCTGCTCCTGTCGGGCATGCCCCCGCCGCGGCGCACCGGGAAGCTCAACGCGATGCTGGTGGGCGTGGCCGCGGCCACCGGCGAGCTGCTGGCCTTCAACGACTCGGACAGCCGCCCCTCGAAGGACCTGCTCGGGCGCCTCGTGTCGGAGCTGCTCGCCCGGCCGGACTGCGGCTGCACCTTCGCCCCGGTGGTCGCCTCGGCCGAGCGACCCACCGCCAGTGACGTCGGCTACGGATTGCTGGTGAATGCCTGGTACGGGCCCAACGTGACCTGGGCCGCCGAGCCGAGCGGCGAGCTCGACTTCATCATGGGTCAGCTGATGGTGTGCCGCCGCCAGGCGCTCGACGCGGTGGGCGGGGTGGGCGTCGCCGAGGGGCACTTCGTCGACGACATGTACATCGGCCGGGCGCTCTGGAGGGCGGGATGGAAGAACGTGGTCATCCCCGCACCGCTTCGCCTGATCATCGGCGGAATGGGACCGCTGACCTTCTTCAGGACCTTTCGCCGGTGGATCCTCTTCTCCGAGGGTGGCCTGTCGTTTCGCTTCACCTGGCCCGGATGGGTCCGCGGCATCTCGTGCTGGGTCGCCTGGGGAGTGCTGGCGACGGCGCTCGCCACCGGACGCTTCGAGATCGCCGCGCTGGCGCTGGTCCCCATCGGCTTCTCGATCTGGACGCAGGTCTCGCTCCAGCGAGGCCACGGTGGCCCGCGTATCGCGGCCCGCCACCTCTGGGTGCCGGCAGTGCTCCCCCTGCTGAGCGGCGTGGTCGCGGTCGCCGCCCGGCTGAACCGCCGGGTGGACTGGCGCGGCCGGAGCTACGACCTGGACGGTGAAGCGCGGCTCGAACCGAGCGACTCGGCCGCTGCGGGCACCTGAGCGTGAGGCGGAGGAAGGGCCAGGATGCGATCCTCGACCGCACCGGCCATCGCGGTGCGGACGTGGGGCAGGGCCGAGGCGACGAGACGGGCCCCGGCGCGCACTGCCCGGCGTGGACCGCGGACCGCACGGACCGAACCAACGCCGAGCGCGACCAGGCCATGCGCCACCACGCGAGCGTACTCGCGGGCCATGACCGACATCCGGGTCTCTCGCGTGGAGAGGAGGGACATCGAGATGCGGGTCCCGGTGGGCGAGCGCTCCCAGTAGCGGAAGAGACCGCCGCGCAGCGCGGCCATCTCCACCGTCTCGCTGCAGAAGGCCTCGTAGAGCGCGGAGGCCAGCGCGATGCGAGTCCTGTTCGCCGGCCGCCGGGCACGGGCGTAGGCAGCGAGGGCCCGGGGCACGTCGTTCTTCGCCGTGCGCATGGCTTGCTCCAGCGCGCGCGAGTCACGCACCGCGGAGGCGATGCCGCTGGCGCTGAGCGGGTGGCAGCAGCCGGCGGCGTCTCCCACCAGCACCACGTGCCCCTTGTAGGCGGCCTCGAGCTGCCGGGTCTCGGAGGCTGAGACCAGCGGGGCCTCGCGCGCCAGCGCATCGAGGATGGCCTGCCGGAGGGGCATGGGGACCCCCGAGAGGGTCTCCGGGTCGCGGACCTGGTCCGGGGCGGAACCGAGCGGCAGATCCACCATCACCCGGGCCCTGGTGCTGGAGATCGGGTAGGCGAGCACCGGCGCCGGGCCGCCGATGAAGAGGTGACCCCGTCCGGCGTGCGGGAGCGCGGTCGCGTCGACCAGCACGCCCACCATCGTCGAGAGACGATCGTGCTCCTCGGGAATCCCCACGGCGCGGCGGAGGGGCGAGGCACGGCCGTCGGCGGCGACCAGCATCCGCGCGCGGACCCGCTCGCTCCGGCCGTCGCTGGAGAGCGTGACCTCCACTCCGTCCGGCCCGTCCGAGAGGAAGTTCACCCGCGTGCGGCGGCGCACCTGGACGTCGCGTCGGCGCTCGAGGATGTCCAGCAGGGGGAGCACCAGCGCGTGGTGCTCGATCCCGAGGCCGCGGTTCCCCGGGGCATACGGCAGGAGCGCGGTCTTCGCTCCATCCACCACCGCGAACCCCACGATGGGCGCGCCATCCGTGCTGAGGGCCTCACGGAACCCGAAGGCGGTGAGCTCCTCGATCGCGACGGGGTGGAGCAGCTCGCCTGCCAGCATCTTGTGGCGGTCCTGGCCAGCGTCGGCGATCAGGGTGCGCAGGCCGAGCTGGGCCATGGCAGCAGCGGTGGTGCACCCCGCGGGTCCACCACCGGCAACAAGTACGTCCACTTCGATCAAGACGACGACCCCTCCCCGGCCCTTCTTTCGGTCCTTCTTATAGAGTGCGCGACGCCCCGGCGCATCTTTAGCTGTGTTCCCACTGGGTACCTCTCGTGACCGGACCCGAAGACTTCTGCCGTCGCGCTTTGCC
>JADGQZ010000192.1 GCA_017881345.1 Myxococcaceae bacterium | reverse complement strand
TTCACCCACGTCGCGTGGCAAGTCTACCTAGAGCGCGTCAGCCACGGCCAGTTCCAGGGGTCGTTCGTCGAGTTCCTTCCGCACTACTTCGAGGGCCTCTACGGGTACGGCGGGAACTTCGCATATCAGGGGCTCCACCTCTGGTACCTGGAGCTGCTCTTCGTCTTTAGCCTGGCCTTCCTGCCCCTCTTCCTCTGGTGCAACACCGGCGCCGGCCGGCGCGGTTTGCACAGGCTCGCAGCGATGCTCTCTCGCCGAGGCGGCCCGCTCCTGCTCGCGGTCCCCATCGCGCTGGCCTTGGCGCTGCCCGAACCGGGCGGCTTCTGGGGAGGGAGATGGTGGGGCGGCTGGAACGTTCCCGGCCATGCGTGCTTCTTCGCGGCCGGATTTCTGCTGGCGTCCAGTGATCAGCTCTACCAGAGCATCCGGCGCCAGTACCTCCCGGCCATGATCGTGGCCTTCGCGGTCGGGACGCCGTTGGGCGCCATCTTCATTGGCGCCCCCGAGCCCACACGGGGCAGCCTCCGGTCATGGGTGTTCCTCTGCGCCTCTGCGCTGGTCGCCTGGTCGACCATCCTCGCCATACTGGGCGGAGCCATCGACGGCCTGCGCGCGGTCCGGACGCCGTTCCTGGCCCGCGCCTCCGAACTCGTGCTCCCCTTCTACATCCTTCACCAGACGGTGATCCTGACCGTCGGCTACCCGGTGATGCGGTGGCCCCTCCCGGACATGGTCAAGTGGGCGATCACCGCGCTCGCCTCGCTCCTCCTGACCGCTGGCCTGTGCGCGCTGGTGCGGAGGTTCACGTCGCTGCGCGTGCTGTTCGGGATGAAGGCGAGGGCAGCCCTGCCGACTCTGTGACTCTGAGACCCCTCGCAGTGCGGCACGAGTGCTTGAGCTGGAGCGCGTTCGCGAGCACGGCCTACGGCATTCGCGAATCACGCAAGCCGAACGAATCGTGGTCGCTAGAGGCGACAAGATGCGGCGTGCCAGTGCGTCGCGCTCTTGGGTCAGGTCTCGACCACGTTGCGGAGCCAGGCGCCGTCGGCGGGGTGCGCAACTCCTCCTGAGACGGGTGCCGGCCGGTCCAGATTCTTGCGCTTCCTCATGAGCGCCAACACGCTTGCTCGGACCGTGAATTGGCGAGCCACAGGCGCCCCGATGGCACTCGCCCAGGCGAGAACCCGCGCAGCCCATCTCGTCTGGGGCGAACGGCGGTGGCGGGCGAGCCGGCTCGCTGGTTGTTCGTGCTCCGCTGCAAGGTGCTCGCTTGCGCCCACGACCCCGACAACGAACGGCTCCTCGCGAAGGACGTGGTCCGACTTCGCTGCTGTGCGCGAACGTTCGTACCGACGGCCGTGGACGCCGCCTCGGGACCCCGCGGGGAGGAACGGCGGTCGGTTACGTGACCGTCGCCCGGGCAGGGGGCGTGCATGGGAAGGATTGGAACCCGTGACCAGACAGTGCGGCGAGGGCCGGGTCGGCCGCTTCCGCAACCGGAGTCATCCGTCGCCGGGTGAGCGAGGAGCCCGTGATGTTTGCGCACGACCGACAACCTGATCAAGAACGCATCGTGGCTGTACTGGCCGACGAGGCCCACGTGCCAAATCGTGACGTGGCAGTCCTCTACGAGCAGGTACGGTCCGCGCTCGCGCGGGGTGCACACGTCAAGAAGTTCCTACACATCTTTGCGATCCGCAAAGTGCAGGCGATCCTGCGCGGAGCGGCCCCGGGCTCGGCCGCATGAGGCGCGGGGCGGCACCCCGCCATCCGGCGTGGGCAACACCGTCGCGGCAAGAGCACCACCTCACCTGCGGATTCCGGCCAACGTGAACACCGAGATCGCCGCACCAACCAAAGAAGCCATGATGACCCGCAGGACGTTCGTCGCCACAACCGGGGCTGGGGCCCTCGCGCTGGGCATTGGAGCCGTGCCCCTGCTTGCTCCCGGAGCAGAGGTGCAGCGCGGCGGAGGGGTGGTCGGGCCTCCCCTCGGACCCGAGGAGGAGCGCATCCTCTCCACGGCGGCGCTCGCCGCCTCGAACCACAACACCCAACCATGGGCCGTGCTGGTGGAGGTGCGGGATCACCTCACCGTGTCCGCCGACCTGGCCCGGAAGCTCAGGGCGGTCGACCCGGACGGCCGGGAGCTGGCCCTGTCGCTCGGTGCCTTCCTCGGGAACCTGTCGCAGGCGGCTAGCGCCACAGGGCGCGAGGCGACTATCGAGGCGGTCGCTGCACCTCGAGGCCAGCCGCCAGCGCTCTAGGTTCACCTCGAGCCGCGGCATGCAGGTCGCCGTGTCATGGACGCCCTGTAGTCGCTGCAGGGTCAAGGCTCCATCTAGCCGAACGGCCGGAGGCCTGCTGCCGCTCCAAGGATCGCACCCAGCGCACTTCAGGTGATACTCGAACCATCCGCGGCAGTCGAACGCAGAGCTCACCGACGCCTGCATGGCCTGCTTCGTCCGGAAGCCGACGGCACAGAGTCAGGACATCGACTTGCAGAATCGTTCGTAGTCCCGCTCGGTCTGCTCTGCGTACGCCATGGCGAAGGAAGCGACCACCGCATCGAGACGCTCGCTTCTGCCGCAGTAACCGCTCAGCATCGCCCCATCGCCGGTTCGAGCGTGTGCCTTGGCGAGGACCTGTCCGCAGAGCGCGGCGTAGTCCTCCAGCACGGCGCGCTTCCTCAGCATTCCGAGGTTGATCGTCGCCTTGTGATCGGACCACTGGCGCACGACGAAGTCCTTGCCGCCGATGCGCGTCCAGCCGAGGAAGGGATCGGCCACCGTCTGCGTTCGAAGCTGACCCTCTGCGGTGCGTCTTCCCTGGTGCGGGTAGAGTTTCTCGTAGTCAACGGCATTGGGGAGATACGGCCGCCAGCAGGAGGAATCCTCCTCCTTGAACTGCAGAAACAGCGGATCATCGACCCCATTCCCGTAGAGCAGGACGAGGTAGCTAGCGACACCGATGCTGCCCGTGCCGACGACCCTGAACGCGGTGTCGACCGGGACATAGGCATCGAGCATCTGCAGGCCGCTGGGTTCCAGGGTTGTCCGATACTCGGCAAGGGAACCGAATACCTTCTCCACCTCGAACCGCTTCATCCTGAACTGGTACGGCGGGGCACTCCGGAATCGTGAGTGGCCGACGGTTCTTGTAACCGTCGCCTTCTTGACCAGATCCCCAGGGGTATCATGGGCTGCCTCGGTGAAGACCGGAGCTAGCCGCTTCCCGGTCGAGCGCGGCGTGATCTCCAGCCGGGCCGCCTCCACCACCGGCATTCTCGACAAGCGGTCCAGACCATCTCGATAGGTCCGTACCAGCGACCGCACGCAGCTGATGCAATCGGCATCGCTGTGACCTGCCACCCGCCCCCCGACCACGAAGCTCGTCGCGAGCCGCTTGAGATCCCACTCGAACGGGCCGCGGCAGCTCTCGTCGAAGTCGTCGAGGTCGAAGACGAGGCGTCCGTCTGGAGCACCATACGCCCCAAGGTTCAGGAGGTGCGCGTCGCCACACAGTTGTACCTCGAGCCCGCAGGTGGCGAGGGGCCCTACGTCCGAAGCCATGACCGATGCGGCGCCGCGATAGAAGTCGAACGGAGACGCCCTCATCCGCTTCCATCGGAGAGGCAAGAGGTCCGCCCGTCGCCCCTTCACCTCCGCCCTGAGGATGAAGGTCAGGTTTTCCCGGAGCGTGTCGGATGTCCATCGACCTTGTTCGGCCCGTGGCAGACGATCGCGTAGAGCCTTGCCCTTCGCCTTGCGGACGGCAAGAGCACGCTGTGCGAATGCCCGCCCGCGCGGAGTCGGCGCCGTCCGAACTGGCTGGTCCCTTGTTACCAAGCTTGCTTCGCGTGCTCCGTCAAGAGGCCTTCGGCGTGCGCCGTATGCCTCCTCCCGTTGAACCGAGCCGCTGTGCTCGAATCGTGCTCGGCGAGGGAGGGGCGAAGACCGTACCAGCAGGTTGCGCGACGTCCGTGGCGGGACAAAGGGCCCCCCCGTGTGGAGGACCCCGGGGGCAACCTCCGGGCCGCCCCGGCGGACATGCTTGGCAAACGCGCCGCCGCGCCTGAAGCACTTGCGCTGGAGACCACGGGGGCGATGGATTTCGCGGGGTCATGGAATCCGTTGATGAACTCGAAGAACAGCGCGACGGCGATGAGCCTGACGACGGTGGGCGTAAGGGTCGTGACGTTCGGCGAGACGCGATCAAGCTTGCAAGAGGACGACCGCTCACCATCTTGGTGTTCGCGACCCTGCTCGTAATGATTATGCTCGTCCGATCAGGCGAGTTCCGGGTCTGGCGGCGGGGGCAGCCAGGGCGCCAAGGAGCCGCCGGCCGCGATCCGCTGAGCGACCAGTTCTCTCAATCGGTCGCGAAGATCTCGCGCCCCGCCACGAAGGTACGCAGCACGTGCACTAGGCCGTCGGCGTGCTCGACTAGGACGAGGTCCGCGTCCTTGCCCTCCTCGAGCGATCCCGTCTCGTTTGCCACTCCAACCGCACGCGCGGGGTTAAGACTCACGAGGTTGACCGCCTCGTGCAGCGGCACGATTCCCAGCCGATCGAGGACGAATACCGCGTGCAGCAAGGACTGCGGCGCGTAGTCGGAGCAGAGGATGTCTCCGTGCCCGTCCGCCAGCGCGGCGCGGGCGCTCAGGTTCCCGCCAGTGGAGGCGCCCCGAAGCGCGTTGGGCGCGCCCAGCATCACCTGCAGCCCCGCCTGGCTGGCCTCCCGAACGGTAGCCATGTCGACCGGGAACTCGGTGATCCGGATCCCCTCGTCGCGGAGCCAGCGCACCCTCTCGGCCGAGTCCACGTCGTGCGACGCCAAGGGGACGCCGCGCAGATGCGCCAGCCGGATCAGGGAGCGCACGTCCTCGACTGC
>JADGQZ010000191.1 GCA_017881345.1 Myxococcaceae bacterium | reverse complement strand
GCCTGCTCACCCCAGACTGCACAATTCGCTCGTCGTGAGGACCGACGGAGACCTCGGGGGTGGTACGGCGGCACGTTGGCCTCCGACCGGTTCTGCCGGGACGGCGGCGTTGCCTCCCCAGGTGCGCGCGCTCCGGCGGGCACGGGCCCTGAACGGCGTCGGTGCCGGGATGCTCCGCCTGGGGCTCGCATTCCTCCTGGCGCTCTTCGGCACGTTCAAGTTCTTTCGCTTCGAGGCGGAGGCGCTCGTACCGGTGGTCCACCAGTCACCGCTCGTGGCCTGTACCTATCTGCTCTTCAGCGTCCGCACCGCCGCCGCGCTGATGGGCAGCGTCGAGGTGGCGGCCGCGCTCGGTCTGCTCCTCGGGCCGCGCTGGCCCACCCTCGGCGTGGTGGGGGGAGCGCTGGCGAGCGTGCGGTTCTTCACCACCCTCACCTTCCTGCTGACGGCGCCGGACCTGGTCCTCCCCTGGGGTCAAGGCACGGGGTTCTTCCTCAAGGACCTCGTCCTGCTCGCGGCGTCGATCCAGCTGACCGCGGGCTTTCTCCTCGCCCGGCGCGCGAGACCGCTCGCGCTCGCTCAGCCGATCCCGCTGCGGATCGCGCCGTAGTCACCTCGGTCCGGGCCGGGCCGGCGCCTCGCGGGCTAGCCGTGCTTCGCCCGGTGCGACAGCACCCTCGGCATCAGCAGCTCCGGGGAGGACGGTGTGCCGGAGGCGAGCGGGATGATGAAGCCGATGGTGGTGCCGACTCCGGGCTGGCTCTGGACCGACGTCGTCCCCCCATGCGCCTCGACGATGCCCCGGACGATCGACAGGCCGAGTCCCGTTCCCTGCGCAGATTCGCCGCTCCAGTACGGCTCGAAGACCTGCTCGAGCTTGTCGGATTCGATGCCCGGTCCGTCGTCCGAGATGAGGACCTGCGCCCACCCGTTCACCACGATCGCCGTCGCCGTGATGTGCCCGTTCCTGGGAGCGAACTTGACCGCATTCCCGAGCAGGTTGGACAGGACCTGCAGGATGCGCTCCCGGTCGACGTCGACCCGGACCGCGGGTGGTGCCTCGAGGCGGAACGTCTGCGATTTCTCATCCAGCAGCGGCCCGAGGGTCTCCGCAGCATCGCTGATCAGCGCCGCCAGGTCCTGTGGCGCACACCGGAGCGACAGGTGGCCCGCGCGGATCGTCGCCGCATCCAGGACATTGGCGATCAGCGATTCCAGCCGTTGCCCACACCGGAGGATGAACTCGCCCTGCCGCCGTGCGTCCGGGCCGAGCTCGGTCGACGGCTGTTTCAGCAGGCGCCGTGCGCTGAGCCGGAGGGCGCCCAGCGGATTCTTCATGTCGTGGGTGACGATGGCCAGGATCTCCTCCTCGGCCCTGAGCGCTTCCATCCGCTCGGCGCTGACCGCGGCGAGCACCAGGGTGGTCACAGTTGCCACGCCCATGAACAGCTGGAGCTTCAGGAGGCCGACCCCCAGCGTCTCGCTGGTGAACGGGCCGGAGTCGAGGAAGGTTCCCCAGATCGCGAACACGGAGATGACCAGGATCGCCGTCGTGCCGCCCCTCGGCCCGAAGCGAATCGCGGCCCAGATCAGGACCGGAAACACGATGTAAGCCTGACGGACCGGGGCCGGGTCCAGAGGCGGGCCGACCAGGAAGAGGAACGAGCTCACCCCCGCCGCGACCACGGCCAGCACCGCCACCTCCAACGCCCGTCGCGGGGAGGCCGTGAGCGCGCCGACGCCGCTCCAGGTCAGCAGGAAGGGGGCCACGACGAGATCCCCGAGCGCGTCACCCACCCACCACACGCGCCAAGTCTCGACCACCTGGCCGGGCTGGACGATTCCACCGGCCCGGAGCGCGAGCACTCCCACCGTTGCGCTGACGAGCGTGCTGATGCCGGCGGCCAGGGCAACCAGAGCCAGCACGTCGACCAGGCGATCCAGGCCGAGGTGGATTCGCACGACGCGCCGGAGGAGTAACGCGGCGAGGAGCGCCTCGAGCGTGTTCCCGATTCCGATCCCCGACGCCACGGGCAAGGAGGCACCGCTCAGCACGTTCGCGACGACCGCGCCGACGAGCACCGCCGGCCAGAGGCGAACGCCCCGGATGAGCAGGGCGGCCAGGGCGATCCCGGTCGGCGGCCACACCAGCGTGGCGAAGCCGCTCACCGGGCCCATCTGCAGCCCGAGCCGCGCTGCGGCGACGTAGACGATCAGGAGGAGGGTCAGCTCGGTGGCGTGGGCGAGCGGCCCGGGCTTCACCTGGCCTGCCGGTGGCCGGGGCTCGACGGAATATTCACGCGACCTCACGAGTGGAGCCTGGACCGGAGGCCGCGGAGCGTACCCCAAGCCGTCGCGGCACGCCTCGACGGGGGTCCACCGGTCGCAACGGCCGGGCATCGCGAGCGCTCCGAGCACGGCGTGCGCCAGCAGCGTGACGGAGGGGTGACCGGGATGGAGATCAGCGACTCGTCGCGCCGACCGGAAGGCCCTGCCCGGTCCCGGCCGTGAGCTCGTCCGCCGGCGACGAGGCCCAATAAATTATAGGACAGTTCGTTCGACGACCTATTGAATACTCGTGCCGGGGCGGCAATATGTCGTCTTCATGGACGACGTCGACGCTGGCATCGTGGACCTCCTCCAGGCGGACGCGCGGCTCACACAGGCGCAGATCGCCAGGAAAGTCGGGCTTTCGCAGCCCTCGGTGGCGGACCGCATCCGGAAGCTCGAGGAGCAGCGGATCATCACTGGCTACACGGCCAGGGTGGACCCTCGGAAGCTCGGCAAGGACATCACCGCCTTCATCGGGGTGGCCATCGAGCACCCCCGGTACTTCGAGGCCTTCGCCAAGAAGGTGATGGGGCTCGATGAGGTCCTCGAGTGCCACCGGGTCGCTGGCCAGGACAGCTACCTGCTGAAGGTCCGCACCGAGAACACCGGCACGCTGGACCGCCTCCTCACGGAGGAGCTCCGCACGCTGCCGGGAGTCACCCGCACCCACACCACCATCGTCCTCTGCTCCGTGAAGGAGGAGACCCACGTGACGACGAGGAGGGAGTCAGCGGCATGAACATCGAGACCGCCAGGCGGATGCGGGGCGCGGTACCCTCCGCCGTCCGTGAGATCCTCAAGGTGGCAGAGCGGCCGGACGTGCTGTCCTTCGCCGGGGGCCTGCCGGCGCCCGAGCTCTTCCCTGCGCTGGAGCTGAGCGAGGCCTACGCCTCCGTGCTGCGCGACAGCCCGGCTGCGGCCTTGCAGTACGGCATCACCGAGGGGTTCCTCCCGCTGCGAGAGTGGATCGCGTCCCGGCTCCGCGCGCAGGGCATTCCGGCGACGGCGGAGAGCGTGATGGTGGTGAGCGGCAGCCAGCAGGGCATCGACCTGGTGGCCCGCGTTCTGCTCGACCCGGGTGACACGGTGCTGGTCGAGAACCCCAGCTACGTCGCGGCGCTGCAGGCGTTCGCCGCCTACGAGGCCAGGGTGGTCGGGCTCCCGGGCGACGACGATGGCCTCCGCACCGAGCTGCTCGAGGAGGCCGTGCGCGCCCACCGCCCCGCGCTCATCTACCTGGTGCCGGAGTTCCAGAACCCGCGAGGCACCACCCTCGCCCAGGACCGCCGCCGCGAGCTCGCCGCGGTGGCGGCGCGCCACGGCGTCCCGGTGCTGGAGGATGATCCCTACGGTGCGCTGCGATTCCGCGGGGCCCCGTCCACGCCCATCGCCGCGCTCGCCGACGGTCTCACCTTCTACCTCGGCACCTTCTCCAAGACCCTCGCGCCCGGGTTGCGCCTCGGCTGGATCCACGGGCCGAAGGCCCTGATGCGCACGCTGACCATCGCCAAGCAGGCCTGCGACCTGCAAACCGCCACGCTCTCCCAGCACGCGCTGGCCAAGCTGCTGGAGACCTTCGACTACGAGGCCCACCTCGGCCGGATCCGGGCGGAGTACCGCACGCGCCGCGAGGCGATGCTGCGCGCGCTGGAGCACAGCATGCCCGCCGGGACGCGCTGGTCCAGGCCCGATGGTGGCCTCTTTCTCTGGCTCGAGCTGCCGCCCGGGGTGCGCGACGACGAGGTGTTCCGCGCGGCCCTCGCGCACTCCGTCGCCGTGGTTCCCGGCAGCGGATTCTTCGTCGGCCCGCCGGAACACGGCTACCTGCGGCTCAACTTCTCGAACCAGAGTGCGTCCAACATCGCGCTCGGCATCGCCCGGCTCGGGCAGACGCTGCACACGCTGGGAGCGGCTCAGGCGGCCGGACCACGCGTCGACGGAATCGAGGCCGGGGCCGGGGCGGCGGGGACCGGCCGGGCCCTCCACGGAGGCGGCGTGAGCTTCCTCTCGACCACCACCTTCCAGAGATAGAACGCCGCCGCGGCGAAGATGAACGGCTGCAGGGCCGTGCTCGCCTCGGGGCCGAAGCCGCCGCCGGTCCACGCTTCCGGCCCGGTCATCTGCACGTGCAGGAGACCCGGGAGCGGCGTCCCCGACACGGGAAGCCCGAGGACCACGCCCATCGTCGTGTCCCAGGCGAAGTGGAAGGCGATCGGAACCCAGAGGCTGCCGTAGCGGAGGTAGCAGGCCGCGAGGAAGACGCCTCCCAGCGCGATGGCGGCGATGCCCAGCGGGGTGGCGCCGGAGTTGGTCGCATGCGAGATGCCGAAGAAGGCCCCGCTGAGGCCCATCGCCAGCCAGCTTCCGACTCCCTGGTCGAGCGTGCGGAACGCGAGCGCGCGGTAGCGCACCTCCTCCTCGAAGCCCACGAGCAGGAGGACCAGCGCGAGCAACACCGCCTCGCCGGCGGTCGCGCTGCCGGGGAGCGAGAAGACGTACATCCCGGCCGCGGCGAGCGCGGCGGCGTGCACGGCGACCGGACCAGCCCCGAGCGCGATGCCCTCGGATAGACGCCGGACGAGCCCGGTGCGCCCGAAGAGTCCGGACTCCCTCAGGGTGCGTCCTTCCATCCACCTCAGGACCACCAGCAGGACGAGCACATCGACGATGGCCATCAGGACGCGCGACTCGATGGCGCGCTCCAGCCGACCGCCGGGGAGGTGCACCAGCCGGTCGAGCAGGAAGCGGAAGAGCCACGGGAGGCCCATCGCCACCCCGAGGCGCCACGGCCAGAAGCGCGGAGAGAGGAGTGTCCCGGCCATGCCGGGATGCCTACGGGGCGGCGCCCGTCACCATTTCACGCGCTGCAGGGAACGGCGCCCGTCAGTAGGCGTTGCGCGAGAGGAACCCGCCCAGCGCGGTCCGCACGAGGATCTTCAGATCGAGGAGGAGCGACCAGTTCTCGATGTAATAGAGGTCGTACTCGATCCGCTTCTGGATGGAGGTCTGTCCCCGCAGTCCGTTGATCTGCGCCCAGCCGGTGATGCCCGCCTTCACCTTGTGGCGCAGGTGGTACTTCGGGATCTGCCGCTTGAACTCCTCGATGAACACCGGCCGCTCCGGACGCGGGCCGACCGGGCTCATGTCCCCGCGGAGCACGTTGAAGAGCTGCGGAAGCTCGTCGAGCGACGTCTCGCGGAGGAATGCCCCGACGGGGGTCCGCCGATCGTCTCCGGCGGTCGCCATGCGCGGCCCTGCCTGCTCGGAGCCGACCCGCATGGTCCGGAACTTGAGGATGTGGAACACCGCCCCGTCCATCCCCATCCGCTCCTGGCGGTAGAGCACCGGCCCGCGGCTGGTCACCTTCACCGCCACCGCCACCGCCAGCATCACCGGCGACACCACCAGCAACGCCAGCGCCGAGAACAGCACGTCGAAGGCGCGCTTGGCGACGAGGTTCCAGCCCTCGAGCGGTCCGCCCTGGAGGCTGACGATGGGCAGCCCGCCGAACTCCTCCAGGCCGCCGTAGAGCGTCACGTACTGGAAGAGGTCGGGGACGATCTTCACGTCCACGGTGTGCAGTGCGAGCCGCTCCATCAGCGACTTCATCAGCGACATGTCCTCGGAGGGGAGCGCGAGGATCACCTGGTCCACCGTCCGCTCCTGGAGCACCTGCTCCAGGGCGTCGGTCGTCCCGATGACCGGCGCGCCGCGCACCGTCGTCCCGGGCAGGAGGAGGTCGCGGGAGAGGACGCCGGTGACCCGGAAGCCGAGCTCGCGGTGGTGGTCGATGGTCTCCACCACCCGCTCGCCCAGCTCGCCGGCTCCCACCAGGAGGATGGACTTGAGGTTCAGGCCCCGCCGGCGCATCGACTCGAGCCACATCCGGAAGGCGACCCGCGTCGCGGCCACCAGCAGGAAGGAGTAGCCGGCGAAGAAGAGCAGCGTCAGCCGCGAGTAGCGTTCGCGGCCGAAGTACGTCAGAGCGACCAGCACCAGGCTCCCGGTGATGGTGGCCTTGAAGAGCTCGAAGACCTCTTCCAGGTGCGTCCGCACCCGGTTGGTCGCGTAGAGGCGCGACTGGCGGTACGCCACCGGGAAGAGCACCAGCACCAGGAGGAGCGTGACCAGCGTCTCGCGTAGCGGTGGCGGCGGCGCGTTCAGCGCGTCGAATCGGGTCAGGTAGGCGAGGCCGAACGCGAGCGTGAGCATCGCGACGTCGATCGCCACCTTGATCGATGTCCAGAACCGCTGCAGCCGGTTGAACACGTCCCCTGCCCTACCACGGAAGTCGGTCGCGCAGGTCGGGGCGGCCAGCCAGGAGCGTCTCCAGCCGGGCACGGATCGCTGCCCGGAAACGCTCCTCGGAGAAGAGCTCGGCGCGCGCCCGGGCCCGGGCCGGGTCGAAGGTGCGCTCGTCGGCCTCGAAGCGCCCGAGCGCCGCCACCAGCGCCTCGGGGGTCGGGGCGTCGAAGAACACGCCGGTGTCCGGGGTGAGGGTCTCCAGCGCCCCTCCCCGCGCGAGCGCGATCACCGGCCGCCCCGAGGCCAGGGCCTCGAGCGGAGCGATGCCGAAGTCCTCCTCTCCGGGGAAGACGAGCGCCCGGGCGCCACGGTACAGCTCCGGGACCTCGGCGTCGGAGACCTTCCCCAGCCACCGCACGTTCGGCGGCAGGCCGGAGCGGAGGAGGCGTGCGTCCTGCCCGTCGCCGGCGATCCACAGCACGTGGCCCGAGCGGCGGAAGGCCTCCACCGCGAGGTCCACCCGCTTGTAGGGGGCGAGCGCCCCGAGCCAGAGGAAGTAGGCGCCCTCGCCCGGGGGAGAGGACGGCAGCGCGAACCGTCCGAGCGCGACCGGCGGGTGGATGACCTCTGCCTGGCGGCCCCAGAACCGGGCGATGCGCCTCGCCACGTGGTCGCTGTTGGCCACCAGCACGTCGGGGTCCGCGGCGGTTCGCCGGTCCCAGGCCTGGAGCGCCGGACGCGCCGCCGTGGCCGCGAGCCGGACGGGCAGGCTCGCCCGGCCCGGGCCGAAGTAGGCGTCGAACTGGTCCCACATGTAGCGCATCGGCGAGTGCACGTAGGCCAGGTGCGGCGTGCCCGCCGGCACCCGCGCGCCCTTGGCCACGCAGTGGCTGGACGAGATGACCAGATCGAAGCCCCGCAGGTCGAAGGCGCGCAGCGCCGCCGGCATCAAGGGCAGCGTCGCGCGATAGCGCTGCTCGATGCCCGGCAGGTGCTGCAGGGGCGAGGTGTGGATCGGCCTCGACTCGACGTCCGGCCCCACGCTCCCCGGGACGTGGAGGAGGGTGAAGATCTCCGATTCGGGAAAGAGCCGGACGAGCTGTGCGAGGACCAGCTCTCCGCCGCGGCGCCCGGTGAGCCAGTCATGGACGAGAGCGACGCGCATCGACGGGACGGTTCGGCCGGTCGGTGTAGCATGCCCCGGCCGCATGGCCCCCCGGGTTCTCATCGATCTACGGATGGTGTCCGGTCGGCTGCACGGCATCGCCCGCTACGCGCTGGAGCTCGGCCGCGTCCTCCCCTCGCTCGCGCCCGATCTGACGTTCGAGGGCCTCGGTCCTCCGGGGGGACTGCCCGAGCTCGGCCCGCTCACCCCGGCGTTCGCGGTGCATCCGGCGCCGGCGGGCTTCCTGTCCCCGCTCGAGCAGCCGGCCCTCGCCTCCGTGCTGAGGCGGCTCCGCCCCGCGCTGTACCACGCCACCTCGTTCTCGGTGCCGCGATTCTGGCGCGGGCCGCTGGTGGCCACGCTGCACGACGCGGCTCACCTGGTGCGCAGCGCCGAGTTCGGCCGGCTCACCGCGCTCTACTACCGGCTGGTGGTGCGGCCCACGGTGCAACGGGCGCGCGCACTCCTCACCGTCTCCGAGTTCGCCCGCGGCGAGCTCGCCAGCCGGCTCGGCGTTCCGGAGTCGCGGTGGAGCGTCGTCCCACCCGGCGTCGACCCCCGCTTCCGGCCACCCACCGCCGACGAGCGCTCGCAGATCCGCGCGCAGCTCGGGCTCCCGGTGCGCTACCTGCTCGCGGTGGGCAACGCCAAGCCGTACAAGAACCTCGCGCTCCTGGCGCGCATCGCCGCCAGGCTCCCGGTGCCGCTGGTGCTGCTCGCCGGCGCCGGGGTGGCGCGGGTCTTCCCCCGCTCCACGCGGGTGCTGCCCGAGGTCGACGAGGCGAACCTTCCCGCGCTCTACGGCAGCGCCGAGGCCCTGCTGCTCCCCTCGCGGCACGAGGGCTTCGGGCTGCCTGCGCTCGAGGCGATGGCCACGGGGACCCCGGTGCTCGCTGCCAGCGCCGGCTCGCTCCCGGAGGTGACCGGCGGCGCGGCCGAGCTGCTCGACCCGGACGACCCGGAGGCGTGGCTCGCGGCCAGCAACGCGCTCGTGACCACGCCGCTGCTCCGTGCCCGATGGGCGTCTGCGGGCCGCGAGCGGGCCCGCGCCTTCACCTGGGAGCGCTGCGCCCGGCACACCCTCGCCGTCTACCGCTCGGCGCTGGGCTGACCGGGGTGCACCAGGCCCACGCCCCAGACGAACGCGAAGCCGAGCGCCACGCTGGGATGGAACGGCAGGTGGTGCGCCACCCCGAGCGTCTGGTACCCGAGCCACGACAGCGCGGCGCCGAGCGCGACTGGATTGCCGCCCCGCCCGCGCCGGAGAAACGCCACGAGGAGGCTCGCCTGCAGCAGGAGCCAGAGCACGAGACCCACGAGCCCGGTCTCGGCCCAGACGGTGAGCGCGATGGAGTGGGCGTCGCGCGAGAGCAGGTCGGTGATGCCGGTGACGGGTTGCCGTGACAGCGCCGCCTGGCGGTAGTTCCCGAAGCCCACGCCCAGCCACGGATGTCCATGCACCAGGTCCCACCCCGCCGAGCGCGCCAGCGCCCGCTCACCGCCGACGAAGTTCTCGGTCGCAGCCCCTAGCCGGGCGTGCCAGCCGGGGCTCATGAGAGCCGCACCGGCCACCGCCAGCAGGAGAACCACCACCGCGGCACGAACCCGGGCGTCCCTGGCCACCGCCACCCCGGCCACGAGCACGAGCAGGAGCGCGGTGAGGAACGCCGCGCGGGCGTAGGCGAGGACGGTGCACGCGATGCAGGCCACGGCGAGCGCGGCGGCGAGCCAGCGCCGGCGCATCGCCGCCGGACGGAGGGCGGTGGCCAGCGCCGGCCCGAGCGCGGCGATGGAGGCGTGGGCGAGCCGGAGCCGGTGGAAGAAGAAGCCGCCTGCCGCGTACCGGTCCTCGCCGCCGAACGTCTCGTGCACCCGGTCCACCGGGACGCGGAGGAAGCCGGGGATGGGAACCGACCAGCGCACCAGGTGCTGAAGCATCGACAGCCCGAGCGAGAGCAGCCCGCCGGCGACGAAGAGCGCCTCCGGCCAGGTCCAGCGCACGACCTGGGCCCCGAGGAGCGCCGCCGCAGCGAGGGCCGCGGTGTCGAGCGCGTGCAGCCAGAGCGACGCGGGGGGAAACCCCGGTGCCCCGAGCGCCCGGGCGACCAGCGGCGAGACCGCCTGCCACCCGGCGAGGGCGAGCGCCAGGCGCACCGGGCCGCGCGCTTCCCTGGGAAGCACGGTCCCACGCAGCGCGAGGACGGCCGCGACGAGGAGGGAGACGTCCGCGATCGCCTGGAGAAGCCCCTCCGAGAGCCAGAAGGCCGTGGCCCACGCGGCGAGGAGCAACGTCGCCACGCGGGCCCGGTTCAAGCCCGGGCTCCGGACCAACCTCCGCGCCGGACGAAGCGGTGGACCGCCCCCGGAGGCACCCAGAGGAGCACGGCGAGTGCCACGGTGAGCGCGACGAGCGGGAGCGCCGCCGCGAACAGCGGCGCCATCCGCCCCGCGTTCACCAGCGCCCGGGCAACGACCGTCAGCCCCCACAGCCCCATCGTCACCGCGAGTCCTTCCACCAGCGCTCCGGTGAGCGAGGTGCCGCGGCCGGGTCGCAGCGCGAGCACCACCGCAAGCAGCGCGGCGGGCACGCCTGCCAGCGGGTAGGTGCAGCGGTTGCCGAGCGCGAGCAGGAAGACGCGGTCCGGGAGGCCCACCTCGCGTCGGGCGCGGATCTGCTGTCGCAGCACCGGGATGGGCATCTGCTCGGGGCGCCCCGGCCGGATGCCGAGCAGCGCCCGGCTGATGCCCAGGTCCACCGTGTCCACCGGGAGCTGGGTGAGCTTCAGGCCGCCTGCACGGTCGAACACTCGCCGGGTGACTCCGGTGAGCCGCCACGACGTCCCGCCCGCGTGCTCCATCCGCTGCGCATCCACCCGCTCTGCGAGGTCGAAGTCCGGGGTCAGGCGGAGCACGGTGATGCCCTGGAACCCGTTCTCCACGTCACCGCCCTCGAGGTGGAGGATGCGGTCGTCGTGCCGGAACCACTGCTTGCGCTCGTAGAACGACCGCCAGTCGCCCCAGCGGTGGAAGCGGAGGGCGGTGATCTCGTCCACGCGCCGGCTGGCGTGCCCCACCACCAGCTCGTCCATCGTCCCGAGCACGATGGCGGCCACCAGCGCCACACCGGCCACGGGGAGGAAGAGAACGCGACGACCGAAGCCGAGGGCGAGGATCGCCGTCAGCTCACCGCGGCGGCGCAGGAGCGAGACGAGGGTGGCGCTCGCGAGCAGCAGGGCCGCGGGCGCGAGCTGGTGCGTGGCGACGATCGCCTTCCAGCCGTAGAGCTCGGCCACGTCGCGCACCCAGTTGGGTCCGGTGTACGCCCGGGCGCGGTCCACGAAGTCGGCGACGAGGAAGATGACCAGGAGCCCCGCCAGCACTGCGCCCACCAGGACGAGGTACCGGCGCAGCAGGTGACGGGTCAGCAGCCCCCGCATCAGGCCACCAGCCCGCGCCGGGTGAGGCGGACGAAGAGCCAGGTCCCGAAGACGCCGAAGACGAGGTTCGGCGCCATCCCCGCCAGCCAGGGCGCGAGCCGCCCTGCGGTGCCGAGGTTCTCGAAGGTTCGCTCGACCAGGTAGTAGGCGACGTACACCCCGAGAGCGAGCAGGTAGCCGCGGGTCCGTGCTGCCCGCGAGGACATGGCCAGCGGTACGCCGAAGAGCGCGAAGGCGAGCGGAGTCAGCGCCTGCTCGAGCCGGACGTGGAAGGCAGTCAGGAACGGCGCCGGGCTCTTCCCCGCTGCGCGCGATTCGTCGGCCGCACCGAGCAGCTCGGCCGGGGTCAGCTCCTCCTTGGGGGAGCGGAAGTGGTTCTTCCGCAGGATCGACTCCTCGACTCCGATGGAGAGGTTGCCATCGGCAAAGCTGAGCACGGCGTAGTCGGTCCCGGTGTGCTCGGCGCGGTGCACCTCACCGGACCGGAGGCCAACCGAGAGCGAGGCGCCACGGCCCGACGGGT
>JADGQZ010000190.1 GCA_017881345.1 Myxococcaceae bacterium | reverse complement strand
GTCGTTCACCTCGCCGTTGCCGAGCGCGAACGCCTTGCACAGGTGGCTGTGGCCGATGAACGTCACCTCGGCCATGTCCTCGGTCGCCGGCTCCAGCTCCCGCGCCTGCTCGAGCGCGAACACGTACTCGTACGCGCGCGGGTCGACCGGTGAGCCATGGCAGAAGCCGATCTCACCCACCCGGTAGGTGTACGGGAGGCTGCGAAGCCAGGCGTGGTTCTCCTCGGTGAGCACCTGGGCCGACCAGTCCAGCGCGTGGCGCGCGCCCTCGTAATAGAACGAGTAGTCCATCCGGCCGGCGACGGCGGCGTCGTGGTTCCCGAGGAGCGTCACCTCGGCCACGCTGCGGACCAGGTCGCAGCAGGCGTTGGGTGAGGCGCCATAGCCAACGATGTCTCCGAGCGACACCACCCGGTCGACCTTCTGGGCCTCGACCGCGCGCAGCACTTCGGTCAGGGCCTCGAGGTTGGAGTGGATGTCCGAGATGACGGCGAAGCGCATCGGCCTCCGGGAACGCCGCCCAGATTACACGACCTTGCCCACCCCGGGGCTTCATGCTTTGGGGCGGCCCATGCGCATCGTCGTCACCGGCTCGCTGGCCTACGACTACCTGATGACCTTCCCGGGCAGGTTCCGGGAACACTTCCTCTCCGAGCGGATGCACCGGCTGACGGTGAGCTTCCTGGTGGACGACATGCGCCGGCTCCGGGGGGGCGTGGCGGGGAACATCGCCTGGACTCTCGCGCTCCTGGGTGGCCGGCCGCTGCTGGTGGCGACCGCCGGCGAGGACTTCGCCGAGTACCGCCAGGCGCTCCAGGCCTCCGGGGTGGATACCTCGGGGGTGACGGTGATCCCGGGTGAGTTCACCGCCTCCTGCTTCATCAACACCGACCTGGACGCGAGTCAGATCGTCGCCTTCTACGCCGGAGCGCTCTCCCACGGGCACCGGCTGGAGCTGGGCGGCCTGGGCCTCGGGCCGGGCGACCTGGTGGTCATCAGCCCCACCGACCCCGACTCCATGCTCAAGGCGGTGGAGGCGTGCCGGAGTGCGGGCGTGCCCTACCTGTTCGACCCGGGGAAGCAGACGCCACGGCTCGAGTCCCGACAGATCCTCGACGGCATGGAGTCCGCCGCGGCGGTCATCGGCAACGACTACGAGTTCGCCCTCATGTCCCAGAAGACCGGGAAGAGCGAGGCGGTGCTCCAGGCCATCGCCCCGGTCACCATCGTGACCCGAGGCGAGCAGGGCTCGACGGTGCTCGAGCGCGGGAAGGCGCCGGTCGACGTGCCGGTGGCCCCCATCGCCGCCCTGGTGGACCCGACCGGCGCCGGGGACGCCTACCTCGGTGGGCTGGTCTACGGGATGGCGCGCGGGCTGCCCTGGCCGGTGGCGGGGCGCATCGGGGCGGTGGCCGCGGGGTACGCCATCGAGGTGCGGGGCTGCCAGGAGCACCGGTACACCCGGGCCGAGTTCCTGGCCCGCTACCGCGCGGCCTTCGGCAGCTCGGACGACGTCGCGGCCGCGCTCGGCTGAGCCCGGACACGCGGCGCCCCTGCGCCGCTCCACGGGCGTCCCCCTGGTGCGGGGGGCTGATCGGCGCCCGCGGCCGGCCTCACCGGGCGGGCAGGACCGGGACGATCGCCTTCAGGTCGTCGTCGGTGAAGAAGATGCCCACGCCGACGAAGAAGTCGCGCCCGGCGAGCACCCGGTTGTCGAGCTGACTGTAGACGGGGTTGTTCAGGTAGTCGTCCACCCCGACGTCCACGTAGAGGTGCTGGAGGAACGAGAACGCCAGCGTGGTGCGGATCCGCGGCCATTGCAGGCGGGGGTTGGCGAAGTCGAAGATGTCGGTGTGCAGCTGCAGGCGGTCGCGGAAGAAGAAGAGGTCGAAGCCCACGCCGCCCGAGCTCTCGATGATCCCGAAGCGGAACGCCGCCCAGTAGAACCGCTTGGCGAACTGCGCCGAGAACTTCAGCGAGTTGAGGTTGGTGGTGGTCACCTTCTGGATCGCCGGGTTTCCCAGCGAGGGTGGGTTGGTCTGGACGTAGGTGACGGTCTCGACGCCCCGGGGGTCGCTGACCAGCGAGAGGAGGTAGTACTTGTCCGGGCGGGCGATGATCTTCAGCGTCGCGTCCAGCCGCGCCGCCCCCTCGTTGATCAGGTAATCGCTGTGGATGTTGACGTCCAGCTTCAGCCCGGTGAGCCGCTGGGCGTAGTTGGAGACGTCCTCGATGGTCTCGCCCACCTGGCGGCCGAGCTTGTCGTCCGAGATCACCTGCCCCACCGCGCCCCGCCCCTCGCGGATGTTCTCGGTCACCGTCTCGAGGTTCCCCAGCGTCGCGTCCAGCTTCCTCAGCGAGCTGCCGATGCTCGCCAGCTGGCCCGAGGGCCCGCCGTCGGCGTACACGTTGCTCTGCACGTCCGTGACCATCCGCCGCACGTCGCCGCTGATGATCCGGAGATTCTCGACGATCTCCCGGAAGCTGGAGGACTCGCCCTCGGTGGCGCTGCGCATCGAGGCGGTGACGTCTCGCACGTTCTCCAGGATGGTCTCGATGTTCTGGCTGGAGCGCTGCGCGGTGTCGTTCACCGACTGGGACAGCTCGGTCAGGTTGCGGACGATGGCCTGGAGCGACTGGGTGCCGGCGTCCCCGCCCAGCGCGTCCCGGAGCGAGGCGGTGACCGACTGGATGTCGAGGGTGACCTTCCCCAGCGTGTCGAAGAGGGCCTGGAGGCCCTGCTGGTCGATGACATGGGTGATCTCGCCTCCGTCCGGCATGGGGGGGGCGCCCGGGGAGCCCACCGTGAGGTCCAGGAGGTAGTCGCCGAGGAACGACTCGGTGCGCTTGATGAGCGTCGCGTCGGTGCGCAGGCCGATGTCCTTGCGGACGCGCAGCGTCACCCGGGCCCGGGTGCCCACCAGGGTGATCTCCCGGATCTCGCCCACCGGGATGCCCGCCACCTGGACCCGGCTCCGGTTCCCCAGCCCCGAGGCGTCGCGGAACATCGCGTAGACGGTGATGCTGTCCGCCCCCATCGTCCCGCGGCGGACGAAGAGCAGGAAGGCGAGCAGCATGCCCACCGCCGCGAGGACCAGGAGCCCGACCCGAAAGGGCGTGACGAACGTCTTCAAGTCGCGTCTGCTCCGAGCCCGGCCAGAGGCCCCACCTTACCCGGACCTCACGACTTGCCGAACCACATCTGGAGGAAGTGCTTCAGCTCCGGGTGCTCGCTGTGCCTCAGCTCCTGGGGCGGCCCCTCGGCCACGATCTGCCCCTTGAAGAGGAATGCCACCTTGTCCGCCACCTTGAAGGACGAGGCGATGTCGTGGCTGATGACCACCTGGGTCACCTGGAGCTCCCGCTTGGCGGTGAGGATCATGTCGTCCACGTAGTCGGTGGTGATGGGGTCCAGCCCGGTGGTCGGCTCGTCGTAGAGGACGATCTTCGGGTCCAGGACGATCGCCCGCGCCAGGCCCACCCGCTTCCGCATCCCACCCGACAGCTCGGCCGGGTAGCGCTCCTCGACGTTCCGCAGGCCGACGATGCCCAGCTTCTCCCGCACCTTGGCCCGGATCTGGTCCTCGGAGAGGTCCGAGTGCTCGCGGAGCGCGAAGCTCACGTTCTCGTAGACGGTCATCGAGTCGAACAGGGCGGCGCCCTGGAAGACCATCCCGAACTTCCGGCGCACCCGCTCGAGGTCCCGCTCGTCGAACGGGACGATGTCCTCGCCGTCCACCACCACCTTGCCCCGGTCCGGCTTGAGGAGCCCGATCATGTGCTTCATCAGCACCGTCTTCCCCGAGCCCGAGCCCCCGAGGATGACGCAGGTGCTCCCCTCCTCGACGTCCAGGTTGATGCCGGTCAGCACCTGGTTGGCCCCGAAGGCCTTCCAGAGGTCCTGGACCGAGATCATCGGAGGCTTCTTCCCGTCGCCGTTCATGCGTGGAACAGGAGCCCCATGAAGTAGTCCTGGATGAAGATGGCCACCGCGGCGTCCACCATGGCACGGGTGGTGGCCTGACCGACGCCCTTGGCGCCACCGTGGGCGTTGTAGCCCCGGTAGCACGCGATGAGGGTCACGGTGAAGCCGAAGAGGGCGCCCTTGGCGAGGCCTTCCCAGATGTCCTTGGGAGCCAGAAGGTTCTGGGTCCGGAGCACGAAGGTGCCCACCGACAGGCCCTTGAGCGGCACGGCCACGAAGAAGCCACCGCTCAGGCCCGCGGTGTCGAAGATCATGGTGAGCAGCGGCACCATGCACAGCCCGGCCACCACTCTGGGCACCAGGAGGTACTGGACCGGGTTGACGGCCATGGTCTCGAGCGCGTCCACCTGCTCGGTGACCCGCATCGTGCCGAGCTCGGTGCACATGGCCGAGCAGGCCCTCATGGTCACCATCAGCGCGCTGAACACCGGGGCCAGCTCGCGGGTGATGGTCAGTGCCACCGTGGGGCCCACCAGGCTCTCGGCGCCGAACAGCTCGAAGGCGCTCCAGGACTGGGTGGCGAACACCATCCCGGAGAAGGTGCCGGTCAGGGCGACCAGGACGATCGACCCCACCCCCACGAAGTCGAACTGGGAAAAGAGGTTCTGCAGCCGGAAGGGCGGGCGAAGGGTCCAGACGACGACCGAGGCGCCGAGCGAGGCGATCCCGCCGATCGTCTGGAAGAAGCCCAGGACGCCGTTCCCCACACCCTCCACCAGGCCGACCAGCGGGTTCTTCCGGGGCGTGGACTCGAGGTCAGAGGTGGTCATCGGGCCGCGCGGGACATCCTAGGGCACGCCGCCCGTCACCACACGGGGCACCCGCGCGCCGATGGCGCACAGGACATCGTAGGCGATGGTCCCCTGCAGGGCGGCGAGGTGGTGCGCGTCCTGGACCTCGTTGCCCTGCCGGCCGATCAGCACCACCTCGTCCCCCACCACGGCCTCCGGGATGTCGGTCACGTCCACCATGCAGAGATCCATGCACACCCGGCCGACGATCGGGGCGCGACGCCCCCGGACGAGGACGGCCCCCCGGTTGGAGAGCAGACGCGACCAGTCATCCGCGTACCCCACCGGGAGGGTGGTGATCCGCGAGGGCCGGGGCGCCGTCCAGGTGCTGCCGTACGAGATGGGCGTCCCCACCGGCACCGACTTCACGTGAACCACCCCCGTCTTCCAGCTCAGCACCGGCTCGAGCAGCCGGGGCGGCCGGAGCCAGGGGGCAGGCACCAGCCCGTACAGCCCCAGCCCGGGGCGGGCGAGGTTCATCTCCAGGCCATCCCGGGCGTCGGGCAGCGCGAGGAGGCCCGCGCTGTTGGAGAGGTGGCGCCAGCGGGGGGCGAAGCCCGCCGAACGGAGCTGGCCCAGCGCAGCCCGGAACCGGGAGATCTGCAGCGCGGTGAGAGCCGCGTCCGCCAGGTCCGCGTTGGCGAAGTGCGAGCAGAGCCCGTCGAGCTCCACGCGCTTGCAAGCCCGGGCCGCGTCGAGGAACGCCGGGACCTCGGCTGGCAGCACTCCGAGCCGCCCCATGCCGGTGTCGATCTTGAGGTGGGCCCGGGCGGGCGCGCCCAGCGCCCGGGCAGCCGCCTCGAGCGCGGTGAGGTGCTCCGGCCGGAAGACGACCGGGATCATCCGCTGCGCGAGCATCTCCTCCCAGGCCCCGTCGTAGGCACCCCCGAGCACCAGGATGTCGCTCCGGACGCCGGCCTCCCGGAGCGCGCGGCCCTCCTCCACCAGCGCCACGCCGAGGAAGCGGACGCCCGCCGCCTCGAGTGCGCGCGAGACCGGCACCGCCCCGTGCCCGTAGGCGTCGGCCTTCACCACCGCCAGCACGTCCACCTCCGGGGCGGCGGCGCGGAGCGTGGCGTGGTTGCGGGTCAGCGCACCGAGGTCGATCTCGGCGCGGGTGGGGCGGATGTTCACGAGCGCTGGTCCCATGGAAGATGGCTGCCGGTCGACCCCGAGGCTACTCTGCCCCGGAGACCAGGGGGGCACCCTGCATCAGCGAGGCCGTGCCCCTGGGACCGGGGAAACGACAATGGCGACGCATCGGGTGGGCGGCGAGGTGGATGCCGCGTGCACGCGCTGCAAGATGGAGCTGGCACACACGATCCTGGCAATGGTGGGCCCGAAGATCGTCCGCGTGCGCTGCAACACCTGCGGGAGCGACCACGTGTACCGCGGCACGCAGAGCCGATCCCGGACCGCGGCCGCGAGGCCACGGACGGCTCCGGCGGAGCGGACGGTCGTCGGCTGGGATGCCCAGCTCGCCGCCCGGGACGTCTCGAGCGCCCAGGACTACCGACCCGAGGAGCACTACGCAGTGGACCAGGTGGTCCGTCACCCCACCTTCGGGCTCGGCATCGTTCGCGCCGTCCGGCAGGACAAGATGGACGTGGCCTTCAAGACCGCCGAGCGCACACTGGTGCAGGGCCGCGGCCCCGGCACCGCCCGCCCCTCCTTCGCCCCACCCCTCCGGCCCGTCGAGGCGCCAGACGCGGGCGAGGAAGGCTGACCGGAGCACAAAGGCTGCTAGCCTCGGGCGCCGCCGCCACGTGCGCCCCGCTCTCCTTTCCGCGCTCCTGAGTCTCGCCGTCGCCGTGCCGTCGCGGGCTGCGCCGGTGGTGGAGGCCGAGCCCTCCCGCCTGGTGCTGGGTCCGCGTGCGCGCGCGGAGATCACGGTGCGCAACGCCGGGTCCGGGCTCCGGGCGGCGGTCTCGATGGGCACGCTCACCCCGGGGACCTCGGGCGAGGACCTCACCCGCTTCTTCTGGACGCCGCCGTCCGACGCGCGGGCGCCCGCGCTCGTCCTCTTCGCCTTCTGGAGCGGCGACGCCCCGGCGCTCTCCGACATCACCGTCCTCGCGCTGCCCTGTGCCGGGCGGACCGAGCTGGCGATCGACACCGAGCCCGGTGCCCGGGTCACGGTGGAGGTGGCGGGGTCACGGTTCGGCCCCCGCCGCGCCGATGCCCAGGGCCATCTCCGGATGCCGGTGGAGGTGGGCCCGAGCGCGCACGAGGCGCGGGTCATCGCGGAGCTGGCGGACCAGAGCAAGATCCGCGTGCTGCCGCTCACCCTCCCCCCCTCGCCGTGGCTCCTCGCGCTGAGCCCGCAGACCAGCGTGGACGGCGCCCCGGTGCACGCCCTCCTCGTCGTCCCGGACATCGAGGAGTCCGCCGGCACCGAGCTCGTGGCCGACGGCGGACGCGTCGAGCGCGAGCAGGAAGCCGGCCGGCGTCTGCTGCTGCGCATCACCCCGGAGCCCTCGCGGAGCTCGGTCGCGCTCGCGGCCCGGACGCTGGATGGCTCGATCCGGGCCCAGCGCACGCTCGAGGTGGTCCGGACCGTGGCCCCCCCTGCCTCGCCCGCCCTGCCTCCCGAGCCGCCGCCAGCGCGCTGGGTGCTGGGCGGGGCCATCGGGGGCTACGTCGCCGGAGGCTCCAACGCCGGGCCCGAGGGCTCCATCACCGTCGGCTACGGGCTGCCCCGGCTTCCGGTCGTCCTGGAGCTCGAGCTCGGGTTCCGCGCCCAGTGGATGAGCACGGTGGTGGGTACGCTCGGGGTCCAGAGCTCCACCCTGCTCGTGTTCCCGATCGACCTGGCCGTCCGCTGGGAGGCGCTCGCGGTGGCGAACTTCCGGCTGAGCGTGCGCGGCGGCGGGGGACTCCTCGTGGCCAGCCACCGGCTCTCCAGCAACTTCGACGCGGGCTTCAGCCAGGGTGCGCTCGGCTGGGAGCTCTTCGCCGCGGTGCAGGGCGGGCTGCGGGTCGGGCCAGTCGAGCCTTACCTCGAGGTGCGCGGGTCGGTCTCGCAGGTGAGCACCGGGCAGCTCGATGCCCATCCTGGAGGCGCGATGTTCTCCATCGGCGTGCGCGGGGAGCTCCGGTGAGGCCCCTTGCCAGGCTCGCCTGGGTGGCGCTCGGCATGCTGGCAGCGTGCAGCGGAGGGACGCTCCCGCCGCCCGCCGTCGTCTCGGTCAGCCCGGCCGGGCGCCCCGAGTCGAGCAGCGGCCCGGTGACGGTGACCCTGGATGCCGTGCTCCCCACGCTGGTGGACTACGGGGCGAGCTCGGCGACGGTGGATGACCGGCTCACGCTGAAGATCGGCCCACGCACGTTCGGCCCCCCGGTCTGGACGGACGCGGGCGTGGTGACCGACTTCCTTCCTTCGGTCCTGCCCCAGGGGCGGTACGACATCACGGTGCAGCTCGGTGACGGCCGGTCCGCCACGGCGGCCAGCGCCTTCCAGGTCACTGCCGGCGCCTGGCCCGTGGGCTACACCATCGACACGATCCCCAGCCAGTCGTCGGGCGTCCCCTTCGGGGTGACCATCCGGGCCCAGGGCGCACCCGACGGTGGCTACGGCGGGACGGTGAGCCTGCTGGTGCCGGGCGCCAAGGTCGCTCCGCTCACGTCAGGCCCCTTCGTCGCCGGGGTGCTGGTGCAGGTCATCACCGTCACCGCCGATCAGCCCGGGAACTTCCAGCTGGTCGTCTCCGACCTGGGCGGTCACCCTCCCGGAACGTCGCTGCCGTTCCACCTTCGCTGACGAAGCAGCGCCAACGCGCGGGCCATGTCGGCGGGGAGCGGCGCCTGGACGTCCACGGCCGGGAGCCCCTCGGCGGCGGGCAGCATCAACCCTGCGGCGTGGAGCGGCGTGCGGTCGAGCACCACCGCGTCGCTGGCCCCTCCGAGCGCGCGCTCGGTCACCGGGTCGGGCCGGCCGTACTGCGGGTCGACCAGCAGCGGCGCACCGGCATGCCGGAGGTGCACGCGGATCTGATGGGTGCGCCCGGTGAGCGGCCGGGCCTCGACCAGCGCGACGTCCCCGAACGTCTCCAGGGGCGTGAGCTCGGTCACCGCCGGCTTCCCCTCCTCGCCTGGACCGGCGATCCGCATCCGCGAGCGGCGGGCGGGGACGAGCGGCGCGTCCACCCGGACGGGACCGGGCAGCGGCGGGGAGACCAGCGCGAGGTACAGCTTCGCCGCCAGACCTCGCTCGAATGCGAGGCTCGCTGCCCGGTGCGTGGCCGTGTCCAAGGCGAAGAGCACGACCCCGGAGGTATCGCGGTCCAGCCGGTGGACGACCCAGACCGGACGCCCGAGCTGGGCCTCGAGCCGGACGCGAAGGGGAGCCCCGTCCCGCATGCTCCGTCCCGGGACGACCGCCACGCCCGCCGGCTTGTCGACGGCGAGCAGCCCGCCGGCAGACCAGAGGACGGGAATCACAGCACGTCGTCGGCCGAGAGGACGTCCACCGGGCCGAAGCGCTCCAGCTGGGGCCGGAGCCGGTCGGCCGGCCCCACCACCACGGTGAGCGGCGGCTCGGGGAAGCAGTAGCGGGCGGCCGCGTCGCGAGCCTCGGTCCGGGTGACGGCCCGGACCCGGTCCCGGTAGCGGTCGAGCCAGTCGTCCCCGAGCCCGTAGAGCGCCATGTCCGCCAGCACCGCGGCGAGCGACTCGTTGGTCTCGGTGCGCAGCGGAAAGAGCCCGGCCAGGTAGCGTTGCGCCTTCTCCACCTCGGCCTGGGTCGGCCCGCGGGCGCGCATCCGGTCCACCTCCTGCCGCATCACCGAGAGGAGCTGGCCGGTCGTCTCCACCTTGGTGAAGCTCGAGACCGAGAACAGCCCCCCGGCACGGAGGGTGTCGAAGGTCGACCCCACGCCGTAGGAGAGCCCCCGCTTGACGCGCACCTCCCGCACCAGCCGCGAGGTGAACCCGGCGCCGAGCGTCACGTTCACCACCTGGGCGGCGAACTGCTCCGGGGCGCCGCGGCGGTAGGCGGGACCGGCGATGCGCACCTGGCTCTGCGTCTGCTCGGGCCGGTCCACCACCACCACCCGCCCGGCATGGCCGATGCCCGGCGGCGGCGGGACGTCGACCCCATGCGCGGGCCCGCCGGTCCACGCGCCGAACGCGGCCTGGATCTGCGAGCCGACGGCCTCCGGATCCACCGCGCCGACCACGAAGAGGTGCGCCGGACGAGGCCCGAAGTGGTCGGCGTGGAAGCCGCTGGTGTCCTCCCGGGCGAAGCGGCTCACCGAGGCTCGCGTGCCCGAGACGTCGTGGCCGTAGGGATGACCGCCCCAGGCTGCGCGGAGCAGCGCGCGATCGGCCAGGAGCGACGGGTCGTCCACGTCGTTGGCGAACTGCCCGAGGCACCGCTCCCGCTCGGTCTGGACCTCGTCCTCCGGGAAGCTCGGCGCACGCACCAGCTCGGCCATGACGTCGAGCATCGCCGCGAGGTGCTCGGCGGGCGTGGTGAGGGCGACGGCGACCTGGTCCTCGCCAGCGAAGAGCCCGAGCGAGGCGCCCACGAACTCGATGGCCTCGTCGAGCGCGTGCGCGTCACGGTGCGTGGTGCCCCGGCGGAGGAGCCGCATGGTGAAGTCGGCCAGCCCCTCCTTTCCCTGCGGAGCGGCGGCCGCCCCGGACGAGAGGACCAGGCGCACCGCGACCAGCGGGATGCGGCCCCGCGGAGCGATGGTGACCGAGAGCCCGTCGCGCGTCTCGAAGCGGTGGAGCTGGAGCCCGCGACCCAACGCGGCCGCCCGGACGGTGCGCTGCTTGGCGGCGTTCACGTCTGTCCGTCCTCCGGGACCAGCGTCACCACCGAGCGCTGCGTCGGGGCGAGCCAGCGACGGGCCGCGGCCTGGACCTTCGCCGCGTCGACGCGCCCGTATGCCTCCGGCAGCCCGAGCCCGGCTTTCCAGCCCCCGAGGAAGAGCTCGTAGGTCCCGAGCGCGTGGGCCCGGCCCGAGTTCGAGGTGAGCTCGCGGAGCAGGTGCGCGCGCAGGTTGTTTCGCGCCTTCTCCACCTCGCGAGGCTCCACTCCCTGCTCGGCGACGCGGCGGAGCTCGATCTCGAGCGCCTCCTCGGCGGCGCGCACGTCCGCGTCCGGCTGGAGCTCGAGGTGGAAGGCGAAGAGCCCGGGATCCCTGCGCCAGCTCCAGTCCACGCCCACGTTCACCGCCAGCCGCTTGTCGTACACCAGTGCGCGCTGGAGCCGGCTTCCCTCGCCCACACCGAGGATGAACTGCAGTACGTCGAGGGCCAGCGCGTCCGGATCGGTGACCGGCGGCCCGCGGTAGGCGATGAGCAGCGACGGCGCGCGCGACGGATGGCGGAGCTCGGCGCGGCGCTCGCCCCGCTGGGCCGGCTCGGCGTTGACGATGCCCGGCACCGGGGGACCCTTGGGGATGTCGCCGTAGGCCTTCCGGATGCGCCTCAGCAGCGACTCGGTCTCGAAGTCGCCCGACACCCAGAGCGTGGCGTTGTTCGGGGCGTAGAAGGTCTGGAAGAAGGTCTCGCAGTCCTCGCGCCGGATGGCCTCGATGTCTCCCATCCAGCCGATGACCGGCCAGCGGTAGGGGTGCGACTGGTAGACGAGCGCGTGCAGCGCCTCGTCCATGAGGCCCGCTGGCTCGTTGTCCACCCGGAGCCGCCGCTCCTCCTTCACCACCTCTCGCTCGCTCCGCAGCGAGCGGTCGTCGATGGTGAGCGAGCGCATCCGGTCCGACTCGAGGTCGAGCACCGTGTCCAGCGCGTCGGCCGCGAAGTCCTCGTAGTACACGGTGACGTCGTGGGTGGTGTAGGCGTTGGACCGGCCGCCGTTCGACTCGAGGACCTCGTCGAACTCCTTCGGGCCGTACTTCTCCGCCCCGTTGAACATCATGTGCTCGAAGAGGTGGCTGATGCCGGTGATGCCGGGGCGCTCGTTTCGCGAGCCCACCTGGAAGAAGGTGTAGAGGCTCACCACGGGCGCGTCGTGGTCCGGCACCATGCGGACGCGCAGTCCGTTGGACAGCCGGGCCTCGTGGACGGGGAAGAGGTCAGTCTTTCGGCGGAAGCTCACGGGGAGGGCCCTGCATACCGCCCCCCCGGCGCCTTCGCACCGACTTCGCAGCCCTGGAGCGCACCGCGGCGAAGACGAAGCCGCACCAGACGCACTCCGCCCCCCGCGGCCCCGGGGGGAGCTCCAGGAGGCAGCCCGGGCAGCGGTCCGCGGTGGAGGCCTGGCTCGCTGCCTGGCCGCCCCGGGGGGCGCGGCGGCGTGTGGGTCTCTGGGCCAGCTGCCGTTCGAGCGTGCGCAGCCGGTCCTCGAGCTCGGCGATGCGGTCCAGCAGCGCGCTGTCCTCGACTCGACGGGCCCCGGCGCGCGCGTTCACCACCCGCGCTACGCTGCCAGCGGGGGCGCCCTCCCGCAAGAAACCGGACTTCCCGGGCACCCACCTTCGGACCCCTGATGCTCCGCCCTGACGCCACCGCCCCCATCGACCCCGAACCGCTACACGGCGGTCTCCACACCCGCCCCTCCCAGCCCGAGGCCGTCCGCGCCCAGGAGGAGGCCCTGAAGGTCCTGTCCAGCGGTGAGCTCGCCCGGCTGCTCGACGGGGCGGTCCGGATGCCGGTGGAGCGGTCCCGCCAGGTGTTCGTCAACCGCAACCTCAGGCTGGCGAACGTGGAGATGGTGGGGTTCGACATGGACTACACCCTGGCCATCTACCACCTGCGCCGGATCGAGCAGCTCTCGTTCGACCTGACGCTGTCGCGGCTGGTGACCGAGTTCGGCTACCCGCCCGAGCTGGGGCTGCTCCAGTACGACCACGGGTTCGTGATGCGCGGCCTGGTGGTCGACAAGGCGCAGGGCAACCTCATCAAGATGGATCGGTTCGGGAGCGTGGGGCGGGCCTACCACGGGCTCTCGCCGCTGCCGGCCGAGGTGTGCCACCGGCTGTACCGGAACGAGCGCATCCGGCTGACCAGCGAGCGCTACGCCTGGATCGACACGCTCTTCTCGCTCCCCGAGGCCTGGCTGTTCGCGGCGATCATCGACCTGCTGGAGCGGCAGGGCCAGTCGGTGGAGTACGCCCGGCTCTACGACGACGTGCGCGAGGCGATCGATGCCGTGCACCGCGACGACTCGCTCAAGCGCGAGGTGCGCAAGGACATCGGCCGCTACATCTTCCGCGACCCCGAGCTCGGGCCGGCGCTGCACAAGCTGCGCTCCGGGGGCAAGAAGCTGTTCCTCCTGACCAACTCGCTCTGGGACTACACCGACGTGGTGATGTCGTTCCTCCTCGACGGGGTGGTGACCGAGTACCCGTCCTGGCGGAACTACTTCGATGTGGTCATCACCGGCGCGGCCAAGCCGGCCTTCTTCACCGAGGGGCGACCCTTCCTGGAGATCGACGCCACCACGCGGGAGAACACGGTGCTCGGGGAGGCGAAGGCGCTCGAGCGGTGGAAGGTGTACCAGGGCGGGAACCTCCCGGCGCTCGAGCGGATGACCGGCATCGGCGGGGAGAAGGTCCTCTACGTCGGCGACCACATCTACGGCGACATCCTCCGTAGCCGGAAGGCGTCGCTCTGGCGGACGTGCATGGTGGTGCAGGAGCTGGAGGACGAGATCCGCTACACCGAGGGGCGCGCCGAGGAGATCGCCCGGCTCGGCGAGGTGGAGCTGCTCATCGCCCGGCTCGACGACGAGCTGAACGTCCGCAAGGGGATGCTCAACGCGCTCGACCGCCGGCTCGACCGGGATGGGGGCGACGGGGAGCGGGCGGCGCTGGAGGAGGAGCGGCGGAAGGCGAAGTCGGAGCTGGAGCGCCTGCGGCGCGCGCTGCGGACGAGCACCGGCATCGCCGACGTGCTGGAGCGCGACGTGGAGCTGGGCTTCAACCCGTTCTGGGGCCTGATGTTCAAGGAAGGGAACGAGAACAGCCGCTTCGGCTCGCAGGTGGAGCAGTACGCCTGCCTCTACACGTCGCGGGTGAGCAACTTCCTTTACCTGTCGCCGATGCAGTACCTCCGCGCGCAGCGGGACCGGATGCCGCACGAGTGGGCGGGCGCGCCGACGGGACGACTCTCCCCGCTCGGGAGCGAGGGTCCGTCGAAGGCCGCGGAGCGGGGCTGAGCCTGGCCGCGGCGCCCGGCTCCTCAGGGCTTGCCGAGAAAGTCCTCCAGGACCTTCTTGAAGCGCTCGGGCTCCTCGTAGAACGGCAGGTGGCCGCTGCGCTCGAAGATCACCAGCTGCGAGCCCGGGATGGCCTTGTGGATCTTCCAGGCGACGACGGGCGCGACGTTCATGTCGTAGCGGCCGGTGATGACCAGGACCGGCAAGCGGAACTTCTTGATCGCGGGGTTCAGGTCGTACTTCCCCATGTCGGCGTCGAGGGCCTGATTCACGTGGCGTCTGAACGATCCGGGCGAGTACTGCCGGAGAAAGGCGTCCCGATGCTCCGGGTCCCAGAAGATCATCGAGAGGTAATCCCGGATCTGCGCCTCGATGGCCGCCGGGTCGTTGAACTGCGCACCGAGCTCGAAACCGTCCATGTGTTCGGAGACGTCGGGGTAGACCTGGCTGAACAGGAACACCGTCTCGCTCCACTTCGGAGCGGCCGAATCGACGATCAGCAGCCGCTTCACCCGGTCGGGGAATCGGGCGGTGTAGGCCATGACCAGCGCGCCGCCGTACGAGTGACCGAGGAGGTCGACCTCCTGCGCGCCGAGGTTCTTCCTGATCGCCTCGAGGTCAGCCAGCTGATCCGCGAGGGTGAGCGGCGTGCCTTCCCCGCCGGCCCGTCGATGAGCCGGCCCGCGGGCTCCGCCGCCCTGGCGAGTCCGGTCAGCAGGAGCAGCACCGCTGCGGCCACGAGATGAGTCCCACGTCGAGCCGGCATGAGGGCTCCTTCGAGAACGAGGAACCATGACACGCTCTGCCCTCCCCTGGTCGACTCGCAGGGCCTAGCGCGAGAGCGCCGCCACCCGCGCCCAGACGACCGGGGCGCTCCGTGAAGCCCACTCGTGCCGGAGCCCGAGCGACCGCAGCGCCGGGCTGTACCGCGCGGACTTGATCAGCACGACCCGCCGGGCCACGCGCCGCGCCTCGGTGAGGACCTGCGGCGTCAGCGGCGACGGATCGGCAAGGCGGCGGAGCATGTCGAACCCGGGCTGGGCGGCGAGGGCGCGTCCGAACATCGGGTCGAAGAGCACCACGTCCACGCTGCTCGCCGGCATCGCGCGCAGCACGGCGCCGGAGTCTCCGCGCTGCACCTCGATGGGCGCGCTCGCCGTCGAGCCCTCGCGGCGCAACGTCGCCTCCGCCAGCACCGCCAGCGGGAGGCTCGACTCGATGCCGAGCAGCGCGCCGGAAGGCCCGACGAGGCGCGCCGCCACCCGCGCGTCCTGGGCGAACCCGAGCGTCGCGTCGAGCACCCGTTCGCCGGCCACGAGCTCCCCGACGCGCTGGAGCGGATCGTCCGTGCGCCCCTTGGCGATCTCCTTGAGCCGCAGCGCCGCCAGGCCGGCCCCACCCCGGACGTGGCCCCGCCGATCCCGGAGCGAGACCGCATCCTCGCCGAAGACCACCAGGAGCTCGGCTTCGTCGAGCAGCCCACGGAGCGGCGCCTTCGCTGCGCGGAGTAGCAACGGAAGACCCCACCGCGTCGCGCACGCCTCGGCCTCGGCACGGAGCGAGCCATCCGTCGACCCGCTCAGGGCGACGGCGAGGGGATGCGGGGCCGGCATGCCAGCTTCGCTTACGCCGACCGCCGCGAAGACTCCATCAGCTGCGGCAGGACGGAGCGATTCCGGCCATTGCGCTTGGCGAAGTAGAGGCACTGGTCGGCGAGGTCGATGAGCTCCTGCTTGCCGGTGCCGTTCACCGGCGCCGCGGCGATGCCCACCGAGATGGTGATCTGCAGCGGGCCGAGCTCGGTCTGGAAGACCTTGGCCTGCACCGCCTCGCGGATCCGCTCGGCGATGACCAGGGCGCCCTTCCCGTCCGTCTCCGGCATGATGACCGCGAACTCCTCGCCGCCGTAGCGGGCGACCAGGTCGGTGTCGCGCGCCTTCTCGCGGAGGATCTGCGCCACGCCCCTGAGCACCTGGTCCCCGATGGGGTGGCCGTGGGTGTCGTTCACCGACTTGAAGTGGTCCACGTCGGTGAGGAGCACTGCGCAGGCGCGGCCGTAGCGGCGGGCCTGTGCCAGCGCCTCGTCGGCCCGGGCCTGGAACGCACGGTGGTTGAGCAGACCGGTGAGCCCGTCGGTCGTCGCCAGGCGCTCGGTCTGGTCGAAGAGCTGGGCCCGCAGCACCGCCTGCCCTGCCTGGAGCGCGATGACCTCCAGCATCCGGAGCGCGTCCTCGTCGAGGGAGGCCTTCCGCCGCGCCCCTGCCACCAGGGTTCCGAGGATGCGGTCCCCCGCGGCGAGGGGGAGGATCTTGAGCGCCCCCAGCCCGCGCAGCCGGGTGTCGTCGTCGAACAGCACCTGCCGGTCCATCGCCCGGAGGTCACGGCCGGGCAAGGGCGTGCCGTAGCGGACGACGTTGGCCACGAGCCCGTTGTTGTCCGGAAAGACGCGCCCCTCGAGCGTCTTCCCCGCCGGGCTCGTGCCGCTGATGCGCGCCACCCGGTGCTCGCGCTTCCCCTCGTGCTCGCTCACCAGGGTGATGGCCGCGAAGTCGAGACCGGCCAGCTGCCGGGCGCCGTCGAGCACCGCACCGAAGACCGACTCGAGGTTCCCGGCGCGGTTGAGATCCTCGATGGCCTTGAAGAACCGCCCCTTCTCGTCCCGCGCGCGGCGGATCTCCACCAGCACCCGCTCGACCTCGATGGCGCGGAGGATCTCGCCGGCGAGCGTCCGGAGCAGCGCCTCGTCGCGGTCCTCGAACGGCTCGGGTTCCATCCGGTCGGCGAGGAGCACGCCGCGGAGCTGTCCCCCGGGCTCGGCCAGTGGCACGGCGCACACGCTCCGGGGCGCCGGCCCGCCGTCGTACCAGGTCACGCCTCGCAGCCCCGAGGGGGAGACCATCCGCACCGGCACCGAACGCTTCAGGACTCCCGCGAGGATTCCCTCGCCGGCGAGCACCGCCCCGCGCTGCACCCGCTCCGAGCTGCTCCGGCAGTCGTGGAGCACCAGGGTGCGGTCGTCCGGGGCGAGCAGGAACGCGGCGCAGGTGTGGGTGCGCAGCGCGAGCTCGCCGATCTCGAGCACCGAGCCGACGGCGCCCTCCACCTGCTTCACCGCCGCCATCATCCACTGGCTGCCGGTGTCGGGAGCGGGCTCGGTGGCTCCGGCGCTCGCCAGCCGGTAGGTGCGCGCGCGCTCCTCGACCTCGCGAATCCGCGCCTTCACCGCCTCCTGCTCGGCATGGCGGGCCAGCGCCAGCCGGGCATTGAGGACGATGCGGTAGATCACGGCGAAGAGCGCGAGGAAGGCGGCGTGGGTCGCGAAGGGCACCCAGCCGGAGCGCAGGGTGAGCAGCGCCTCGAACCCCAGCGTCAGTCCGAGGAGCAGCGCCGCCGGAAGCGCGTCGAAGAAGCCCACCAGCCCGGCCATCACCACGTAGACCAGCGGGTGCATGCCGGGCCCGGCGAGGGCGACGACCATGTACGCGGCGGCGACAAGCGGCGCGCCGAGCTCGAGGTCGTCACGCACGCGCGGGCGGCTCCCCGTGGGCATCCGGAGCGCCCGGCGCACCCCGGCCACGCAGAGCCCGGCAACGAGTCCGGCGGCCGCGGCCACCTCGTCCCAGCGGGGATCGGCCACCCCCCGGAGCCTTCCCTGCCCGAGGAGCCAGGCCACGGCGAGGACCGACGCCGGCGCGAGGGAGCGGAAGAGCCACCGCGCAGCGCGCGGCATCCGGGCGGGGCGCGGGCTCATTCGAGGTGAATGACGATCTCGCCCGGTTTCACGAAGCCCAGCTCCTCGCGGGCGGCGCGCTCGATGGCCGCAGGCTCGCTCCGGAGGGCCTCGACCTCCCGGGCGAGCCGGAGGTTCTCCTCGCGGAGCTGGGTGTTGCGCTGGGCGAGGGCCTCGGCCTGCGAGCGGAGGCGGGCGTGGCGGCGGAACCCGCGCGGCTCGAGCGCGCTGACCACGGCGAGAATCAGGGACACCGCCGCCGCCAGCCGCCAGCCGTACTGCCGCATCCAGTCCATCGCTGGAACAGGACGGTAGCAGCGGCCCCGGACCCCGCAAGAAACGGGCGGGAGGCCGTGCTCGGGACGGCACGGCCTGGGCGCTCCGCGGACACCTCCTGCTGGATCCTCTCGTTGAGCGGCGCTGTTCCCCGACGCTCCTTCGCGAAACAATTTGGGACGGTCACCCGGCGGGGGGGAGCGCACGACCCCGGTCCGGCGTTCCAAAAAGCTTCCGAAAGCGCCGATGGGAAGCCGTTTGAGTGCCGCTCCGGTTGCCCAAAGGTCGTTGGCGAAACCGATCCGGCCGCTGATTGAGAACTGAGCCGCCCCCCCCGACCGGCGACCGTCCGAAAAGGTTCCGCGCAGGCGCTTCGCGGAACCTTCCCGTCGCGGTCCGACCAACGGACGACTTCGGGTCCTCATGAGCGCGCAAGGTCTCGCAGGCCGGACGTCAGGCCGCCCGGCGGACGTGACCCCGGTTGGCCGGCGTCCCATTCGAGCCAAGGACGCCGCTGACCCCCGGCTTCAGCGCGCGGGCTTCCGGAGCGCCTCGTCGATGAGCGGCTCGAGCGTCCCCTGCTCTGCCACCCCGGCATAGACGCTCACCACTCGCCCATCCCTGCCGATGATCAACGTGGTCGGCAGCAACGAGATCCTCCCGAAGGCGGTCTGCCCGTTCCTGAGCGCGTCGTCCGCCAGGAGCACCGGAAACCGCAGCCCCAGCTGATCCGCGAACGGCCTGAGCACCTGCGGCCCCTCCAGGTCCATTCCCACCGCGAGCGCCACCAGCCCCCGTGCCTGATCGTGGTCGTAGATCTCCTGGAGCCGGGGCGCAGTCGCGATGCAGGGGAAGCACCACGTCGCAAGGAACTGCACGATGACGACCTTCCCCGCGAGCTGGCTTCCATCGAGCCATCCGCCGCCGAGGAGGGGCAGCCTCTGGAGCTCCGCCAGGTACCGGGCAGCGTCGACGTCCTGGACAGGCGGCGGCGCGTTCGCCGACTGCCCGGCGCAGCCTGCGAGCGCGAGCCCGAGCCCGACCAGCGCCGCCGCGCGGCGTGTGCCCGGGCCCATCGTCACGCCCGCGGGGAATCCCCGCTGGCGATGGCTCGCTGACAGGAGTCGCAGAAGCCGTAGAGCTCCATCTTGTGCGAGGTCACCTGGAAGCCGTGCTTGCGCGCCACCTTGTCCTGCAGCGCCTCGATGCGGTCATTCTCGAACTCGACGATGGTGCCGCACCGGGTACAGATGAGGTGGTCGTGGTGGTGGCGGCCCACCGCCGCCTCGTAGCGGGTCTGTCCGTCGCCGAAGTTCCGGGCGTGGGCCAGGCCGCACTCGTGCAGCAGCTTCATGGTCCGGTAGACCGTGGCGACCGAGACCCGCGCGTCGTGCTCGCGCACCTTGGCCCAGAGATCCTCGACCGAGAGGTGCCCGCTCAGGGCGAAGAAGGTGTCGATGATGAGGCTCCGCTGACGGGTGCTCTTCAGCCCGTGCTCGGCCATGTAGCGACTGAGGAGCTCTGTCTTGTCTGCCTGGGTCACGGGTAGCGCCGTCTCCACGCGTCCACGGCCCCCGGTGCCTCCGGCGATCCGAGGTCCACCCCCGTCAGCGAGACGAGGGATGCATGCGCCTGGGCGCGCACGGTGGGGTCCGGGTCGGACAGGGCCTGGACCAGGGCTGGAACATAACCTCGGCCGTCGGGGCGGTAGCGGGCCACCTCGGCGGCGAGCGCCCGGAGCCGGGGGTCCGGGTCTGCCAGCGCCTGACCGAGCGCCGTTCCAGTAGGAACGTACGGCGCCCGCGACGATGGGAGGAGCAGGAGGAAGACCACCACCGCCAGCCCCACCTGGAAAAATGCCTTGCTCGCCGGGTACTTGCGCGCGTTTGCCAGGCCGAACCGGTACACCGCGAAGCAGGCGATGAAGACGGCGAAGACCCAGGGAGTGACCGTCTCCAGCGGCACGGGAAGGCGGCCCGGGTAGCGCCGCCCAAAGAACGCCAGGCCCGCCGAGGCGACCAGGAGGACGTACAGCGCCACCCCGAGCCCCGGTCCGAGCCGGAGCCCCCCCACCGACGGGGCAGGGACTTGCGAACCTGCTCCTCTGCTTAGATTGTGTTCCGGAGTCATCGAAACCGACCGTGGCGCCCGCCCCGGGATGCTACTGGTCCCATCCGACCCCTTCATGGCGTCCTGGGAACGCAAACGCCAGCCCGACGACGTGCCCACGCCCGTGGCCGTCGCGGTGTCTGATTACTGTCGGCGCGCCGGCGCACCGGCGCCTCCACGCGCGGTGCGAGACGCGCTCTCGACGCTCCTCGCCGCGGACGATTTTCGCGTCCGCGCGGTGACCGACGCCGAGCCTCCGGTGCGGCCGCTCGGCCCCTTCGCGGTGGTGGACCTGGCGCGTGGCACGCCGCCGGACACCGCGGGTCTCCGCGAGCGCTCGGGCTACTACGCGCTGGTCGAGGAGCTGCTCACGCTCCAGGACGCGCAGGCCGTCGCCAGTCCCTCGCCAGCCGCGTCCGCCAGGCTCGCGGCGGGCGCTGCGGCGAGCCGACCCAGCGAGTCGCCCTCCCCCGCTCCAGCGACGCCGACCCCGGAGCCGGGCAACCGGTCGCGCACCGGAAAGCCCGCGCCGCAGGGCTCCTCGGTCGCCGAGCGGATCGCGCCTCGCCGCCGTGCCGCGCAGTCTGCAGCCGAGCCCCGCGGGCGCTTCACACAGGTGGAGGCCGAGCGCTCGCCGCTCGAGGCGCTGGAAGGCCCCGCGGGACGCACCACGCTGGAGACGCTCCTCGCCCAGCACGGGCACCGCCCCGCGCTGCTGCGGGCGCTGGCCCAGGGCTACTCGGGTCGCCGCGGGTCCGACCCCTCGGCGGCCGAGCTGGACGCGCTCCTCACCGAGCACGGACTCATCGCCGCCGTGGAGGACAGCGAGCGGAGCCTCGTCCTCGACGCGCTCTCCGAGCAGCGGGGGGCGCTGGGGCGTGTCGCGTGGGCGCTGGGGCTGCGAGGCCAGGAGCTCGAGGGACTCATCTCCCGGCTCGGGCTCGGCACCGAGGTGGACCGGCTGCGCGAGCGGTTCCGTCGCGAGGCGTTGAACCCGGCGAGCTGGACCGCCCGGCTGGACCTGCTCGGGCGTCGGAAGTACCTCGAGGACCTCGGCATCGAGCGCGACTTCGACGAGCGGCTGCGGGCGGACCTGCTCCGCGAGCTCAAGGCGGCCGGGGGTGGCGAGGCCGCCCACCCGGGCCTGGCGCGCCGGCTCGGGGCACCTCCGACCCTGGTCGGCCGCGCGCTCGAGCGGCTCGGACTTCTCCCCGAGGCCAGCACCTCGCTACCCTGACCCCACACGCCATGCCCATCTACGAATACGAGTGCAGCCAGTGCCACCAGACCTCGGACGCTCTCCAGAAGGTGAACGACCCCGCCCCTGAGACCTGCCCGCGCTGCGGCGCCCAGCACACGCTCTCCCGCCTCCTGAGCCGGACGAGCTTCGTGCTCAAGGGCGGAGGCTGGTACGCGGACCTCTACTCCTCGAGCAAGTCCAAGGGAGCCGAGAGCTCCGAGCCGAAGACCCCCGCGAAGACGGAGAGCACCACGCCTCCCGCCCCCAGCACGCCGTCCAGCGAGGGTGGAGATGGCGGGAGCTCGGGTTCCGGCTCCTCCGGCAGCGGCCCGTCGAACTCCGCTCCCAAGGTGGCCGCCGCCAAGGCGTGAGCCGGCGCCGCGTGCGGCTCCTTCTTCCGATCGTCGCTGCGGTCATCGCCGGCTGTGCCGGCCGCACCGCCATGGGAGTCGAGGACCGTGAGGCGGTGATCCGCGCGGCGCGTGCCGCACCCTCGCGCTGGGTCGCCGTCTCGTGCGTCCGGGTGCACCTGGACGCGAGCCCGGGGACGACCTTCCTGCTCGGCGGTCCGCTCGAGGAGCAGGAGCCGCGCTGGCCCGGAAAGAGCGAGGGCGTCCTCCCCGCTGGCACGCCGGTGCAGGTGCTCGACATCGCCTTCCCCGGAGCGGAGGCCCTTGCCGGGCGGCCCGGCGGCACACCGCGGGACCGGGTCTGGATCCGCCTGGGCCTCCCGGGGGGAACCACCGCCATCCTCCCGGTGCCGGACGAGGCAAGGTCCGAGCAAGAGTTCTGGGGAGTGCTCGGGACCTGGGTGACGCGCCTCGACCCCTCGCTGCAGGCCTCCGGGTGGAACGACGCGGTCGTCGAGGCGGTGCGAACCCGGCACACGGTGGTGGAGATGCCCGAGGCGGCACTGCTCGCCGCGTGGGGTCCCCCGCTCCGGAAGGATCAGCGCTTCGAGGCCGGGGCGCGGCGCGAGACCTGGACCTGGCCGGGGGGATCCCGCCGGGCCGAGCTGCTCGACGGACAGCTGGTCGAGTCGCGGGCGCCGGACGCTACCGGAACCGTCCCCTGAAGCCGCCCTTCTTCTTCCGGGGCCGCTCGAGCTCGCGGGCCTCGCCGGGCTTGCCCAGCCGGGGCAGCTCGCCCACCATCACCGGCCAGTAGGCCTTCCCGCGCAGCGCGGCGAGCAGATCGGCCTGGCTCTGGAGCGGGTCGCGGAAGAACGTCGCCCCTCGGCCCACCTCGTCGAGCGTCAGCCGGGCGTCGCTGCCACCCACGCAGGGAAGGCCGAGCTTCTCGGCGGCCTCGACGGCGAGGTCGTTGGCCGGCTGGCGCACCCGGGCGTTGTAGCCCTCGACGGCCGACAGGCCCTGGATGCTCAACACCTGGTCCAGCGCCGGCGTGGGAAAATCCCGGTCGTACGGGCGGGCGGCCACCACCACCGCCCCGAGCGAGAGCACCTTGGGGATGCACTCGGCGGCGCTCCAGGGCTTCTCGCGGTTGCTGCCCCAGAGCTGGACCGGCTCGGGGACCTGGTCGGGCCGCGGGAAGAAGCAGAGGAACTGTCCGCGGTCGGTCACCAGCTCCAGGCCCACGAAGATGCGCAGCGGTGTCCGGGCCTGGAGGGCGAACAGCTCGTCGGAGCCGTCCTGGGTGTTGGTCTCGGTGAAGGCCACCCCCTCGATGCCGAGCGTGGCGGCCCGCTCGACGACGGCGCGGGGGTCGAGATCGCACCCCCGGGAGAGGTGGGAATGAACGTGGAGGTCGATCAGCATGGTCGCAGGAGGGCCGCGGCTAGCACGGACCCCCTCCCGCGTCGAGCCGTTCAGGCGTAGGCGAGCGGCTGGTGGAACGCGGGCTCGGCGCCGCGCTCCTCCTGCGTCCGGATGAGATAGCCCATCAGCATCAGCGACGACCCGTTCTGGAGCATCCGCTCCGGGTCGCGGGCGATCAGCGTCGCGCTGTACGACATGAAGAACTGCGCCAGGTCCTCGCCCGCCTCCCGGGAGATCATCGCATGGAGCTGTCTGGGGTCCATGCGCTGGATCTGCTGGATGAAGCGAACCGCCGCGTCTTTCTTGTTGTTCAAGACTTCGCCCTCGCCCGCCGCCCGACGACTCCGGACAGGTTGGGCATGGGTCGCGGTGGACGCCACCATCCTTTGACACTCCTTCCGGCCGCATGCCATACAACCAGGCGGGCGACGGTCCCGGGGAGGGGTTCGGCGCATGTTCACGGGCGTGAAGGTGTTCTCGGCCACCAAGGCACGGGACCGCGAGGAGCTGGGTGAGAACGTCACCCGCTGGCTCAAGAGCAACGCGGACCTCGAGGTGGTGGACCGGGTGGTCTGCCAGTCGAGCGACAACGAGTTCCACTGCTTCTCGCTGGTGCTCTTCTACCGGGACAGGCCGCGCACGCCGGAGACGCAGACTCCCTAGGGCACCGACCGCCCCATGGTCCGAGCCTCGTGCCGCCGGCCGCTCCTCCTCCTCCTCCTCCTCACCGCGTGTGCGGGCAGTCCCCCGGCACCAGCGGTCTCCGCGAGTCATGGGTCGCCGCCCGAGGCCAGCGCCCGGGCGCCCGCGCGGGTCAGCGCACCCGAGGTTCCGATGGTTCCCATTCCCGGCGGTGGAGCGGCGCCCGCCCCTGCTCCTTCGACCACGCTGGTGAACGCCCTCGTCGGGCTCCATGGCGAGGCTGTCCGACCCCGGGCCGAGCGTGGCGTCCGGCAGGTCCTGGCCTTCTGGCGGGCCGAGGACGGAGACCGGAAGGCCCAGGAGCAGTTCGTCACCTCGGCGTTCATCGCCGACCCGACCGTCCTCGACCGGACGCGGGTCCGGCTCGCCGAGGCCTTCGAGTCGGCCGACGGCCACTTCCTGGAAATTGGCCGGACGTGGCGCGAGGGCGCGGACCTCGAGCGCGGCCCGGAGCTCCCGGTGGACGCGCTGCTCGCCGCCGCCGATCCGAGCGCCCATCTCCAGGACGACAGCTTCTCCTCGAAGGTCGCCTTCACCGTGCTCCTGAACTGGCCGCTGGACACGCTCGACGAGATGGTCGCCCAGGGTCCGGGCTGGTCCCGCACGCGATGGGCAGAGGCACGGCTCACCGGGCGCTTCGCGACGCGGCCCTCGGGAGCCGCCCTCGCGCAGCGTGCCGAGGCCTACTCGGCCGCCGAGGCGTACATCGCCGGGTACAACCTCTGGGTGCACCACCTGGTCGGCGCCGGTGGCGAACGGCCGTTCCCGAAGGGGAAGCGGCTCCTCAGTCACTGGAACCTCCGCGACCAGATCAAGGCCGACTACGCCGAGGGGCCAGCAGGGCTCGAGCGCCAGCGGCTCATCCGCGCAGCCATGGAGCGCATCGTGGCCCAGGAGATTCCCCGGGCGGTGATCGACGATCCGCGCCTGGACTGGGATCCGGTGCGCAACGTGGTCGCGGTGGCGCCGGCGGCAGAGGTCGAGCCGCGTCCGCCGACCCAGACCGGCAAGGGCGTGGCGCCGCTGGCGGTCAGCGCCGACCGCGAGCCGGACACCCGGTACGCGCTCCTTCTCCGGAACTTCCAGGCCGCGCGGCGCACGGACCAGGACTCCCCATTCGCCCCGACCGAGATGGACCGACGGTTCCGCCTCGATTACGAGATCCCGGAGGCGCGGTTCCGCGCGCTGCTCGAGTCCATCGTCGCCTCGCCGCTCGCGCCGCAGGTGGCCGCGCTCATCCAGCAGCGGCTGGGCCGCCCGCTCGAGCCGCACGACCTCTGGTACGGCGGCTTCCTCGCCCGGGCGCGGATCCCCGAGGCGAAGCTCGACGCGCTGACCCGGCGGCGGTACCCCACGCCCGAGGCCTACGCCAGGGACATGCCGCGGCTGCTCCGGGAGCTCGGCTTCACCCCGGCGAAGGCAACCTGGCTCGCCCAGCGGATCGTGGTGGACCCCGCGCGCGGCTCGGGGCACGCGCTCCAGTCGGCCCGGCGGGGCGACTTCCCCCACCTGCGTACCCGGGTCGCCCCGGGGGGCATGGACTACAAGGGATACAACATCGCGGTCCACGAGATGGGCCACAGCGTGGAGCAGGTCTTCTCGCTCTACGAGGTGGACAGCACGCTGCTCGCCGGCGTCCCCGGCAACGCCTTCACCGAGGCGCTGGCGTTCACCTTCCAGGCCCGGGATCTCGAGCTGCTGGGGATGGGCAAGCCGAGCGCGCGCGACGAGCGGCTCCGGACGCTCAACGACTTCTGGGGCACCTGGGAGATCGCCGGCGTGGCGCTCCTGGACATCGAGGTCTGGCACTGGATGTACGCCCATCCGGACGCGACGCCCGCCCAGCTCCGCGAGGCGATGCTGGGGCTCGCCCGTGGCATCTGGAACCGGTTCTACGCGCCGGTGCTCGGTGGCAAGGACTCTGCCCTGCTCGGCATCTACTCGCACCTCATCGCGCCGTCGTTCCTCTACCTGCCCGCCTATCCCCTGGGGCACCTCATCGCCTTCCAGCTCGAGGAGAAGCTGAAGGGCCCACGGTCGGGCGCAGAGTTCGAGCGGGTGGCCTCGTATGGCCGGGTGACGCCGGATCTCTGGATGATCCACGCCACGGGTGCACCGGTCTCGGCGGAGCCGCTGCTCCGGGCAACCGAGGCAGCGCTGAAGGCCCAGTCCTCCGGGACCGCCGGCAGCGACCGCGGGTGAACACTGGCCGAGGACCTTCTGCGCGTTGCTCCGGGGTGCCGAGCCTCCCTTCGTGTACAGCTTCCAGCCCAGCATGGCCCAGCCCGCGCCCCCCAAACCTCTGCACGCCGAGACCCCGGGACCGGAGCGCGGAACGCCCCTCGCCCGGGGACGTGGTGCCGACTCCGTGACGCCCTCCCGGCAATCTCCGGCTCCGGCCGACGCCTCTGCAGCCCGGACCGGCGAGAGCCCGGGGCGCGCCGGCAGCATGGTCATCGAGGCGGTGACGCCGGAGCTCGACGGCGGCCGCTCGGCGGTGAAGCGCATCGCCGGTGAGCCGCTCCATGTCGAGGCCGATGTCTTCAAGGAAGGGCACGACGTCCTCGCCGCCGTGGTGTGGTGGCGCCAGATCTCGCCGACCTCCGACGCCGGCCCGTGGCGCGCGGTGCCGATGCACCTGCTCGGCAACGACCGCTGGGCGGCGGACGTGACGCTCGGACCTCCGGGCCGGGTGGTCTTCACCGTCGAGGCCTGGCCGGACCTGTACCGGAGCTGGGTCTCGGAGCTGGAGCGCAAGGTGGCGGTGGGCCGCGACGTCCGGAGCGAGCTGCTCGAGGGCGCGGCGCTCCTCCGCGGCTGCGCCGCCCGGGCCGAGGCCGCGCACGCGAGCCACGACGCGCAGCTCCTCGAGGAGGCGGCCGGCGCGCTCGAGGGCCCACCGATGCAGGGGATCGACCGGGCGACCGAGGTGCGGGTGGTCGAGGCCGCGACCCGGTACCCGGACCGCAGCATCGGCCGGCGTGATCCCCTCGAGCGGCCGGTGCTCGTCGAGCGAGAGCGGGCCCGGAGCGGGGCCTGGTACGAGCTCTTCCCTCGCAGCGCGGCGCACGGAGAGCGCCACGGCACGTTCCAGGATGCCGAGGCGCTCCTGCCCGAGGCCGAGCGGCTCGGCTTCGACGTGGTGTACCTCCCGCCCATCCACCCCATCGGGCGCACCGCCCGGAAGGGGAAGAACAACGCCGCGAAGGCCGAGCCGGACGACGTGGGCAGCCCCTGGGCGATCGGCGCGCGCGAGGGGGGCCACACCGCGGTGCACCCGGAGCTCGGGACGCTGGAGGACTTCCGCCGCTTCGTCGGGCGCGCCGCCGAGCACGGGCTCGAGGTGGCGCTCGACCTCGCCTTCCAGGTCTCGCCCGATCACCCGTGGGTCTCCGAGCATCCGGAGTGGTTCCAGCACCGGCCCGACGGCACCATCAAGACCGCAGAGAACCCGCCCAAGCGCTACGACGACATCGTCAACTTCGACATCCTCGGACCCGGACGGAGCACGCTCTGGCCGGCGCTGCGTGACGTGGTCCTGTTCTGGCTCGAGCGGGGGGTGCGCATCTTCCGGGTCGACAACCCGCACACCAAGCCCCTGCTCTTCTGGGAGTGGCTGCTGCGCGAGGTGCGTGAGCGCGACCCGGGCGTGGTGTTCCTCTCCGAGGCCTTCACCCGGCCGAAGCTGATGCGTGCGCTGGCGAAGCTGGGGTTCAGCCAGAGCTACACCTACTTCACCTGGCGGAACCACAAGCGCGAGCTCACCGAATACTTCCAGGAGCTGCGCCGGCCAGAGTGGGCGGATGCGCTCCGCCCCAACCTTTGGCCCAACACCCCCGACATCCTGCCCGAGCTCCTCCAGCGGGGAGGTCCTCCGGCGTTCCGCATCCGGGTCGCGCTCGCCGCCACGCTCGGCGCCTCGTACGGGATCTACTCCGGCTACGAGTTCTGCGACGCGGCGGTGTTGAAGGGCGAGGAGTACCGCGACAGCGAGAAGTACCAGCTGGTCGACTGGCGGACCCGCCGCTCCGGCGACATCCGGGAGTGGATCCGCCGGCTCAACGAGATCCGCCACGCCGAGCCCGCGCTCCAGCGGGACGAGGGGCTTCACTTCCTGGAGTGCAATGACCCCCAGGTGCTCTTCTATGGCAAGCGCACCGAGGACGGGACCAGCCAGGTGCTGGTCGCGGTGAGCCTCGACCCGTACCGGACGCACACCGCGGAGCTGCAGCTCCCGCTCGAGCGCTACGGCCTGGGCGGCCGCGAGGTGGTGGAGGTGGAGGAGCGGCTCGGCGGCGAGCGCCAGCTCTGGCGGGGGCACACCACCACGGTGACCCTCACCCCCGAGCTGCCGGCGGCGGTGTGGACGGTCCGGGCGCCGGCGCGCAGCGAGCAGGCCTTCGACTACTTCTACTGAGCAGGGCGCGAATGACCTCCGACGACCCGCTGTGGTTCAAGTCGGCCATCATCTACGAGGTGCACGTTCGCGCGTTCTTCGACTCGAACGGCGACGGCAAGGGCGACATCCAGGGCCTCATCACCCGGCTCCCCTACCTCCAGGACCTGGGCATCAACTGCCTCTGGCTCCTGCCGATGTACCCCAGCCCACTCCGGGACGACGGCTACGACATCGCCGATTTCTACGCCATCCACCCCGAGTACGGGACGCTGGAGGACTTCCAGCGCCTGGTGGACGCCGCGCATGCCCGGGGCATCCGGGTGCTCACCGAGCTGGTGGTGAACCACACCAGCGATCAGCACCCCTGGTTCCAGGACGCACGCAGCCGCCCCGACAGCCCGAAGCGGAACTGGTACGTGTGGAGCGACACCGACCAGAAGTACCAGGGCGCGCGCATCATCTTCACCGACACCGAGCGCTCCAACTGGACCTGGGACCCGGTGGCCAAGCAGTACTTCTGGCACCGCTTCTTCAGCCACCAGCCCGACCTCAACTACGACAACCCCGAGGTGCAGGAGGAGATGCTGAACGTCATGCGCTTCTGGCTGCGCATGGGCGTGGACGGGTTCCGCTGCGACGCCGTGCCCTACCTCTTCGAGCGCGAGGGCACCAACTGCGAGAACCTGCCCGAGACGCATGCCTTCTTGAAGAAGCTGCGGGCCACCATCGACTCGGAGTTCCAGGGCCGGGTGCTGCTCGCCGAGGCCAACCAGTGGCCCTCGGACGTGCGCGTCTACTTCGGGGACGGCGACGAGTTCCACATGGGGTTCCACTTCCCGGTGATGCCCCGCCTCTTCATGTCGGTGCGGCGCGAGGAGCGGACGCCGATCGTCGAGATCATGCAGCAGACGCCGGAGATCCCCGACACGTGCCAGTGGGCCATCTTCCTGCGAAACCACGACGAGCTGACGCTGGAGATGGTGACCGACGAGGACCGCGACTACATGTACCAGGAGTACGCCAAGGACCCGCGGATGAAGCTGAACCTGGGGATCCGCCGGCGGCTCGCCCCGCTGATGGACAGCGGGCGGCGGCGGCTCGAGCTGCTCCACTCGCTCCTCTTCAGCCTGCCCGGCACGCCGGTCATGTACTACGGCGACGAGATCGGCATGGGTGACAACATCTTCCTCGGCGACCGAAACGGCGTCCGCACGCCGATGCAGTGGACGCCGGACCGGAACGCCGGCTTCAGCCGCGCCGACTACGCCCGGCTATACCTCCCGGTCATCGCGGACACGGTGTACGGCTACCAGGCGCTCAACGTGGAGGCGCAGGAAGCGAACACTGGCTCACTCCTGAACTGGGTTCGCGAGCTGATCCGGGTCCGCAAGCAGCATCCGGCGCTGTGGATGGGCAAGCTACGGTTCGTGAACCCGACGAACCGCAAGGTGATGGCCTTCGTTCGCTCCGCGCCGGAGGAGATCCTCCTCTGCCTCTGCAACCTCGCGCGCGGCGCCCAGCCCGCCGAGCTCGACCTCTCCGAGTGGCAGGGCTGGACCCCGGTGGAGCTCTTCGCCGAGACCGCGTTCCCTCCCATCACCGACCGGCCGTACCAGCTCTCGCTCGGTGCGTACGGCTTCTACTGGTTCCAGCTTCGGCCCCCGGGTGGAGGAACCGGTCCATGAACGCCACCATCGAGGAGGTCACCACCTGGCTCGAGCAGCAGCGCTGGTTCGGCGGCAAGGGCGTGCCCATCTCCAAGGTGGAGGTGCTGGAGCGCATCCCGATCCAGTCGGCAAGCGAGGCGGAGGTGGAGATCGTGCGGGTGAGCTACGTGCTCGGCTCGCTCGAGACGTACCTCGTGCTGCTCCAGCGGATGGCCGACGGGAGCCTGCGCGACGCGCTCGAGGACCCGGCGGTGGCGCGGGGCGTGCTTTCCTTCGCCCGCGACGGCCGGCAGGTCCCGCTCGGCTCCGGCATGGTCCGGAGCGAGACCATCGGCCGCGGTGGCGAGCTCCTCGCCGCCCTGCCCCCCGAGCCGGCGGTCCGGGCGCTGGGCGTCGAGCAGAGCAACACCAGCCTGGTGCTCGACGAGCGGGTGCTTCTCAAGATCCTCCGCAAGCTCGAGGTGGGGCTGTCCCCGGAGGTCGAGGTGGGCCGCTTCCTGGCCACCCACGGGTACCGGTCCACGCCCCAGCTCCTGGCCTCGTTGACCCTCGAGGGGCCGAGCGCGAGCGAGCTGGCCCTGCTCTATGCCTTCGTCCCCAACCAGGGGGACGGCTGGGCCTACCTCACCGACGCGCTCCGGAAGGCCCATGAGCCGGATCGCGAGGTTCTGCGGAGGCTGGAGCGGCTCGGCACGCGGGTTGGCGAGCTCCACCGGGTCCTCGCCTCCGACCCCGCGGATCCGGCCTTCGCCCCGGAGCCCATTCACCAGGAGGACCTCCAGCGCTGGAGCAGCTCCATCGTGGGCGAGCTGGGGGTCACCCTGTCCAAGGCATCCGACCGCTTCCCCGAGCTGGCCGAGCGGCAGGACGCGCTCACCGAGCGGGCGAAGGCGCTGGCCGCGGTCGCCCCATCGGGTCAGAAGATCCGCCAGCACGGGGACCTGCACCTGGGGCAGGCCCTCTGGACGGGTGACGACTGGATGGTGATCGACTTCGAGGGTGAGCCGACGCGGCCCTACGCGGCACGGCGGGAGAAGCACACCCCGCTGCGCGACGTGGCGGGGATGCTCCGCTCGTTCTCGTACGCCGCGGCCGTCGCCGCGGTGCCTCCTGCCGCCCGGCGGCGCTCGGTGGGAGCGGCCAAGACGGCGTTCCTCCAGGGGTGGCGCGCCGCGGTCGAGGGCACGGGGCTGCTCCCGGCGAGCATCGAGGACACCCGGGTGATGCTCGACGTGCTGGAGCTCGAGAAGACGCTCTACGAGCTGCGCTACGAGCTGCAGATGCGGCCCGACTGGGCGCACATCCCGGCCGAGGGGCTGGCGTGACCGCCGCCGCCTCCCGGGACGCGGGGCTCCAGGGTGCCCTCGACGCCATCCGCGCCCTGCACCACCCCGAGCCGCACCAGATCCTCGGGGCTCACCCCGAGCCGGGCGGCGGCACGGTGGTGCGCGCCTTCCGCCCCGACGCCGAGGGCATCACCGTCATCGCCGACGACGGCGGCGAGTGGCCGATGCGTCCCCTCGGTCAGGGCATGTTCGAGGTGCACGCGCCCCGGGGCATCGGTCCGTATCACCTCTGCGTCACCTATCCCGGTGGCCGCCGCTTCACCCTCGGCGACCCGTACCGGTTCTGGCCCACGCTCGGCGAGCTCGACGCGTACCTGGTCAACGAGGGCCGGCACGAGCGCCCCTGGGAGCGGCTCGGGGCCCACCCGATGCTCCACGGCGGGACGTACGGGACGGCGTTCGCGGTGTGGGCACCCACCGCGGCGGGCGTCTCGGTGGTGGGCGACTTCAACGGCTGGGACGGCCGGCTCCACCCGATGCGGAGGATGGGCGGTTCCGGGATCTGGGAGCTCTTCGTGCCCGAGCTGGGCGACGGCGCCCGGTACAAGTTCGAGATCCGTCCGGCCGGCGGAGGCCCTCCGTTCCTGAAGGTGGACCCCTACGCCTTCCGCACCGAGGTCCCGCCCCAGAACGCCTCGGTGGTGCACGCGCTGGACCAGTACGCCTGGCGTGATGCCGGCTGGATGGAGCAGCGGGCCCGCGGCGATCTCTTCGCGCGGCCGATGAGCATCTACGAGGTCCACCTCGGCAGCTGGCGGCGCGTCCCCGAGGAGGGCAACCGCCCGCTCACCTACCGCGAGCTCGGCGTGGAGCTCGCCGCCTACTGCCGCGACATGGGCTTCACCCACGTGGAGCTGCTGCCGGTGGCCGAGCACCCCTTCGGCGGCTCGTGGGGGTACCAGGTCGGCAACTACTTCGCTCCGACCGCGCGCTTCGGCCACCCGGACGACTTCCGCTTCCTGGTGGACCACATGCACCAGGAGGGGATCGGCGTCCTCATCGACTGGGTGCCGGGGCACTTCCCGCGGGACGTCTGGGGACTGGGCCGGTTCGACGGGACGGCGATGTTCGAGCACGCCGATCCGCGGCAGGGTGAGCAGCCCGACTGGGGCACCTACGTCTTCAACTTCGGCCGCAACGAGGTGCGCAACTTCCTCGTCGGCAACGCGCACTTCTGGCTCGACGAGTACCACGTGGACGGACTGCGGGTGGATGCGGTCGCCTCCATGCTCTACCTCGATTACTCGCGGCAACCCGGCAAGTGGGTCCCCAACAAGTCGGGCGGACGGGAGAACGAGGAGGCCATCACCTTCCTCCGCGAGCTCAACGCCTCGGTGCACGCGCGTCACCCCGGAGTGCACGTCATCGCCGAGGAGTCGACGGCGTGGCCCAGGGTCACCGCGCCCGTCGGCGAGGGCGGCCTCGGCTTCACCCTCAAGTGGAACATGGGGTGGATGCACGACACCTTGAAGTACTTCGCCGCCGATCCGCTGTACCGGATGCACGAGCACAACAAGCTCACCTTCGGGCTCCTCTACGCCTACAGCGAGCGGTACGTGCTCCCGCTCTCGCACGACGAGGTCGTGCACATGAAGCGCTCGCTCTGGGGGCGGATGCCCGGGTACGACGACCAGAAGGCGGCGAACCTGCGCGCCCTGCTCGCCTGGATGTGGGCCCACCCCGGCCGCAAGCTCCTCTTCATGGGTGGCGAGATCGGCCAGGCGGCGGAGTGGAACCACGACCGGAGCCTCGACTGGCACCTCCTGGCAGACCCGGCGCACGCGGGGATCCAGGCTCTGGTCCGCAGCCTCAACCATCTCTACGCGGAGCACCCGGCCCTGCACGCGCAGGACGACCGTGCCGATGGCTTCCAGTGGATCCAGGCCGACGCGGCGAGCAGCAACGTCTATTGCTTCCTCCGCCGGGACCGCTCGGGGCGGTCCATCGCCTGCATCGCCAACCTGGCCAACCAGGCCTGGCCCGGCTACCGGCTGGGCGCCCCGATCGCGGGCAGCTGGCAGCGCATCCTCGACACCGACGCCGCGGCGGTGGGCGGGCGCGACCGGAGCGGCCCCTCGATGGTGCGCACCGAGCACCTCCCCTGGGATGCGCTGCCGGAGTCCCTCCAGCTCGATCTGCCCCCGCTGACCGTCCAGTGGTTGCTGTCCCCGGGACCGTGACGGCGAGACGCGTTGTGGAGCCGAGGGAGGGCGTGCTTTGACGGAAGGCCTGGCATGCTCGGGACCCGCGAGGCGCTGCTCTTCCTGACGGTGGTGGTGGTGGCGGTCCCGCTCTTCAAGCGGCTCGGCCTCGGCTCGGTGCTGGGCTACCTGGTCGCGGGGGCGCTCATCGGCCCACACGGGCTGCGGCTCATCCCGGACGTGGAGGAGGTGGGCCACCTGGCGGAGCTCGGGGTGGTGCTCCTGCTCTTCCTGATCGGGCTCGAGCTGCAGCCGCGGCGGCTGTGGGAGCTGCGGACCCGCGTGTTCGGCGTGGGCGGCGCGCAGGTGGCGCTCACCGGCGCGATCCTCGCCGTCGGCGCGCTGGTGCTCGGGCTCTCCTGGCAGGCGGCGCTCGTCACCGGGCTCGGGCTTTCCCTGTCGTCGACGGCCTTCGTCCTCCAGCTGCTCGGGGAGAGAAACGACCTCGCCACGCCGCGCGGCCAGACAGCGTTCGGCATCCTCCTCTTCCAGGACCTGGCGGTCATCCCGCTCCTGGCGGTGCTCCCCCTCCTCGGTCCCGCGGGCGCCCGGGTGGACACCTCCTGGGTGCCGCTCGCCAAGGCGGCGGGACTCATCGTCGCCATCGTCCTGGTGGGACGGACGCTGCTCCGCCCCGCCTTCCGGCTCGTCGCCTCGGCCCGGAGCCAGGAGGTCTTCACCGCATCGGCGCTGCTGATCGCGGTGGGCACGGCGGTGCTCGTCTCGGCGGTGGGGCTCAGCATGGCGCTCGGGGCCTTCATGGCCGGGGTGCTGCTGGCGGACTCGGAGTACCGCCACGAGCTCGAGGCGGACATCGAGCCCTTCCGGGGGCTCCTGATGGGGTTGTTCTTCATCTCGGTGGGCATGTCGGTGGCCCTCGAGCTGCTGCTGCAGCGCCCGCTCCTCATCGTCGCGCTCGTGCTCGGGATGACCGGCCTCAAGATCCTGTCGATCGGTGCCCTGGGCCGGCGCGTGCTCCACGCCTGGCCGCCCGCCTGGGAGCTCGGAGTGCTCCTCTCCCAGGGCGGCGAGTTCGCCTTCGTGCTCTTCGGGCTGGCGGTCTCGTAAGAGATCCTCGCCGACCCGCTCCGGGACATCCTGGTGCTGGTGGTGAGCCTCTCGATGGCGCTCACCCCCCTGCTCACCCTGGCCTACGATCGCCTCATCGCGCCGAGGCTCCGCATGCGCGACGACCGGCCGTATGATCGAGACGTGGAGCAGGACACCCCCATCATCATCGCCGGCTTCGGGCGGTTCGGTCAGGTCGTGGGGCGGGTCCTGCGGGCCCGGGGCATCCCCTTCACCGCGATGGATGCCGACCCGGCACAGATCGACTTCCTCAAGCGCTTCGGGAACAAGGTCTTCTACGGCGACGCCTCACGGCTCGACCTGCTCCGCGCCGCGCGGGCGGACAAGGCCCGGCTCTTCGTCCTGGCCATCGACGACGTGCAGGCGTCGGTCCGGACCGCGCGCGAGGTGCAGGAGCACTTCCCGCATCTGATGATCTTCGCCCGCGCCCGGAATCGAGCCCACGCCTACCAGCTGATGGAGCTGGGCATCGAGCATGTCTCCCGCGAGACGTTCCTCTCCAGCCTCGAGCTGACCGGGGAGCTGCTGCAGGAGCTCGGCTTCACCTACTCCGACGCACGCTCGACGCTGGACCGGTTCCGGGAGCACGACGAGCGAATGCTCCAGGAGTCGTTCCGGTACCAGCGGGACGAGAAGAAGCTCATCGAGATCGCCGAGCGCTCGCGCCGCGAGCTCGAGTCCCTCTTCGCCCGCGACGCCGCGGAGGAGCGGAGGAGCGCGTGAGGGCGCTGGCGCCACAGATCCGCCCGGCGACGCCCGCCGACGCGCCCGCCATCGCCCGGGTCCAGGTGCTCACCTGGCAGCACACCTACCGCGGCATCCTGCCCGACGCGTTCCTGGACGCGCTGGACGTGGAGCGGAGCGCCGACAGCTGGCGCACCGTCGTCGCCGACCGCCGGCGAATCACCCACGTCGTGGACGACCCCGGGGTGGTGGGCTTCTGCACGGCGGGACCCTCTCGCGGCGAGTCGGGCGGCTACCGCGGCGAGGTGGAGGCCATCTACGTCCACCCCGCGGAGCAGGCACGGGGCCACGGAACGGCGCTCGTCCGGGCAACGATGGACTGGCTCGCGGCCCGGAGGCTGACGCCGGTGCTGGTCTGGGCGCTGGAGGCCAACATCCTGGCGCACGGCTTCTACCAGGCGCTCGGGGCGCAGCGGCTGGACACGCGCCTCCTGCGGATCGCCGATGCGCTGTACCCCGAGGTGGGGTTCGGGTGGCCGGAGGACGCGCTCACTGAGGGCTGATGGCCCCGTGCTTCACCACCTCGAAGTCACGGCCCCGGATGCGCGTGAGCGAGCGCGTCTCCTCGTCGGAGAAGCGCGGATCCGGTGCTCCGGACAGCCACCAGCTGGTCCCTCCGCCGTTGTCGGCGACGATCATCCCGTAGTCCTTCAGTGCCTGGAGGATGACCTGCATCCGCCAGCTGAAGCCGGAGATGTCGACGTCCTTCTTGAGGCGGACCCGGAGCCCCATGGGCGGACAGTGCGACCACGTCGGGCAGGTGCCGGCGGCGTGGGTGGCGGGCCAGACGAAGCCCTGCTGGCTGTGGCCGACGACGAAGCGGAGCGCGTGGCCGATGTACCCCGAGTCCACCTCGTTCCAGCGGACCAGGCCCGGGAAGATGGGGAGCCCCGCCGCATCGGCCGAGGTCCACCGGAGCGGCCGGGTCCCGTTGGAGCGAAGGTTCCACCGCGCCCCGTTGGAGGCGTTCCAGGAGCCATCCCCGTTCCGTCCGCCCTGGAAGAGCTCGTAGAGGAAGCCCCGCTCGCGGTCGACGACGATGACGTGGCGGTCCGTCGAGGGGTCGGGCTGGGCGTTCGAGGGAATCGGGAACGGTCCCGGGTCGCTCTCGTGCGGAAAGCCCCAGTAGGAGACCGGGACCATCGGCTGGTCCTGCCCGACCTCCTCGTATGGGATCCCGTCGCCCTCGGCGTCCCAGGCGGCCTCGAGCGGATCGTCGGCGCCCATCTCCGCGATGTACGCGTCCGACGACGGGTCGACCGGCTCACCGTCGATGCGGGTGTTCCATGCGTTGTCGGACGGGAAGATCGGCGCCTTCGCCGGAGGAGGGGGCGGCGGCGGTGGGGCAGGAGCCGGCGGGCTCGGCGCAGGGTCGCCGGCGTCCGGTGCCGGCGATGGATCGCCCGAGGTCGGCCCCGCATCGGCCGTCGACGGCGTCAGGCCCGGGCCTGCGTCCCACGTGCCCGGGGCGGGTCGCTGGCCCGGTCGCGCCGGCGTGGCGACCGTGGCGTCCGTCAAGGAGACCCCGCCGCTGCACGCGAGGAGTCCGACGAGCAAGCTGCTGATCAGTGTCCGCATCGGCGGCGGACCCTACCCAGCGAGGAAGGACGCAAACCGTCATCCGTCCGCAGTGGGCAGTGTGTGACAGCGTGCGTCGGAGCTGGGCCCTGGAGCAGCCCGGCGCCCGACCGCTCGATTCACGCTCCGAGGCCGGGCCCGAGGGGAACGGCTGGCGTCCGGGGATGGAACGCACGGCCCGAACGACGCTGGCCTCGGTCCGCGGCGCGGCGCGGACCGGCGTGCCCCTGCGACACCCCGGTCTGCGGCTCAGGAGGTTGCAGCGGCCGGCCAAGGGTGGCGAGGCGAAGAATCGAGATGGATGCATACAGGGTGCATCCAATCTCGGGAAATGCATGCACCCCGGGTGCATGTATTTCGATTTTCGCCCGACCGGCGGCTCGGGGGCCCCAAGTGCGACGCCCCGGAGCGTGAGCAATCGAGGCCAGGGTCGTCATGGCCCGGACGCGGAGACCCGGGCCTCCGGCGTCCCCTCGGAGCAGCCTTCAGCCCCCTCTTCCGAGCGCCTCGATCCACCCCTCGGGAAGCCCCGCCGCGCGGGCGCCCCGGACCAGCGCCTCGACGAAGCGCGGGCTCACCGGTCCGTCCGCGCTCCGCCGCCCGGGCGCCGTGGTGAACGCGGTCGCGGCCCGCTCCCCGGCGTCCGTCCGCACACGGACCTCGCGCTCCACGCACATGTGCGTGATGGCGCCCTCCTTGTGCTGGACGATGGGCCAGTCCTTCGGGGCTATCTCGAAGAGGACCCCGTGGACCAACGAGCCGGCACGGTCCTCGAGCCCGGCGACCCGGCCGCCCCACCAGCGCGACGGGAAGTCGTAAACCAGCCCGAGATCGAGGGCCTCTGCACGGGTCCCCGCCGGCAGATCGAAGAAGTCGTACCCGTGCTGGTGGCGCCACTCCTCGAACGCCGCCCGGTCGAGGATGGTGGAGTACGCGAAGTAGGCCCGCGGGGGTCCCTCGTCGAGCCTCTCCCGCGCAGCCATCACTTGCTCGTAGTGGGCATCCACGTGTGGGGTCTCCTCAGGCCGCCTTCGCCAGCCGGCTGTGGCGGCGGCCGTACAGGAAATAGAGCGCGATCCCCAGCGCCTGCCACACCGCGAACCGCATCCAGGTGATGAACGGCAGGTACGCCATCAGGATCCCACAGCCCACGACCGAGAGCATCGGCATCACCGGGACGCCGGGGCAGCGGAACGGCCGGTGTCGCCCGGGATCGGTCCGCCGCAGCACGATGACCCCCACCGAGACCAGCACGAAGGCGAACAGGGTCCCGATGTTGGTGAACTCGATGGCCTCGTTGATGTCCACGAACATCGCCGGAATGCCCACGAAGATGCCGGTCAGGATGGTGGTGACGTACGGCGTCCGGAACCGCGGGTGCACCTTCGCTGCCCAGGCAGGCAAGAGGCCATCCCGGGCCATCACCATGAAGATGCGGGGCTGGCCGAGCTGGAACACGAGCAGCACCGCGGTCATGGCGATGACCGCGCCGAACGAGAGGATCCCGGCCAGCGCCTGGAGGCCGGCGGACTGGAGCGCCTTGGCCAGGGGGTCGCCCACCCCGAGATCGCGCCAGCTCACCATCCCGGTCAGGACCAGCGTCACCGCCGCGTAGAGGACGGTGCAGATGCCGAGGGTGGCGATCATCGCCCGGGGGATGTCCCTCTGGGGATTCCGCGCCTCCTCGGCGGTGGTGGAGATGGCGTCGAAGCCGATGTAGGCGAAGAAGATGAGCGAGGCGCCGCTCAGGATGCCGGTGATCCCGTTGGGGGCGAACGGCGTCCAGTGCTCGGGCTTGATGTAGAACGCGCCCACCCCGATGAAGCCCACCACCATGAAGAGCTTGAGGAGCACCATGGCGGTGTTCACCCGTGCGCTCTCCTGGATGCCCAGCACCAGGAGCACGGTGAGCAGCGCCACGATCAGCCCCGCGGGGAGGTTCAGGACGATGGGCACGCCCAGGATGTGCGGCGCGGCGGCGAGCAGGCCGGGCGTCTGCCGGGCGTGGTCGAGCGTGGTCGACAACCAGTCGGGCAGCGCGAGCCCGAGCCCTGCCAGGAGCGACTTGAAGTAGTCCGCCCAGCTGACCGCCACCGCCACGTTGCCCACGGCGTACTCGAGGATCAGGTCCCAGCCGATGATCCAGGCCAGGAGCTCGCCGAGCGTGACGTACGCGTAGGTGTACGCGCTGCCGGCCACCGGCACCATCGAGGCCATCTCGGCGTAGCAGAGCGCCGCGAAGCCGCAGGCGAGGGCCACCACGATGTACGACAGGACGAGCGCCGGCCCGGCCGCCACGTGCGAGCCGCCGCCGGCCGCGGCCGTCCCGGGCGAGCTGAAGATGCCGGCGCCGATGACCGCGCCGATTCCCAGCGCGGTGAGCGAGAACACCCCGAGGGAACGCTTGAGCTGGTGTTCGGCGCGGTCGGCATCGGCCTGGCAGGCTTCCACGGCCTTCCGGCGGAGCAGGGACCCGGGCATGAGGACCCGGCGTCCTAGCACGCCACACGGAGAAGCGATGCGCCCTGCGCACGCATTGCGCGCTCCGGACGCGTGGCACCCAGGGGAAGCCGGCGGTACGCGAATTGCTCCACCCGATTCGATGCGGATCGCGATCAACACCGGCGGCGGGGACGCGCCCGGGCTCAACGCAGTCATCCACGCGGTGGTGCTCGCCGCGCACCACCGGGGCTGGGACGTCTATGGCATCCAGACCGGGTACGCCGGCCTGCTCGACCCGAGCAAGACCACCCGGCTCACCCCGGCCCACGTCGAGGCCATCGTCGACCGCGGGGGCACCATCCTCGGCACCACCAACCGGGCCGACCCCTTCCGGTTCCCGGTGAAGGGACCCACCGGTGAGGTGACCTTCGCCGACCTCTCGGACGAGGTGGTGCGCAACTTCCGGGCGCTCGGGCTCGACGCGCTGGTGGCGGTCGGCGGCGACGGGAGCATGGGGCTGGCCGCACGCTTCGCGGCCAAGGGCATCCCGGTGGTGGGCGTCCCCAAGACCATCGACAACGACCTGGCCGACACCAACTACAGCTTCGGCTTCGACACCGCGGTCTCCACCGCCACCGACGCCGTCGACAAGCTGCATTCCACGGCCAGCGCGCACCAGCGGGTGTTCGTGGTGGAGGTCATGGGCCGGTACGTCGGGTGGATCGCGCTCCACACCGGCCTCACCGGGTCGGCCGACGTCATCCTCCTCCCCGAGATCCCCTTCGACGTGGAGCACGTGTGCGCGAAGATCCGCGCCAACGAGCGCCGCGGGAAGGCGTACGGCATCATCGTGGTCGCCGAGGGCGCCAAGCCCATCGGGGGCCAGCTCACCACCCGCGCCCAGTCCACTCCCGGGCGACAGGAGCCGCTCCTCGGCGGCGTCGCCGAGTGGGTCGCCCGCGAGGTGGGCCAGCGCACCGGGAAGGAGACCCGCGCCCTGGTGCTCGGACACCTGCAGCGCGGCGGCTCCCCTACCCCGTTCGACCGCCTGGTCGCGCTCCGCTACGGGGCCGCCGCGGTCCGCTTCCTCGCCGAGGGGAAGCGCAACGTGCTTGTCGCCTACCAGCCGCCCGAGGGCATGGTGGCCGTCCCGCTCGAGGGCGCCGCCTCCCGCCGGAAGAACGTGCCCGTCGACAGTGACACCATCCGGACGTGCCGCGAGCTGGGGATCTCTCTGGGCGACGCCCCGCCCCTCCCCGACTGAGCGAGGGCGGCCCCGGCGGCGGACCGCACGAGCGTCGGAAAGCAAGGGGTGAGTAGAGTGGTCCGGGGGAGGGCTCGCGCATGCGGCAGCGACCGTCGGTGGACGCGTACACCCGCGAGGTCTGGAGCGCCGTGCGCCGCCTCTGGCCCAACCTCGGCGACGACCCGGCGGCGGTGGTGCGGCCCTACATCCCGGTGCTCCCGGCATTCCTCTCCGAGGCGCACGCCCGCGAGAGGACGGCGGAGTCGGCGGCCATCGAGATCGTGGCGTTCTTCCTCGACATCTACCTCCGCAACGCGCTCTCCGGCGAGGAGCGGAAGGCACGGCTGGTGGACCTGTACCAGGTCTCCCAGCGCTCCCTGGAGGAGACCCAGAAGGTGGACGTGCTCCCCTTCACCGCCGCCCTCTTCGCGGCACAGCAGACGGCGTCGGACTGGAGCGCGGCGGGCAAGGTCGAGCGCGACGAGGCGAAGGCGCTCAACCGCGAGGTCCTCTGCGCCCTGCTCGGCAAGTCCAGCGGTGAGGTCTCGCGCCTCGGCTGGCTGACCCTGGAGGCCGCCCCCAAGAAGTGAGCCGGCGTGTCGCAGGCATCCGCGCGCTCCAAGGTGCTACCCTTCCGCGGTCCATGTACCCGGATCGCTTCCGGCTTCCCTTCCTCGCCGGCGTGCTGATCGCTGGGGCCGAGCGCCGGCGCCCGGGCCTGGGACCCTGGTCTCCCGCGGTCGAGGACCAGCTCAGGGCCGCGTTCCGCAGCGAGCTCGAGGACGTCCGTCGCAGCTTCCTCGAGACCTTCGACGACCCGGCGTGGTTCGCCCGGGTGGAGGAGAAGCTCGAGGACGTCGCCCTGCCCCGCTACCTCGCGGAGGCGAAGCGGGAGACCGCGCTCGAGCAGCGCGGATACGGGCTGTGGCGGGGCGGGGATCTCCTGTCCCGCATCGTCTGGGGCCTGGGCGGCTTCTTCCTGGGAGTGTTCCTGGTGAAGGCGCCGTTCATCCCCATCCCCACGAGCTGGGACCTGCTCGCCTTCGGGATGCTGCTCGGCGCGCCCTTCATCCCGGATCTCCAGATCGCCTTGCACCGGCGCCGCCACCGCCGCGCGCTCCGGGCCATCGTCGAGGACCTGCAGGACGCCGAGGCGCAGCTGGCGCTCTACCAACCGCTGTCATCGCCCGAGCCTCCCGCGGCCGCCCTCCCGGCGTCCCCCGACCGGCTCCGGCAGAAGGGCTGAAGTCCCCGATGCAGGTCCCATCCATGCCGGCCCGCCGGTTCGACCTCCGCGCCGCGGGACGGCGCGTGTTCGGCGCGCGGCCCGGACGCAGGCTCTACCTCGTCCTCGCCGCCGGGCTCTTCGTCCTGGTGGCCTGGGGCGTGTGCACGGTCTACGTGCGGCCGAACGAGTTCGCGGTGAAGCAGGTCATCGTCGGACGGCACAAGGGAATCCTCCCCGAGGTCTACTACCCGGGCCTCCACTTCGTGAGCCCCGGGACGGAGCGGCTGCACGTCTTCCCGACCGACATCCAGTCGCTCGACCTGACCAGCGATCCCAACGAGCGCCCCAAGGACGACAAGCGGGTCACCCCGGCGATGAACATCCAGACCTCCGAGGGCTACACCGTCACGGTGGACCTCTCGGTGCTCTACCGCATCGAGGATCCCTACAAGGTCCTGACCACCATCGGTCCGGGCAAGCTCTACGAGGATGCGCTCGTCATCCCACGGACCGAGCAGCTCCTCCGCAAGTGGCTGGGGCAGCTGGACGCCGAGGAGTTCTACGACGTGAACAAGCGGGTCGCGCGCTCGCGCAGGGCGCGGGACGAGCTGAACGGAGAGCTGGTCCCCAACGGCATCCGGGTGACCCACATCTTCCTGCGGCGCTACGCATACGACGCGCGCTACCAGGCGGCCATCGAGCAGCGGAAGATCCAGGACCAGACCGTCTTCAAGAACATCGCCGAGGCGGAGCTGGCGACCGCCACCGCGGAGCGCGACCGGGTGGTCGCCCTCGGACAGGCCACGGTCCGGGTGGAGCTGGCCCGCGGGGACGCGGAGAAGAAGAAGCTCGACGCCGAGGCGGACCTCTACTCGCGTCGCCAGCGCGCCGCGGGCGAGCTGGCGATGACCCTCGCCGAGGCAGAGGGAACGCGGCTGGAGAACGAGGCGCTCCGGGGCGTCGGCGCCGAGAACCTGGTGGGGCTGAAGATGGCCGAGGTGCTCCGGGGCACCAAGGTCATCGTCGTCCCCACCGATGGCGAGTCCGGCGTGAACCCGCTGGACCTCCGCTCCGCGCTCAAGCGCTTCGACGTCCGGAGCGGGCCATGAGAGGGCTGCTCTGGCCCCTGCTCCTGGCGCTCCCCCTCGCGGGTTGCACCTGCCACTCGACCCACAGCACCGAGGTGGGGGTCCTCACCCGTCGCGCCACGCTCGGTGGGCTCCTGGGCAAGCCCGGGATCCAGGAGGAGGTCTACGCACCGGGAGCGACGTACATGTTCCCGATCTTCCTCACCGACTGGAACACCTTCGACATCTCGCTGCAGAACCTCAGCATGGTGCGCGATGCGAAGAAGGGCGACCGCTCGGCCGAGGACGACCTGTTCTTCAAGACCATCGACGGCAACGACATCCGCGTGGACGTGACCGTCGCCTGGGCCGTGGACCCGAAGCGCGCCGCCTATCTCCTGAACAAGGTCGGCGAGAACACCGCGCAGGTGAAGGAGAAGCTCGTCCGCCCGGCGTGCCGGAGCGTGGTGCGGGACGTCCTCAACTCGCTCCGGAGCGAGGAGTTCTACGTGTCCGAGAAGCGCTTCGCCAAGGCGGCCGAGGCGCGGGACAAGCTCGCGGCGGCGCTCGAGCCCGAGGGCATCCTGGTCCGGCAGGTCATCCTCGGCGAGCACCACTTCAGCTCCGAGTACGAGCGAGTCATCCGGGACAAGAAGCTGGCCGAGCAGAACAGCGAGCGGATGCGAAGCGAGGCCCGCGCCGCCGCCGAGCAGGTGAAGAGCGAGCTGCAGAAGGCCAAGGGGACCGTCAACCAGCAGCTCGCCGGCGCCCAGGGAGCTCTGGACACGGCCAAGCTCGGCGCCGACGCCCAGCTCTTCCAGAACCAGAAGCAGGCCGAGGCCCTGGTCGCGGAGAAGAAGGCCCACGCCCAGGGGATCCGGAAGCAGAACGAGGCGCTCGCCGGGGCCGGAGGGACGGCGCTGGTGAAGCTCAAGATCGCCGAGGCCCTCACCGGCAAGGATCTCATTTTCATCCCGGGCGGAAAGTCGGGCGTCGGGCTCCAGACCCTGAACGTGAACCAGCTCCTGCAGGCGCTCACTGCCCAGCAGGTCTCGCAGTCCCAGACCGTGGAGCCCAAGCCGGCCGAGCCCACCCGGTAGCCGGGGGGCAT